>CANROZ010000060.1 GCA_947632365.1 uncultured Oscillospiraceae bacterium
CCTGCGGCTACATCGGCACCCAGTTCTGGAACCAGGGCCGCACCCAGGAGATCAAGGACCGGGTCCTGCATCTGTAAAGCATGCATTACGGTCAGATCAAAAATTGTGATATCGCCAACGGCATCGGCGTGCGGGTGACGCTGTTCGTGTCCGGCTGCACCAACCGATGCCCCGGCTGTTTCCAGCCGGAGACGTGGGATTTTGCCTACGGCGAGCCCTTCACCGCCGAGACAGAGGACGAGCTGCTGCAAATGCTCGCGCCCAGCTTCATCAACGGTCTGACGCTGTTGGGCGGGGACCCCTTCGAGCCGGAGAACCAGCGGGCGCTGACGCCCTTTCTCCACCGGGTCCGGGAGGCCTGTCCCCAGAAGACCGTATGGGCCTTCACAGGTTTTCTCTATGAGGACCTGCTGCGGGATGGGAGCCACCCCCGCTGCGAGGTGACAGACGAGATGCTGGGCATGATCGACGTGCTGGTGGACGGGCCCTTCGTGGAGAAGTACCACGAGGTGGGGCTCCGGTTCCGGGGCTCCCGGAACCAGCGGCTCATCGACCTGGACAAGACCCGCGAGACGGGGCAGATCGTCCTCTGGAGCGACTGAAACATCCGGCTTCCTGAGAAGGAAGCCGATTTTTATCGGGAGGAGACATGCAAAACTATCTGGAGAAAGAGGAAGTGCTGCTCACCAGCAAGCTGGACGCCCGGGGCAAGCTGAAAATGGCGGGTCTGTTCGACCTGTTCATGGACCTGGCGGCGGAGCACGCGCAGTACATCGGCGTGGGCTATGAACAGATGCTGTCCCACAGGGCCTTTTGGCTGGCGGTGCGGACCCGGGTGCGCCTGTATAAGACGCCGGGCCTGCAGGATACGGTCAGGGTCAGGACCTGGCCGGGGGCGCCGGAGCATGTGAAGTGCAACCGCTTCTATACCCTGACTATGGACGGCGAGACCCTGGCGGAAGGCCGCACCGAGTGGGTGGCCCAGGATATAGACACGGGCCGGATGCTGCGGACCGACGCCTTCGGCTATCCGGTGGATATGACGCCGCTGCCGGAGCGGGTGTGCGCCGAGCCCTTCACCCGCTTTAAGGAAAAGCCGGAGCCGGAGAACCTGCTGACCCACTACACTGTGGGCTCCCGGGACATCGACACCGGGCGGCATATGAACAACGTGGCCTATGTGCGCATGCTCATGGGCACCTTCTCCGTGGCCGAGCTGGAGAGCATGGATATCGCCGAGGCGGAGATCGCCTACAGCGCTGCCTGCCGGGAGGGGGAGGATCTGTCCGTATACCGTCGGCAGGACGGGGAGGGGTTCCATTTCCTCATCCAGAAGCCGGACGGCTCCACAGCGGTGCAGATGGTCCTGCGTCTGCGGGGCCAGAGCTGAAATATGACATTTGCGAGGGGCGTATGTACAGACTTTTGAAACAGGACGAGGGCCACGCCCGGCGGGGGGAGTTCACCACGCCCCACGGTACGGTGCAGACCCCGGCCTTTATGAACGTGGGGACCGTGGCTGCCATCAAAGGCGGGCTCTCCGCCAGAGACCTGGAGGAGATCGGCTGCCAGGTGGAGCTGTCCAACACCTATCACCTCCACGTCCGCCCCGGGGACGAGCTGATCCGGGACATGGGAGGGCTGCATAAGTTCATGGCCTGGAACGGCCCCATCCTCACGGACAGCGGCGGGTTCCAGATATTCTCCCTGGCGGGCCTGCGAAAGATCACCGAGGAGGGCGTGTCCTTCCAGAGCCATGTGGATGGCCGCCATCTGTTCATCGGCCCGGAGCAGAGCATGCGCATCCAGGCCAACCTGGGCAGCGACATTGCCATGGCCTTCGACGAGTGTGTGAAGATACCGTCTCCCCGGGAGTATTTCGAGGCGGCCACCCAGCGTACCTATCGTTGGCTGGTCCGGTGCAAGAAGGCCTTGGCTGAGTATAACGCTGAGCCGGACGCGGTGAATCCGGGGCAGATGCTCTTTGGCATCAACCAGGGAGGCGTCTATCCGGACCTGCGGGTGGAGCACATGAAGGCCATCGCGGAGCTGGACCTGCCCGGCTACGCCATCGGTGGTCTGGCGGTGGGGGAGACCCACCAGCAGATGTATGACACCATCGAGCTGGTCCAGGAGCATATGCCTGCCGACCGCCCCCGGTATCTCATGGGAGTGGGAACACCGGGGAATATCATCGAGGGCGTCTGGCGGGGGGTGGACCTATTTGACTGCGTGATGCCCGCCCGGAATGGCCGCCACGCCCATCTGTTCACCAGACAGGGGATCATCAACCTGAAAAACGAGCGCTATGCCCGGGACGAGAGCCCCATCGACCCCGAATGCGGCTGCCCGGTCTGTCGGCGGTACAGCCGCGCCTATGTGCGCCATCTCTTCAAAGCCGGAGAGACACTGGGCCTGCGCCTGGCGGTGATGCACAATCTGTGGTTTTACAATAACCTTTTGGCCGAGATACGCCAGGCGCTGGAGGCGGGGACCTTTGCCGCCTACCGGGCAAAATATGCCAAACTTCTTGACACGAGGATATAAACGCCTATATAATAGAGGCACTTATTTTGGAGGTATTCAAATGAAACTTTCTCGTCTTTTCAGGGCAAGCGCCCTTTTGCTGATGGTCGCCGTGGCCGCGTTCATGGTCTCCGGCTGCGCGCCCGCTGCCACGGGCGACGCGTCGGGCGACGCCGCTGCCGCCGGGGGCGGCATGAGCATGATCATCATGATGGTGGTGCTCATCGCGGTGTTCTACTTCTTCATGATCCGCCCGGAGAACAAGCGGAAAAAGAAGGCCCAGGAGATGCGCGACGGCGTGAGCGTGGGCGACACCATCACCACCATCGGCGGCATCACCGGGAAGGTGGTCCATGTGAACGATAACGCCATCGTCATCGAGACCAGCGAGGATCGGGTTCGCATCCAGCTGATGAAGTGGTCCATCTCCAGCGTGGGCAAGCAGACCGAGGAGCCCCAGAACTGAGTTTTCCCCATCAAGCATGAACCCATCCCTCCGCGAATAGGCTGTACCAGTCTGATCGCGGAGGGATGTTTTATGCTGTCATTTCTGAAAAAGAGGTCCTTTGCCGTCTGCGCCGCTATGGGCGTGGGCGGCGCGCTGGCGCTGACGGCGCTGCTCATGCTGCCCGGGGCGCTGCTGGTAGGAGGGGAGACGCTGCCGGAGCGGTACGGGTGGATATATGCCCTAGGGGCGGCCGGACTGTCCGTGTTGGCCGTGACGGCCATCATCGGCCGGGCCCGGGGCCGGGAAGTGCTGGCCACAGGGGGCGCGGTGGCCGCCGCGTATGTCCTGCTGGCGGCGCTGCTGTGCGCCCTGGGCGGGAAAAACTGTGCCTTCGGCATGTGGCTGGCCTGCCTGGCGGGGGCCGTCGCGGCAGGGGGCGCGGCCGGAGCGATGCTGTCGGTTCGTCATAATGCACATCACCGCAGGCGCATTCGTCATTTTTGATAACGAATAGTTATTAGATTTGGAAGCCTTAAAATGATTACAGTTACACAAAATATCGCTATATTTTGTAACTATTGATACTATCAGTGGCCAACTTATCGGAAAAGCGGCTTGATAAGATTACAAAATGTAACTATTTTAGAGAATGAGTTGACGTAATTTTCCGTTAAAAGTTACAAAAATGACATTTTTCGTAAAAAATGCTTGATTACAACCTGAATTTGTATTATAGTGGTTTCACAATGATTATGTCAAACGACATGGAGGAGCGTGGCCACTGTGACAAATTCAGAGTGTCTGAGCAAATACGAGCGCTATCTTGCCGATGAGAAGAAGGCTTCCAAGAATACGCTCAGTTCCTATCTGCGGGACATCCGGCAGTTCGGCGAATACCTGGAGTCGGCGGGCGGCACGGATTATGTCACGGCGGGCGAGGAGGAGCTGTGCGAATACATCGACGGTCTCCGCGCCCAGGGCAAATCCATCGCCACGGTGTCCCGGAACATCGCTTCTCTGAAAAACTTCTACGTGTGGATGAAGATGCACGGCTTCGTGGAGCAGAACCCCACGGGCAGGCTGGTGCCGGACAAGGCCACCCATAAGCTGCCGGAGATCCTGACGGCCCAGGAGGTGGAGCTGCTGCTGGCCCAGCCGGAGTGCACGGACCGCAAGGGCTATCGGGACCGGGCCATGCTGGAGCTTCTGTACGCCACGGGCATCCGGGTCAGCGAGCTCATCGGACTGGATGTGTCCGACGTGAACCTGTCCGCGGGCATCATCAATTGCCGGGGCCGGAACAAGGTGCGGGCCATCCCCCTGTATCCCAAGGCCATCAAGGCGCTAAAGGATTATGTGGAGTTCATCCGGGGCGAGATGATCGCCTCGCCCAGCGAACGGGCTCTGTTCGTGAACGTGAACGGCGAGCGCATGAGCCGCCAGGGGTTCTGGAAGATCGTCAAGAGCTACCAGCAGAAGGCGGGCATCGACAAGGACATCACGCCTCACACCCTGCGCCACAGCTTCGCCACCCATCTGCTGGAGAACGGCGCCGACCTGCATTCCATCCAGGAGATGCTGGGCCACGCGGACATCAGCTCCACCCAGATATACTCCCAGCTGGTCAAAAAGCAGCTGAAGGATATTTACAACAAGGCCCATCCCCGGGCCTGAGACAAGACACTTCGCGCTGTTATATCCCGAATATCGGTCGTGCTCCCGGCTTGCGCCGGAACCGAACAACATGATACAACGACCGCTCCGGCGCTGTGCCGGGGCGGTCAGTTTCTCTATTCACTGTCTATCATGTGGATCTTTTGGAGCGGCGTCTGCGGTGGCGGGGGTGGGCCTGGCGTTCCTGGAAGCTGACGACCATCTCCTCGTCCGCTTGGTAGAGCAGGCGGTTGGCGTACCAGGAGCCAAGCTCGTCGTGGCGAAGACGGATGCGGCAGAGATAGGCGCCGTGCTCGTCGCAGGTGGCCAGGGACATATAGCGCTGGTCCCCCTGGCTGACCCAGCGGGTGCGCTCCAGAGCCTTGCCGCACACCGGGCAGACGGCCTGGGCCTTCTCCACGTCCTCCCACAGCGCATCCCGGGTGGGATAGGAGGGGGAGACGTTGTGCTCCAGCGGCTCCGGGCCGTCGGAATGGCTGTCGCCGCCGTGGGTGTTGCGGGACAGCTGGCGGACCAGGTGCTCGTAGTTGTCCAGCCCCCGCCGCAGGTCCAGCCGGGAGCAGACCAGCGCAGTGTTGTAGGCGTCGCCCAGCGCATCGTGGGCGATGCGAGTTTGTTCGATGCCGAAGTGCTCCATGGCTGTCTCCAGGGACTTCTGGTTCCGGTCCGGGTCCTCGGTGAGCATGTTATAGATGAGCTGCAGGTTGATCCACTGGCCCATCCAGTCGATATCCAGGTCGTGGATGATGCAGTTCTGCTCCATGATGCCGCTGTCGTCGTAGCCCCAGGTCATGAACGTGCAGTCCGGCCCGCACCAGGATAAAAACTGCTCCAGCGCCTGGGGAAAGCCGATGCCGTGGGCCAGACGGGCATTGTCAAAGCCGGTGAGCTTTTTCACCTTGTAGTGCATCTTTTTGAACCACACCGGGCTCACGTCGCACTGAAATTCATCTCCAGGGGTGAAGTCGTCGTTCAGCTTCACCGCGCCGATCTGGATGATCTCGCCCCGCAGATGGATGGGCAGATGGTTGAAAACGGATGATTTGGCGCTCATAGCCTGGTTCCACTCCAGGTCGATGACAATGTATGGCATGTCTTATGTCCTTCCTGCGTATACACACTGGTGGTATCTTAACATAATTTTGAAAAAATGACAATATAATTGCGCGAATCCCGCGGATATGATAAAATACAGAATTGGAATCTTCTGTGAGGAGGCGTATGGATGAAGATAGCGGTCGTATGCGGAGGGCTGTCCAATGAACGGGACGTGTCCCTGTCCGGAGGCATCGGTATCGCCCGGGCGCTGCGTGGCCAGGGCCACTGTGTGGCGCTGGTGGACCTGTTTTTGGGCTGGACGGAGCCTTATGCCAGCGTGGACGACGTATTCACCACAGAGGACGACACAGGCCACTTTGCCGTGGGCGCCAACGCGCCTGACCTGGACGCGGTGCGTGCCATGCGGCCCGGTCAGGGGCTGGTGGGCCCCCGGGTGCTGGATATCTGCCAGGCGGCGGACATCGCCTTTCTGGCCCTGCACGGCGACGAGGGGGAGAACGGCAAGCTCCAGGCCTATTTCGATATCAACGGCGTGCGCTATACCGGCAGCGGGTATCTGGGCAGCGCCCTGGCCATGAATAAGGCCCTCACCAAGACCGTGCTGCGCCAGGCGGGCGTGCCCGTGGCGGAGAGCATCACGGTCCGCCGGGGGGAGGAGAGCGCGGCGATGCCCCCGTTCCCCTGCGTGGTGAAGCCCTGCTCCGGGGGCAGCAGCGTGGGTACCACCATCGTGCGCAGCCCCGAGGAGTACGGCGCGGCGCTGGCGCTGGCCTTCCGCTATGAGGACAGCGTGCTGGCCGAACGGTTCATCGATGGGCGGGAGCTCACCGTGGGCGTGCTGGACGGCAAGGCTATGCCCGTGACGGAGATCATCCCCAAGACGGGGTTTTATGACTATAAGAACAAATACCAGCCCGGCCTGACCGACGAGCCCTGCCCGGCGCCCATCACGGCGGCTGAGACCGCCGCCATCCAGTCCCTGGCGGAGCGGGTCTATGCGGCGCTGGGGCTGGAGGCCTACGGCCGGGTGGACTTCATCATGGACAAGAGCGGCGTTTTCTACTGCCTGGAGGCCAACACCCTGCCGGGCATGACCCCCACCAGCCTCATTCCCCGGATGGGCGCCGCCATGGGCATGAGCTACGGCCAGCTCTGCGATCGGCTGATCCAGGCTTCCCTGAAGAAATATCAGTAAGGCAGGTGTCCTCATGAAAGAGCTGACCCCCTCCGTCGTTCTCACCGTCACAGGCGGCGCGCTGCGCGGCACGCTCCCCACGGGGGAGATCACATCCGTCATCACAGACAGCCGGACCATCCAGCCCGGCTGTCTCTTTGCGGCCATCCCCGGCGCACGGGTGGACGGCCATGATTTCATCCCCCAGGCGGCGGAAAAAGGCGCGGCCTGCGTGCTGTGCCAGCGGTTCACGGATGCCCCGGTGGCCCAGATACAGGTGCCTGACACCCAGGCGGCGCTCCGGGCGCTGGCGGCCTGGTACCGCGGCCGCTTCTCCATCCCCTTCGTCGGTGTGACGGGCTCTGTGGGCAAGACCACTGCCAAGGAGATGATCGCCGCAGTGCTCTCCGCCAGATTCGATACGCTGAAGACGGAGAAAAATTTCAATAACGAGCTGGGCGTGCCCCTGACCCTGTTCCGCCTGCGGGAAGAGCACCAGGCCGCGGTGGTGGAGATGGGCATCTCCGGCTTTGGGGAGATGACCCGCCTGGCGGAGATGGTGCGGCCGGACATCGGCGTGTATACGATCATCGGCGACGCACATCTGGAGTTTCTAGGAGACCGCCCCGGCGTGCTCCGGGCCAAGGGGGAGATGGTGTCCTGCATGAAGGAGGACGGGGTCGTCATCGCCAACGGCGACGACGCGCTGCTGCGAGGACACGATTTTGGCCGCCGAACGGTGCTGTTCGGGCTGGGCGAAGGCTGCCATGTGCGAGCGGCGGACGTGCAGAGCGACGGACCCGCCGGGATGAAATGCGTCATCCTGGCCGGGCAGCGGCGCATCCCGGTGCGCATCCCGGCCTTTGGGGACCACATGGTCTATGCGGCTCTGATGGGGGCGGCGGTGGGTCTGGAGCTAGGTCTGACCGACGAGCAGATCGCCCGGGGCGTGGCGGCCTATGAGACGGTGGGCAGCCGGGGCCGGGTGGTGGAGACGGAGCACCTCACCGTGCTGGACGATTGCTACAACGCCAATCCCACCAGTGTGAAGAGCGCTCTGGAGAGCCTGGCGCACCTGCCCGGACGGCACGTGGCCATATTGGGGGACATGCGGGAGCTGGGTCGGAGCAGCGGCGCGCTGCACCGCCAGACCGGGGCCTTTGCCGCGTCGGTGTGCCCGCTGGTCATCGCCTGCGGACCGGAGGCCCGGGAGCTGGCCGCCGGGGCGGTCGGGCCCTGGTATCCGGACGTGGAGGCGCTTCTCGCCGCGCTGCCGGAACTGATCCAAAAGGGCGACGCGGTGCTGGTGAAGGCCAGCCGAGCTATGGGCTTCGAGCGCGTCACGGAGGCGCTGCTGGCCATGGGCGGGAAAAAATAGACTTTTTTCGTGCAGAAAGGAAAATAAGCACTTCACAAATGGCCCTCGAGTTGGTATAATATCACTACATTGCAAGTTCATTGCAACAGCATAGAGGGGGAACGAACATGTTCAAGATCATCAGCAAGCGGCCCTTGAACGAGGCGAAAACGGTCATCGAGTTCGTCATCGAGGCGCCGCTGGTGGCCCGCAAGGCCCGGCCGGGGCAGTTCATCATCTTCCGGCTGGACGAGTACGGCGAGCGTGTACCTGTCACCATCGCGGCGTCTGACCCGGTCAAGGGCACCGTCACTATCATGGTCCAGCCTGTAGGCCAGACCACCAAGATGCTGGCCCTGATGGAGGAGGGCGACTGCCTGGCCGACTTCGTGGGGCCGCTGGGCCGTCCCACCAACATGGAGGGACTGAAGAGGGTCTGCGTCGTGGGCGGCGGCGTGGGCAACGCCATCGCCTACCCGGTGGCCAAGGGCATGCATGACCGGGGCATCGAGGTGGACATGGTGGCGGGCTTCCGCTCCAAGGACATCGTGATCCTGGAGGAGGAGATGCGCGCCGGAGTCACCAACCTGTACATAACCACCGACGACGGCTCTTACGGCGAGGCGGGTTTCAACGTGACCAAGATGAAGGCGCTGCTGGACGCCGGGAACAAATATGACGAGATCATGTGCGTAGGCCCCACCCGGATGATGCAGCGGGTCTGCGAGGCCACCAAGGAATACGGGGTGAAGACCATCGTGTCCATGAACCCCATCATGCTGGACGGTACCGGCATGTGCGGCGCCTGCCGCCTCACCGTGGGCGGCGAGACCAAGTTCGCCTGTGTGGACGGACCGGAGTTCGACGGCCATCTGGTGGACTGGGACGGCATCATCAAGCGGAGCATGTTCTACGCAGAAGAGGAAAAGGCGGCGGAGGCACATATCTGCCGGATCACGGGAGGTGTGAGAGAGCATGGCTAATATGCGCATGGACAAAAATCCCATGCCGGAGCAGGAGCCTCTGGTACGGAACAAGAACTTTGACGAGGTAGCTCTGGGCTATACCGAGGAGATGGCCATCGACGAGGCCAAGCGCTGTCTGCACTGCCTGCGGCCCGCCTGCGTCAGCGGCTGCCCGGTGAACGTACATATCCCGGAGTTCATCGCCAAGGTGGCGGAGGGCGATTTTGACGGCGCCTACGAGGTCATCACTGCTACCAACAGCCTGCCCGCCATCTGCGGCCGCGTCTGCCCGCAGGAGAACCAGTGCGAGGGCAAGTGCGTGCGGGGCATCAAGGGCGAGAGCGTGGGCATCGGCCGCCTGGAGCGGTTCGTGGCGGACTATCACATGCAGCACGGCCATAAGGACGGCGCCCCCGCGGTGCCCGAGTCGAACGGCCACAAGGTGGCGGTGATCGGCTCCGGCCCCGCCGGACTGACCTGCGCCGGGGACCTGGCCCGGAAGGGATACGAGGTCACGGTGTACGAGGCTTTCCACAAGGCAGGCGGCGTGCTGGTGTACGGCATCCCCGAGTTCCGTCTGCCCAAGGCCATCGTGGCTCGTGAGATCGATAAACTGGCGCACTTCGGGGTGAAGATCGTCACCGACGCGGTGATCGGCCGGGCCGAGAGCATCGATGAGCTCTTTGAGGAGGGCTACGAGGCGGTGTTCGTGGGCTCCGGCGCGGGCCTGCCGCAGTTTTTGCACATCCCCGGGGAGAATATGCTGGGCGTGTTCTCCGCCAACGAGATATTGACCCGTTCCAACCTGATGAAGGCCTATCTGCCGGAGTACGACACACCCATCAAGCTGGGCAAGCGGGTGGCCATCGTGGGCGGCGGCAATGTGGCCATGGACGCGGCCCGCACCGCCAAGCGGCTGGGCGCGGACGAGGTGTACATCATCTACCGCCGGAGCATGGAGGAGCTGCCTGCCCGGAAGGAGGAGGTCCACCACGCCCAGGCGGAGGAGATCATCTTCAAGCTGCTGAATAACCCCGTGGAGATCGTGGGCGACGAGAACGACCATGTGACGGGCATCAAGGTCATCAAGATGGAACTGGGCGAGCCGGACGCCAGCGGACGGCGCCGTCCGGTGGAGGTGCCGGGCAGCGAGTATGTCATCGATGTGGACTCTGTCATCATCGCCATCGGCACCAGTCCCAACCCCCTGATCCTCTCCACGACTCCGGGTCTGGAGGCGACCAAGAAAGGCGGCATCGTGGCGGACGAGGCCACGGGCGCCACGTCCCGCACAGGCGTGTTTGCCGGGGGCGACGCGGTGACGGGCGCGGCCACGGTCATCAAGGCCATGGGCGCTGGCAAGGTGGCCGCCGCGGGCATCGACCAGTACATCATGGGCAAATGAGCATAGAGCGAGCGCCGGACAGGGTCTCCTGTCCGGCGCTTTTTCTGTTATATCACCGTTTTTGATTCTTTTTCCAGATGAGCCAGAGCCCGTGCTGGATCAGGTCCTTGTCCACATGGATATCCTTCCGGCGGCAGTGGGGGACGACCGCCTCCGCCCAGGTGCCCGTGGCCACCACCGAGGCGCTCTGCCCCAGCTCCTCCTCGATGCCCGCCAGCAGCCCGTCCAGCATGGCGGCGGCACCGTAGATGATGCCAGAGCGCATGCTATCGTCGGTATTCTTGCAGATGATGCGGCCCGGCGCCTGGGGCACGACGTTGTGCAGCAGGGAGGCCCGGCTGGTGAGGGCGGCGGTGGAGACCATGATGCCCGGGGCGATGACGCCGCCGATGTAGCAGCCGCTGCCGTCGGTGACGCCGATGCCCATGGCGGTGTCCATATCCACCGTGACCACAGGCAGGGGATAGCGCTCCTGTGCTGCTACGGCTGCTGCCACGAAGTCGCTGC
>CANROZ010000061.1 GCA_947632365.1 uncultured Oscillospiraceae bacterium
TCACGGCGCATGAAGGAGCCGGGGATGCGGCCCACGGCGTAGAGCTTCTCGTTGAAGTCCACGGCGAGAGGGAAGTAGTCGATGCCGTCCTTGGGGCGGGCGGAGGCCGTGGCGGTGCACAGCACCGTGGTCTTGCCGTACTGCACCAGCACGGCGGCGTTGCACAGCTCCGCCATCCGGCCCACTTCCATGGTCAGGGGACGGCCGCAGAAGTCCATCTCCCAGCGGTGCAGGTTGTCGAATGTCTTGTGTTTGATGATCATTTGTACCTTTTCCTTTCACATTCCGTATTCTATCCAGGAAACCCGCCGAGGCGGGTAACTTTCATAAAAGAAGTGTGGGACAGTATGAACTTGTCCCACACTCAAAAACCTTCATACCCCTCAGTGTAAGCGAATGGTCACTTACGGATGCCCAGTTTGGCGATGATGGCGCGGTAGCGCTCGATGTCGTTCTTGGCCACATAGTCCAGCAGACGGCGGCGCTTGCCGATCATCTTGAACAGGCCCATACGGCTGTGATTGTCCTTCTTGTGCACCTTCAGGTGCTCGGTGAGCTGATTGATCCGCTCGGTGAGGATGGCGATCTGCACCTCCGGCGAACCGGTGTCGCCCTCGTGGGTCTTGTTGGCCTCGATGATATTGGTCTTCTGTTCCTTGGTGATCATGGTCTTTGCCCTTCCTTTCGGTCATACTAATCCCGGCGGCTGAGTGAGGGGCCGCGCCCCAGACCAAGTCCGCGGGTCATACCAAGCTCTGGTACTATATCATACTCTCTGCCATTTGTCAAAAATTATTTCCTAAACTGGTTTTTCATCCGCTTTTCATGGTTCAAAATGGCCTTGCGCAGCCGCAGATGGTCCGGCGTGACCTCCAAAAGCTCGTCGTCCGCCATGAACTCCATACACTGTTCCAGGCTCATCTGCTTGGGGGGGATGAGGCGCAGCGCCTCGTCGGAGCCGGAGGCCCGGGTGTTGGTCAGGTGCTTGGAGCGGCACACGTTCACCACGATGTCCTCTTTCTTGGGGCTCTCCCCCACGATCATGCCCGCGTACACCGCGGTGCCGGGGCTGATGAACAGCGCGCCCCGGTCCTGGGCGTTCCACAGGCCGTAGGCCACCGCCTCCCCGGTCTCGAAGGCGATGAGCGAACCAGTGTTGCGGCGCTTGACCTCCCCCTTCACAGGGGCGTAGGAGTCGAACACGCTGGCCATGATGCCCTCGCCCCGGGTGTCGGTGAGAAACTCGCTGCGGTAGCCGAACAGGCCCCGGGTGGGCACCAGAAACTCCAGCTTCATCCGCTCGCCCACGGGCGTCATCTGCACGAACTCGCCCTTGCGCTGGCCCAGCTTCTCCATCACCGCGCCCACGCACTCGCCGGGCACGTCCAGCACCACCCGCTCCATGGGCTCGCACTGTTTGCCGTCGATGGTCTTGTAGAGCACCCGGGCGGGGGACACCTGGAACTCATACCCCTCCCGGCGCATGGTCTCGATGAGGATGGACAGGTGCATCTCGCCCCGGCCCGCCACGTTGAACGCGTCGGTGGAGTCGGTCTCCGTCACCCGCAGGGACACGTCCTTCAAGGTCTCCTGCTCCAGCCGCTGGCGGATGTTCCGGCTGGTGACCCACTTGCCCTCACGCCCGGCGTAGGGGCTGTCGTTCACCGAGAAGGTCATCTCGATGGTGGGGGCGGATATCTTCACGAAGGGCAGGGGCTCCGGGGCCTCCGGGGCGCAGATGGTGTCCCCGATGGTCACGTCGCCGATGCCGCTCATGGCGATGATGTTCCCCGCCTCCGCCACCGTCACGGGCTGGCGGCCCAGGGGCTCGTATTCATACATGCTCACGGCCTTGGCCCGGCGCACGGGCCGCTCGTTGTGGTAGTCACAGACCACGATCTCCTGGTTCTGGGCGACGCGGCCCCGCTCGATGCGGCCGATGGCGATGCGGCCCACATATTCATTGTAGTCCAGGGAGCTGACCAGCATCTGGAAGGGCTCCTCCACAGGCCGCTCCGGAGCGGGGATATAGTTGACGATGGCCTCGAACAGGGGCGTCAGGTCCGTGCCCGGCTGGTCCGGGCTGACGGAGCAGGTGCCCTGCCGGGCGGAGGCGAAGAGCATGGGGCTGTCCAGCTGCTCGTCGGTGCAGCCCAAGTCCATCAGCAGCTCCAGCACCTCGTCGATGACCTCATAGATGCGCTGGTCGGGGCGGTCGATCTTGTTGACCACCACGATCACCTTGTGGCCCAGCTGCAGCGCGTGCTCCAGCACGAAACGGGTCTGGGGCATAGGCCCTTCCGCAGCGTCCACCAGCAGCAGAACGCCGTTGACCATCTTCAGGATGCGCTCCACCTCGCCGCCGAAGTCGGCGTGGCCCGGGGTGTCCACGATGTTGATCTTCACGTCCTTGTAGTGGATGGCGGTGTTCTTGGCCAGGATGGTGATGCCCCGCTCCCGCTCCAGGTCGCCGGAGTCCATGACCCGCTCCTGGACCTGCTGGTTCTGCCGGAACGCGCCGGACTGGCGGAGCATGGCGTCCACCAGGGTGGTTTTGCCGTGGTCCACGTGGGCGATGATGGCGATGTTTCTCAGTTCCTGCATAAAAAATCACTTCTTATCCTCAGTTTCAGCACAAGTCCGTATTTTATCACGGCTCCTGCCCGATTGCAACAACCCAGGCGCAAAAAACGCCGGGGCCTCCGCCCCGGCGTTTTGTACGTTATGATGGCATGGCTATTTCCCGTATACGATCTTGGTGGCCCGCTCCGGATAGAGGCTGCCGTCGAAGGTGTAGTAATTGGGATGCTCCTTGTACGACTCAGTATAGGCCTGCACTTGGGCGTCCGTCTGCATGAAGCAATCGTAATGGTCACCCTTCCGGCGGGGGCTGCAATCGCAGTGGTACCAGCCGTCCCCCAGATTCACCAGGTTCCACCAGTGGTTGCTGGTCCCACCCACCCGGGTCACCTTGATGGTGTCGATGCCGCACTTTTGCAGCAGCACCGTGAAGGTGGCGTAGTAGGCGTAGCAGTCGCCCTTCCGCTTGTACAGCCCCTCGTAGGCCCCGTCATAGAGGGTCCGGGCCCCGGCGGTATAGGAGTATTCGATATGGTAGTGGCACCACTGCCAAAGGGTGCGGCAGATATCCCATTTGGACATATCGTCGCTGATGAGCTGATCGATCAGCTTGTCGGCCAGCTTATCCACGGTGGCCATCATCTCCTCGTCCGAGGCCTCCACGATGTACAGCATGATCCACTCCTGGGCGCTGTTGCCGGAGCTGTCCGTGGCCACGTAGCAGACCGGATATTCCCCTTCCTTGGCCATATCCACATCGGCGTTGTCGATGGTGAGGGTGACGTTCCCGACCGAGTTGTCCGTCAGCTCGATCCCCTCCCGGTAGGAGACCGAGTCCCCCACATGGATCGTCAGGTCCCTGGCCCCGGAGATGACCGGAGGCGTGGTGTCCGCGATATTCACCAGGGCGATGCCCTTTTTGCCCGCGCACTCCAGCGTCAGCTCATAGCTGGCGCCCGCCGTGCGCAGCTGCTCCTCCGTCAGCGTCGGGGTGAGCACTGCGTCCTCCGGCGCCGGACCGGGCTCGAAAAACGCCCCCACGTCCAGCGTGCTGCCCGCCTCCACCGTCACCGTGCTCCGCTGCAGCCCGGCCGCCAGCATCTCCGCCAGCTCGTCCGCCATGCGGGGCCGCTCCTTGATGGTGAGGGAGACCAGCTTCTCCGCCGTGTTGCCGGAGCTGTCCACCGCCGTATAGCGCACGGTGTACTGGCCCGGCGTCTGGGGGTCCACGTCCTCGTCCCCTATGTAAAGCTGGACCTCCCCGTCGGCATTGTCCGTCAGAGTGACCCCGTCCCGATAGGGGATCGGGTCCCCCTCCACCACCGTCAGGCTGTCCGGGCCCGTGATCACCGGGGGCGTGCGGTCCGCCACCCGGACCGTCACCGGGATGGACACGCCGCCCCGGCATAGGTCCAGCCCATAGCTGGCCCCCGCCGTGCGCAGCTGCTCCTCCGTCAGCTCCGGCTGGAGCGTCACATCCTCCGGCATCTGGGCGTCGTCATAAAACGCCCCCACGTCCGGCTGCACGCCCGCCTCCACCGTTATCTCTGTGCGCTGGAAGCCCACATACCGGACCTCCTCCACGCTCCGTCTGGCGCAGCCGCCCAGCAGGACCAGAAGCGCTCCCAGCCATATCCAGTTTTTCACGGTCCTGCCATTATGATCCATGTCGTCGCTCTTTGTCTCCCCGCCGCTGCGGCTCTATGTCGTCTTTGTCCGCCACTGTCTGTCCCAGCCCGAAAAGCGGTAGCACAGGCTGATGACCACGCCGCAGATGACCCACCCCAGGGGGTAGGCGAAGGCCACCGCCGTCAGGTCCCCCGGCAGCACCCGGCTGATGACCGCCAGAAAGGCCTGGCGGAAAAACACGTGGGTGCACAGCGTCACCACCATGGGGATGCGGCTGTGACCCGCCCCCCGCATGGCCCCGGAGAAGACCTGGTTCAGGCTGCACAGCGTGGCGAAGGGCACGCACAGCCGGAGGAACATCGTGCCGAATCGGATCGTGTCGGCGTCGTCGATGAACAGCCGCACCAGCGGCGTGGGCACGGCGCAGATCACCGCCGCCGCCAGAGCCGACACGCCAAAGCTGATGCCCAGGGCGGCCCAAACGCCTTTTTTCGCCCGGTCCAGCCGTCCGGCCCCCAGGTTCTGGGCCACGAAGGTGGCCGCCGCCTGGCCCATGCTCTGCATGGGCAGCATCAGGTACTGGTCCAGCTTCCGATAACAGGCCCACCCGGCGATGGCGGCGGTGTCGAAAGCGTTGATATAGGCCTGGATGAACACGTTGGAGAAGGCCACGATGGCCTTCTGCACCGCCACGGGCAAGCCGATGCTCACGATCCGCCGGGCCAGGGTCCGGTCCACCGTCACCTCCCGCCACACATAGGCGCAGCCCGGTTCGGTCAGCCGGGTGAGGGTGATGAGCACCAGCGCCGCAGAGATGCCCTGGGCCAGGATGGTGGCCGCCGCCACCCCCGCGATGCCCCAGCCGAAGGCCAGCACGAACACCAGGTCCAGCGCCACGTTCAGACCGCTGGAGACCAGCAAAAACAGCGTGGGCCGCCGGGTGTCCCCCAGGGCCCGGAGGATGGAGCTGCCCATGTTGTAGATGAGCAGGCCCGCCAATCCTGCGAAGTAGATATGCAGATAGAGGCTGGCCTCGCCGAACACGTCCGGCGGGGTGTCCGTCTGCTCCAGCAGCCAGTCGCATCCCAGCACCCCCACCGCCGTGAGCACGGCGCAGGCCAGGAAGGTGAGCACCATGGTGGTCTGGATGGCCCGGTGGAGCTTTTCCCGGTCGTGAGCGCCGAAGCACTGGCTGATAACGGCGCTGGCGCCCATGGACAGCCCGGAGAAGAAGTTCACCAGCAGCTTGCAGATGTGGCCCGTGGAGCCCACCGCCGCCAGGGCCGAGAGCCCTACGAACTGCCCCACCACGATGCTGTCCACCGTGTTGTATAAAAGCTGGAACAGGTCCCCCAGCAGCAGGGGGATGGAGAAGGACACCAGCACAGGCCAGATGGCCCCCTGGGTCATATCCATCACCTTCGCCCGCCCCAGACGCACGGTTCCCCCTCCCTTCGACTGATGTTCTATTGTAATCCATGACCGGGTCTTTTGCAAGCGGACAGCAAAAAACGGGTCCCCACCGCTCGTGGGGACCCGACCATACAATATTATTTTATCCGCTTCACCGTATAGCCCGCCTGCTCCACGGCGGCGGTGAGGGCGCTGTCGGCCGCCTCTCCGGTGACGACGGCCGTGCCCGCCTTCCAGTCCACCCGGGCCGTGACGCCGGGCAGAGCGTTCAGGGCCTCGGCGACCCGCTTCTGGCAGTGCTCGCACATCATGCCCTTGATATACACCGTCCGTCCGGCGCTCTTTTCCGCTTCCGGGGCCTTTTTGCCCGTGGGATGGAAGAAGTTCAGCCGCAGGGCATTGGTGACCACACAGAAGCTGGAAAGACTCATGGCCGCCGCGCCGATCATGGGGTTTAGGGTGATGCCCAGGGGGATGAACACGCCCGCCGCCAGGGGGATACCCAGCACATTATAAATAAACGCCCAAAAGAGGTTCTCGTGGATATTGCGGATGACCTGTCGGGAGAGGCGCACCGCCCCCACCACGTCCGAGAGGCTGGAGCGCATCAGCACCACGTCCGCCGCATCCAGGGCCACGTCGGAGCCCGCGCCGATGGCCACGCCCACGTCCGCCTCCGTCAGGGCCGGGGCGTCGTTGATGCCGTCGCCCACCATGGCCACGGGGCCGTCCGCCGCCAGGCGGCGGATCTCGCTCTGCTTGCCCTCGGGCAGCACGTCGGCCACCACCCGGTCCGCGCCCACCTGGGCGGCGATGGCGTCCGCGGTGCGCTGATTGTCGCCGGTGAGCAGCACCACGCCCAGGCCCAGGCCCTTCATGTCCGCGATGGCGGCGGCGCTGTCCGGCTTCACCGTATCCGCCACGGCCACACAGCCCAGAAGCTTCCCGTCCGCGGCGAAGTAAAGGGGCGTCTTGCCCTGGCCTGCCAGGGCCTGGCCGGCCGCGAAGAGAGCCGCATCCTCGATCCCCCGCTGGGCCATGAGCTGGACGTTGCCGCCCAGGGCGGACACGCCGCCCACCGCCGCCTGCACGCCGTGGCCCGGCAGGGCGGAGAACCCCTCCGTCTCCGGCACGGCCACGCCCTTTTCAGCGGCGTATTCCATCACCGCCCGGGCCAGGGGATGCTCGCTCTTGGCCTCCAGAGCCGCGGCCAGGGCCAGCAGCCGGGCCTGGTCCACCCCGGCGGCGGGCGTCACTTCCGTCACCCGGGGCTTGCCCTCCGTCACGGTGCCGGTCTTATCCAGCACCACGGTCTTCACCCGCCCGGTGGCCTCCAGGGCCGCGGCGGTCTTGAAGAGGATGCCGTTTTTCGCGCCCACGCCGGAGCCCACCATGATGGCCACAGGCGTGGCCAGGCCCAGGGCGCAGGGGCAGCTGATCACCAGCACGCTCACCGCCCGGGTCAGGGCAAAGCCGATGGGGCGGCCGATGGCCAGCCACACCACGAGCGTCAGAGCGGCGACGCCGATGACGGCGGGGACGAACACGCCGGAGACCTTGTCGGCGATCTTGGCGATGGGGGCCTTGGTGGCCGCCGCGTCCTCCACCATGCGGATGATCTGCTGGATGGTGGTGTCCTGGCCCACACGGGTGGCCCGGCAGGTCAGCGCCCCGCTCTGGTTGAGGGTGCCGGCGGATACCGTGCTGCCCGCGGCCTTGTCCACGGGAAGGCTCTCGCCGGTGAGGGCCGACTCGTCCACCGCGCCGGCTCCCTCGGTGACCACGCCGTCCACGGGGATGCTCTCCCCCGGCCGGACCAGGAACAGGTCTCCCAGGGCCACCTGCTCCACGCCCACCACCGTCTCCGTGCCGTCCCGCAGCACCGTGGCCGTCTTGGGGGCCAGGTCCATGAGCGAGCGGATGGCGTCGGTGGTGCGGCCCTTGCTGCGGGCCTCCAGGGTCTTGCCCACGGTGATGAGGGTCAGGATGGTGGCGGCGCTCTCGAAATAGAACTCGTCCATGTACCCCATGGCCGCATGGGCGCCGCTGTCCATCATGGCGGAGCTGGCGGCAAACAGAGCCCACAAGCTGTAGCCGAAGCTGGCCGTGGCCCCCAGGGCCACCAGGGAGTCCATGTTGGGCGCCCGGCGCCACAGGGCCTGGTAGCCGGAGACGAAAAACTTCTGGTTGATGACCATGATGGCCGCCGTGAGCACCAGCTCATAAATGCCGATGGACACGATGTTGCCCCGCAAAAATCCCGGCAGGGGCCAGTTCCAGAGCATATGGCCCATGGACACGTACATCAGCGGCAGCAATAGGATGATACTGCTCACCAGCCGCCGGATCATCTTCGGGGTTTCTTTGTCCTCCAGCGCCGCGGAGGAGGCGCTGGCGCTCTGGGTCCCGGCGGCCGCGGCCTGCCAGGGACTGGCGCCGTACCCCGCCTTGGACACCGCCTGGCAGATGCTCTCCGCCGTGGCCGGGGCTGCATAGTCCACGTTCATGCTGTTGGTGAGAAGGCTCACCTCCACCTCGGTGACGCCCTCCACCGCCGCCACGGCCTTCTCCACATGGGCGGAGCAGGCCGCGCAGCTCATACCTGTGACAGAAAATTTCTCCATCCGTCCCGCCTCACTTCATCAGCTTCTGGACCGTGTCCACCAGCTCGTCCACCACCTCGTCCCGGCCCGCGTGGATGTCCCGGACCACGCAGTGGCGGATGTGGCTGGCGATCAGGTCCTTGTTGAAGGCGTTCAGCGCCGCGTTGGCGGCGGCGCACTGGGTCAGGATGTCGGGGCAGTAGGCGTCCCGCTCGATCATGCCCCGGATGCCCCGGATCTGGCCCTCGATGCGGTTGAGCCGATGGATCAGCTTTTTCCGCTCCTCCTCCGGCCGATCGGTGGTCCGGCAGCAGGGGCAGGCAGTCGATCCTTCCATAAAAAACACCTCACTGTGAAAAATTCGCCTCCCTCTGACGAGGGAGGTGGCGCGGCTTCGCCGCGACGGAGGGAGAGATACACCATCTTTAAGTTATCTCTCCCCCAGTCAGCGCCATAGGCGCTGACAGCCCCCTCGTCCGAGGGGGCCGGATTCCGGAGTACCGCCTATAACATCAGAAGGGGGCCTGGAAATTCAATGCTTATTTCTTCTTGAATCCGAACAGGCCCTTCTTCTCCGGCTCGGCCTGCTCCCGCACGTCGGAGGCGTCGTAGCCCGTGTCGGCGATGGCCTTCAGCAGGGCCTCGTCGCTCACGTCGGCGGCGCAGGTGACGGTGGCCTGCTTCTTATTCCGATCCGCCTTGGCATTCTCCACGCCCGGCACCTTCCGCAGGGCCTCGGCCACATGGGCCTCGCACATCCCGCACATCATTCCCTCTACCGTGATGACCTTCGTCATGATCCTATCTCCTTTTGAAGTTATTTTCAATATACCCCTTGGGGGTATCCTCACTATATACCCCCAAGGGGTATTTGTCAAGGGTCCGTGAAAATTTTCTTGACAGTCGCACTATGTCGTGCTACGATATGGCCATGATATGTCGTATCCCGACATATCGACACACGACATAAGGCGGTGAGACCATGGGCAAAAACGCGGAGCCTCTGACCGAGAGCTATTTTTACATCCTGCTGTGCCTGTATGACGGGCCCAGCCACGGCTACGGCATCATG
This sequence comes from uncultured Oscillospiraceae bacterium, assembly GCA_947632365.1. Taxonomy (GTDB): domain Bacteria; phylum Bacillota; class Clostridia; order Oscillospirales; family Oscillospiraceae; genus CAJOIG01. The sequence goes on from CANROZ010000061.1 coordinate 9,298, forward strand.
CGCCGGACGCTGGCGCTGTCCGACGGACACGTGCACATCGGCTCGGGCACCATGTACGGGGCCACGTCCAACCTGATGAAAAAGGGCTGGATCCAGGAGTGCCACACCCCCGACGCGGACAGGCGGCGGCTGTATCGGCTGACGGAGGCGGGACGGCGGGTGCTTTTGGACGAGGCGGATCGGCTGCGGCACCTGGCCGCGGCGGCGGACGGTATCATAGGAGGAGAGAAATGAAAAATACCAAGCGGCGTTATACCATGTACCCCGCCTGGGAGTACAGGCAGGAGATCGCGGACATAAACGCCCTCTCGGACGCGGGCTGGCAGCTGCAAAGGGGCGGGTGCTTCCGCAGCGTGTTTTACTGGGACGAGACGGCGCGCTACCGCTACGCCCTGGACTACAACAATCACATCGACGACCCGGCCCGGTATCGGGACACCTTTGCCGAGCAGGGCTGGGAGTTTGTCAGCGACACCTTCAACGGCTGGCACTTCTTCCGCAAGCGGTACGATCCCAGTTTGCCCCCGGAGGAGTATGAGATATACACTGACGAGGCGTCGGTGCAGGAGATGGCGGGCCGCTGGAGCCGCCTGGGGTACACCCTGGGCGCCATAGAGCTGGCGGTGACGCTGCTCAACGGCCTGATGGCTCTGCGCCTCCCCAGCATCATGGGCATCGCCACCACCCTGGCCTGCCTGCTGCTGGGCGTGGTGATCCTGACAGGCGCCTGGCGTATCCGCCACCCGCACGTGGCCGGAAAGCCCCGAAAGAGCCTGCGCTGGTGTTTCACCACGGTGTTCGCCATCCTGGCGCTGGGACTGCTGTTCGGCTCTCTCCGCTACGGGGCCAGCTCCTCCTCCGAGTACGTCTACGACCCGTCGGCGCCCCCCTGGACCTGGGAAATGAGCGTGCCGCTGCCGGACTTTTACACCCTGCATGTGCAGGTCGACGCCCCGGCGGCGGTGACGGTGGGCATCGTGAAGGAATTTGACGAGGACGACGCAGCGGCGGACGCGGACTACGAATGGCATGCCTACATCCGCTCTGTGCACGGCTCCCAGCTGGACGAGAGGATGACCATGTTCCTCCTGCCGGGCCGTTACACCGTCATCACCCAATACGACCCCGACACGCCGGAGGGGACCATCGGCAAATTCCATCTCGAGGTGAACTGAAAAAACACGGCGCGGGACCGTCTCCGTCCCGCGCCGTGTCATCAGCGGATGTTATCCCTGCCCGCATACGAAGCAGTGCCACTCCTCCATGGTGTGGTGCTCCGCCACCGTCAGATGCGCCGCCTCCAGGGCCGAGCGCACCTCGTCCTGGCGGCCGTCGATGATGCCGGAGCAGACGAACACGCCCCCCTCGCCCAGGAACGCCGGGACAAAGGGCGCCAAGGGGATGATCACGTCCGCCACGATGTTGGCCAGCACCAGATCATAGCCGCTGCCCAGCCTGGCCCGCAATGTCCCCGAGGCGATCACGTCACCCACGTGGACGGTGAAGGCCTCCGCCACACCGTTGAGCGCGGCATTGTCCCGGACGATGTCCGGGGCTTTTTCATCCACGTCCGCGGCCGCCACCTCTCCGGCCCCCAGCACCGCCGCAGCGATGCCCAGGATGCCGCTGCCGCAGCCCAGGTCCAGCACCCGGCAGCCGGGCGCGGCGTACCGCTCCACCGCTGCCAGGCACATCTTCGTGGTGGGATGGTCCCCGGTGCCGAACAGCAGCCCCGGGTCCAGCTTCACCGGG
>CANROZ010000062.1 GCA_947632365.1 uncultured Oscillospiraceae bacterium
GCCCGGGACGTGTCCACCCAGGTGGTGTACATGAACCAGGGCGTCATCTGCGAGCAGGGCCCGCCCGCCCAGGTGCTGGGCGACCCCCAGAGGCAGGAGACCCGTGATTTTCTGTCCCGATTCCGGCAGAATTGAACAGAGCAAAAGCCCCCTCGAAGGAGGGGGCTTTTGTGGTCGTTTGGGGTTATTTGGAATTTTCACTTGACATAAAAACCGATTCGCATTAAAATTAATTAGTTACAGTAGGACAACTGGATGATTGTCCCGCTGTTGCGTCCTTGATTGATCGGATGGGGTGCTTGATACCCGCCGTATGCAGAGAGATCAGTAAGATAGGAGGTGTGTATACTTATAATGCCAACATGGGTCTGGATCATTCTGATCCTGGTGGGCCTTGTCCTGGGTTTCGGCTCGGGCTCCGTCTACCGCAAGCGTGTGGGCGAGCGGGAGATCGGCTCGGCAGAGGAGGAAGCGAAGCGCATACTGAATGATGCCATCAAATCCGCGGAGAGCAAGAAACGGGAAGCGCTCCTGGAGGCAAAAGAAGAGATACACAAAAACCGCTCAGAATATGAGCGAGAGGTCAAGGAGAGACGAGCGGAGCTTTCCAAGCAGGAGCACCGCTTACAGCAGAAGGAAGAGCATCTGGACAAAAAGACCGACGCCATCGATCGGAAGAACGAACTTCTCACCAAGAAGATATCTGAGGTAGAGGCGCAGCAGGAGGAGATCCAGAAGCTGAAAAACAGCCAGCTGGAGGTGCTGGAGCACATCTCCGGCTACAGTGCCGAGGAGGCAAAACAGCTGCTCATCGAATCGCTGGCCAGCGAGGTGACCCACGAACAGGCGGTCAAGGTCCGGGAGATCGAGGCCCAGTTCAAGGAGGAGGCCGACCAGCGGGCCCGGGAGGTCATCGCCCTGGCCATCCAGCGCTGCGCCGCGGACCACGCCAGCGAGGTGACCGTGTCCGTGGTGAGCCTGCCCAACGACGAGATGAAGGGCCGGATCATCGGCCGCGAGGGGCGGAACATCCGCTCCATCGAGAATCTGACAGGCGTGGACCTGATCATCGACGACACCCCCGAGGCCATCACGGTCTCCTGCTTCGACCCGGTACGCCGCGAGGTGGCCCGGCTGGCTCTGGAGAAGCTGATCGCGGACGGACGCATCCATCCGGCCCGCATCGAGGAGATGATCGCCAAGGCACAGAAGGAGGTCAACGCCACCATCAAGGCGGAGGGCGAGCGCGCCGTGTTCGAGACGGGCGTGCACGGCCTGCACCCGGAGCTTGTCAAGCTGCTGGGCCGCCAGAAATACCGCACCAGCTATGGCCAGAACGTGCTGAACCACTCCATGGAGGTGGCCCACATCTCCGGGCTCATCGCCGCGGAGCTAGGCGTGGACATCGCCACCGCCAAGCGGGCGGGCTTGCTGCATGACATCGGCAAGAGCATCGACCACGAGGTGGAGGGCAGCCACGTGACCATCGGCGTGGACATCGCCAAGAAGTACAAGGAGTCCAACGAGGTCATCCACGCCATCGCCGCCCACCACGGGGACGTGGAGCCACAGACGGTCATCGCCTGCATCGTCCAGGCCGCCGACGCCATCTCCGCCAGCCGCCCCGGCGCCCGGCGCGAGAATATCGAGAACTACGTCAAGCGCCTGGAGAAGCTGGAGGAGGTCTCCATGTCCTTCCCCGGCATCGACAGCTGCTACGCCATCCAGGCGGGCCGCGAGATACGTATCATGGTCAAGCCCGACCAGGTCAGCGAGGACCAGATGACCCTCTTGGCCCGGGACATCGCCAAGAAGATCGAGCAGGAGCTCACCTACCCAGGCCAGATCAAGGTGCACGTCCTGCGGGAGACCAAAGCCGTAGAGTTCGCAAAATAACAGAGCACGACAGCATCCCCTCCGGCTCGCCGGAGGGGATGTTTTTGCGCTTTTCCCGCGGGATAGACCACAGACCTACTCCGCTGCACGTTTTCCGCCGGGGCTGCTATGATGGGGGCGGGGGTGGATGGATATGGAGCAGGAAAACGACGGGGTCCAGGCCGCCGACAGCTGCCGGAAGTCTCTCAAGCGCCTGCGGCTGCAAAACGGCATGGCGGTGCTGTTCACCGCCATGGGCTCCATGGTCGCGCTGGTGCTGCTGGACGTGGTGTTCTCCCTGGGCGGCGCGGCGGAGCGGTCGCTGATCAGCAACGCCTTTGAGGCCTTCAAGCTCATCGCCGTCACGGTGCTGGGCTATATCTTCGGCGCCAACCAGACCAAAGGTCCGGAGGACTAGACCATAGGGTCAGGCCGCCGTCCCTGGGGGACGGCGGCGCTGTTTTTCGGCCTGTTTTCTGTGGCAATTCCCCGGAGGATGTGCTACACTGGGGAAAAACAAGAAAAGGAGAACTGTCATGAGCCGCGATATCTGCGTATGCCTGGATTTTTTGGAGGACCATCACCGGACCCAGATCGAAAACACCGCCGCCAGGGGCGGTATGAGCGTTCATTTCTTCACCCCGGACCAGAGGGAACAGGCCCTGGCGTTCGTGCCCCAGGCTGAGGTCCTGTATTCCAACATCCCGGCTCTGCTCCAGGCGGGCAGGCAGCTGAAATGGTACTGCTGCTGCTATGCGGGGGTGGACAATTACTGCGCCCACCCGGAGCTGTTCCCCAACGACGAGTGCGTGCTCACCAACTCCAATGTCTACGGCCTGACCATCGCCGAGCACACCGTCATGGCGGCGCTGATGCTGCTGCGGCGGATGCCGGAGTACATGGACCGGGTGGCCCGACACGAGTGGACGGGCGGGCTGGCCATCGGCTCCATCCACGGCATCACGGCGGTGCTGCTGGGCACGGGCCAGATCGGCCAGTGTGTGGCGGAGCGGCTGCGGGCTCTGGGCGCGGCCAGGATCATCGGCGTGAACCGCAGCGGCCGCCCGGCGCCGGGCTTTGACGAGACCCACCCCACCGGGGAACTGGACGCCGTGCTGCCAAAGGCGGAGCTGCTCGTCATGGCCGTGCCCGGCACGGGCGAGACCCGGCATATCCTGTCCCGGGAGCGCATCGCGCTGCTGCCGGAACGCGCTTACGTCATCAACGTGGGCCGGGGCGGCGCGGTGGACCAGCAGGCCCTGATGGACGCGCTGAACGCCGGGCGCATCGCCGGAGCGGCCCTGGACGTGGTGGAGCCGGAGCCCCTGCCCCCGGAGCACCCCCTGTGGGAGACGAAGAATCTGCTCATCACGCCCCATGTGTCCGGCAACCTGACCCTGGCCTACACCCGGGATCGGAACGTGGACAGCTTCTGCGAGGAGCTGGGGAATTACATCGCCGGGCGGCCCCTGGCCCACGCGGTGGACCGCACCCGGGGGTACTGAGACCATGCGGGAGAGCGTCGCCCGCTCGGCGCGGCTCATCGTCGCAGCTATAGCTCCCGCTTTTCGTACCAGCGCACGGCCAGGGCCCACGTGCCCGCGAACAGGGCCGCAGCGGCCAGGGGCAGCGCCAGCACGGCCCCGCTCCCCGCAAAGGGCCCCAGGCCCGCTTCGCTGACGCCCAGCAGGCTGGCCGCCAGGCCGGACCCGCCCACGACGCAGACCGTGACGCCAAAGACGATGTTCCCCTTGGCCCAGCCCATACGGAAGGTGGTGCCCAGACAGAGCGCCGACGAGAGAAAGCTGACCGTGGGCACGAAGGCCGTCAGCAGCCGGGCCTCCGCCCAGGTCCAGCCCCCCAGAGCGGCCTTGGCGCAGAACAGCGCCGCGCCGTAGACCCACACGGCTCCCGCCGTAGCCAGCGCCTCCAGGAACCGGGCGCTCACCGCCTGCCGCCTGGTGCAGGGCAGGGCCTGGACGCACCTGTCCCAGTGGGAGGTCTCGGCTATCTCCAGATTCACCACGGGCAGCATGCCCGCCCCGGCGGCGGCGCACAGGGCGAAGGTCAGGCTGGTCAACGTGGCGGCGGTGGCGGTCGCCAGCAGCATGAACAGCAGCGAAAGCAGCGCAAAAAGATGCTGGCTCCTCCTGGACCCGTACAGGTCCGCCAGCCATATGGCTTTCATCTCACAGCTCCCGTTTTTCGTACCAGCGCACGGCCAGAGCCCAGCTGCCCGCGAACAGGGCCACAGGGATGAGCGCCGCCAGCACGATGAGCAGCGGGACGGGGATGGTGAGCAGGCTGAACGAGTCAAAGGAGAAGGTGCTGAAGAAAAAGCCCGCGGCAACGCCCACGGCCACGATCACGGCCAGGAAGATGGCCCGGCCCTTGTTGCTGCCCCAGCGGAACATGGTCGGCAGGCTGAAGGCCGGGGCCAGCAGGCCCAGCACCGCCAGGACCGCTGTCTGCACCCCCGCCATGGCCCAGGGCATGCGCCCCACCAGGGCCAATATCACGAACAGGACCGCGAACAGGACCAACACGAAGCCGAAGCAGAGCAGCGTGATGGCGTACTTGCTGCTCACCTGGTCCTTCCGGGTGGTAGGAAGGGCCTGGGCGTAGACGTTCCAATGGCTGGCCTCATCCAGCTGCATCAGGCTCATGCCCATCATGGAGCACATGACCATGGAGTACACGGACATGAACGAGCTCATGTTCCCCTCGTCCGCCCCGCCTGTAGCCACCGTGACCACGGCGGCCACTGCTACGAACAGCAGATAGAACTTGCAGCTGATCCATGTCTGATAGAGATCGGTCAAAAGCAGCGCCTTCATTGCATATCCCCCTTTACCAGCAGCACGAAAAGCTCCTCGATGGTCACCGGGCGGATCTCCATGCCCGCGGGCACCCCGTCCCGGACCACCAGCGCCTCGATGTGATAGGGCGTCTCCCGCTTGCCCAGCACCGCCCCGGGGACCAGCTTACCGAGCTCCTCCCTGGTGCACTGGATCAGGCCGTACTGCTCCAGCAGCTGATCTTTTTCCCGGCACAGCAGCAGCTTTCCCTTGTGCAAAAACGCGATGTAGTCGCACAGCTTCTCCAGGTCGCTGACGATGTGGGAGCTGATCAAGATCGACCGGGACGGGTCCCGGGTGAACTCGCTGAAAAGGTCCACCACCTCGTCCCGCACCACCGGGTCCAGTCCCCCGGTGGGCTCATCCAGGATCAGGAGCTTGGCATCGTGGCTCAGAGCCGCGGCGATGCCCAGCTTCATTTTATTGCCCCGGCTGAGGGTGGAAAATTTCTTGTCCGCGGGGATATTGAGGTCCCGCAGATATTTTTCAAAGAGGCCCTGGTCCCAGTTTTTGTAGGCCGCGGCCATGATCTTCCCGATCTGCCCGGCCTTCAGCCCGGCGGGAAAGCCCACGTCGTCCAGCACCACGCCGATGTCCTGCTTCACCGCCCGCATATCCGGGCCCACAGGCGCCCCCAGCAGGGAGGCCGTGCCCCCGTCCGGCCTGGTCAGGCCCAGCAGCAGGCGGATGGTGGTGCTCTTGCCCGCGCCGTTCTCCCCCACCAGGCCCATGATGCACCCGGCGGGCAGCGTCAGGTCCAGCCCATCCAGGGTGAACCCCTCGTAGTGCTTGGTCAGTCCTCTTGTCTCGATGGCGTTCATATGTTCTCCCCTTCCATGATATCCAGCATATCCAGTATGTCCTGTTTGGTCAGACCGCAGGCGGCGGACAGCCGCAGCGCCTCGGCCAGGTGGCCCTCGATCTGCTTCAGATGTTCCTCCCGCAGAAGCTCGGTGTTCTTCGGCGCCACGAAGCAGCCCTTGCCCGCCACGGTGTAGAGAAAGCCCTCCCGCTCCAGCTCGTCATAGGCCCGCTTGGTGGTGATCACGCTGATGCGCAGGTCCTTGGCCAGACTGCGGATGGAGGGCAGCAGCTCATCCTCCCGCAGCGCCCCGCTGATGATCTGCCCCTTCAGCTGGGTGTATATCTGCTCGTAGATGGGCGTGCCGCTCTTGTTGTCGATGAAGATGGTCATGACGTGTCCTCGCTTTGAACTGTTCATATGGAGTATACACAGTAAGAACGGTCTTGTCAATAGGGAAATAACAAAAATGCGCCTCCCGTCTGTCGGGAGGCGCGGATGTTCCGTTTTCAGTCCAGCAGGGAGGCGGCCTGCTCGGGGAAGGGGCGCTTTTCCTCCTGGACGGGGCCCACGCCCCGGGCGCTGATCCCCACCCGGTGGCAGGAGCCCTCGCCGAACAGCACGTCCATGGCCGTCTGGTAGCCGGGGAAATAGGCCTCCGGCATCAGGGCCTGCACATAGCCGCCGCTGTGGGCCCGCCAGGCCCCGGCGCCGTCCAGCAGCCGGGCGGAGGTATCCAGGCCCCGCATGAGCCCGTCCCCGTAGGCGGCGGACCAGACATCCTTCAACAGCTGCTCCGAGCTGCGGCCGGACTGGTTCATCAGCTCCATATACCGCTGTCCGTCCCGGAGACCCAGGGCGTCCGCCATGGAGGACACCCGCCAGGTCTCCTCGAAGAAATGCCGGGCCCGCATCCACTTGGGGTCGTCCTTGTGCTCGGCCAGGGCGGCCTCGAACACCGGGCCCCGGACCTTGGCCAGCACGGGCTCGCCGAAGGACTGGGCCACCTCGGTCATGTCCGCGGCGATCTGGGCGTAGGCAGGCTCCGCCGGGCCCACGCTGCCCGTATTGGTCAGGCACATGGCCAGGCCCAGCTCCGAAAAGTCGCAGGGCACGGACAGCAGCTTGTTCTCCAGCACGTCCACGTATATCCCGCCGCCCAGGGCGCAGGCCATAGCGTCCGCCAGAGAGCAGTGGGCGCCGAACCAGCGCACCTCCGCCCGCTGGGCCGCCCGGGCCAGCTCCTCCGGGGGTACGTCGGCGCCGGAGAAAAAGGCCAGCATATGACCCATCAGCAGGGCGAAGGCGGTGGAGGCGGCCAGCCCCTGTCCGGGGGGCAGGTCGCTGGTGAGATAGGCGTCAAAGCCCCGCAGGGCGGGCGCAGACGCGGAAACAGCCTCCGCCATGCCCCGGATGAGGGCGGCGGAGGTGCCCTGTTCTTTTTCATCGGGCCACAGCCTGTCCAGGGATGCCTCGATGGGCTCGAACCCCGGGCAGAACAGCCGGACCACGCCCTCGTCGTTGGGCTCCGCCTCGGCGGTGATGCCCCGATCGATGGCCGCCGTCATGATGCGGCCCCGCTGATGGTCCGTGTGGCTCCCGGCCAATACGACCCGGCCGGGACAGAAGAAACGTGTCATTTTTCTCCAGATGTATCCTGTCTCTCATGCCGGGCGCTCACACCCCAGCATATATAGCCTACCTGTTGCATTATATATTTGCTTTCTGCCAGATTCAACGCTATAATGTGTAATTAAGATTACAAATAATCTCACCAGAGAGGACCGTATCATGACGAACGACCGGAACATCAATCTGACCATGCTGTGTGATTTCTATGAGCTGACCATGGGCAACGGCTACCTGGCCGCGGGCATGGCGGACCGCGTCACGTATTTCGACCTGTTCTTCCGCTCTGTCCCGGACGGGGGCGGCTTTGCCATCGCGGCGGGGCTGGAGCAGGTCATCGACTATGTGCAGGACCTGCGCTTCGAGCCGGAGGACATCGCCTATCTCCGGGGCCGAGGCATCTTCTCGGAGGCGTTTTTGCAGTACCTGGCGGACTTCCGGTTCACCGGGGATATCTGGGCGTTGCCGGAGGGCACCCCGGTGTTCCCCCGGGAGCCGCTGTTTATCGTCCGGGCCCCGGCCATCCAGGCCCAGCTGCTGGAGACCTATATGCTGTGTATGGTGAACCATGAGAGCCTGATCGCCACCAAGGCCAATCGGATCGTCCGGGCGGCCAAGGGCCGGACGGTGCTGGAGTTCGGCTCCCGCCGGGCCCAGGGGGGCGACGCGGCGGTGATCGGCGCCCGGGCGGCCTACATCGGCGGCTGTGCCGGGACGGCCTGCACCCTCACCGACCAGCTCTACGGCGTGCCCGCCGGGGGCACCATGGCCCACGCCTGGGTGCAGATGTTCGACACCGAACTGGACGCCTTCCGGGCCTACTGCCGCACCTATCCCGACAGCGCCACCCTGCTGGTGGACACCTACAACACCCTGCAGAGCGGCGTGCCCAACGCCATCCGGGCCTTTGACGAGATATTGAAGCCCCTGGGCATCCGGAAATGCGGCATCCGCCTGGACTCCGGCGACCTGGCCTATCTGTCCCGGAAGGCCCGCCAGATGCTGGACGAGGCCGGATGGACCCAGTGCACCATCACTACCTCCAACTCCCTGGACGAGTACCTTATTCAGGACCTGATCCGCCAGGGGGCCTGCATCGACTGCTTCGGGGTGGGCGAGCGGCTCATCACCGCCAAGAGCGAGCCCGTGTTCGGCGGGGTCTACAAGCTCACCGCCGTGGAGGGGCCCGACGGCTCCATCACCCCCAAGATCAAGATCAGCGAGAACGTGGGCAAGATCACCAACCCCCATTTCAAAAAGCTCTACCGCTTCTACGGCCGGGATTCGGGCAAGGCCCTGGCCGACTATCTGTGCGTGCACGACGAGACGGTGGACGACTCGAAAAACCTGGTCATCTTCGACCCGGAGAACACCTGGAAGCAGAAGGAAGTCTATGACTTCCAGGCCAAGGAGCTGCTGGTGCCCATCTTCCAGGGGGGCAAACTGGTGTACGAAAAGCCCACGCTGCCGCAGATCAAGGCCTACTGCGCCCAGCAGGTGGACACCCTCTGGGACGAGGTGCTCCGCTTCGAGAACCCCCATCGGTACTACGTGGACTTGTCCCAAAAACTGTGGGACATCAAAAACGATCTGCTGCACGCCCGGAGCTGACGAAAAAAGCGGCAGCGGGACCCGGTGCAGCCGGGCCCCGCTGTTTGTCTGTCCGGCGGAAAGGAGCAAGCCGGAAAGGTTGACAAAGCTAACTCTAAGGGCTATTATTCGAATAAAGTACCACGACCCCGCGGCAGATACACGATGAAATATACGGAGAGGAAGGAAAAACACATGGTAAAGCGGTTTTTGAGCCTGATCCTGGCAGTGCTGACCCTGTTGTCCCTGGCGGTGCCTGTATATGCGGACGGCCCGGCGGAGGTGACAGAAGCCCCGGAGGTGACTCCGGCCCCCACGGAGGTTCCTGCCCCGACAGAGGTCCCTGAGGTCACAGCGGAGCCCGAGGTCACAGCGGAGCCTGAGGTCTCGGCAGAACCCGAGGTCACGGCAGAACCCGAGGTCACGGCAGAGCCCGAGATCACGGCAGAACCCGAGGTCACGGCAGAGCCGGAAGTCACGGCAGAGCCCGAGATCACGGCAGAACCCGGGGTCACGGCAGAGCCCGAGGCCACGGCAGAGCCCGAGGCCACGGCAGAGCCCGAGGCCACGGCAGAGCCCGAGGCCACGGCAGAGCCCGAGGCCACAGCGGAACCGGACAGTGATCTGTTGACCGCCTCCGCCGCCGTCACCATACAGTATGATGATCCGAACGGTGCTCTAACAGGAGATCTGCCGACGACCATCGTTCCGGGCGAGAAATTGACGCTCTCCGTGCGCAAGACCCATCGTCTCACTCTCTCGGGTGCCAAAGATTGGGAAGTCGATCTTTGGTATACTGTAACAGAAGGTGACATCACAAAATACGAATTGTACAACTATGAGCTGAACAGCGGAGAGATCACCATCCATACAGTCAAAAATCCCACGCTGCACGTATCCGGAGGAAATACGGACGCCTTGGTCAGCGAGGTCAAGGACACGGACGGTTCCCGCAACAAGGGCCTGACAGATGGCGACCTGATCCTGATCGATTGGCAGGGCGAGTATATTGGCTTGCCCGGTTTCGAAAACATCATTTTAAAGGATGGCTATAAAGTCGCCTCTGTTACGGGTGGAAGTGTCCGCTACGACTGGATGTTCAAGGGCGCCGACGGCAAGTTATATGCCGATTATTTTATCACGCCGGAAGAGGGCGCCTCCACCGTGGATATCACCATTGGGCAGGTCAGCACCTCCAAGGCTGTTAAAATACGCTTTACCAACTGTAGCACAGGCGCTGGCGATGGAGCTTGGATGGACGTAAATCCCAGCAAGAACTTTGGCAGGTCTTTGACCTATGTATACGGCGAGCGCGTCCGGGAAGAGTACGGTGTCGATTTCGACCTGGAGCTTTCTCCCCCTATCGGTTGGGATGGGAAGTTTTATTCCCTGACCGTTACCGGAGCCACCATCGTGCGGGGACCCACCTCCGACCCGGGGAGAAACTGGGATTACGGCAGTATCTTTCTCCGGATCAAGGACGGGGCCAAGGAGGTAGCGGTGACCCTCCACAGCCACAAGACCCACTCCTGGGACAGCGGCGTCTGCACTGCGGAGCCAACAGCAGATGCTCCGGGGGAGATGCTCTATACCTGCAAGCTCTGCGGCTACACCAAACAGGAGAGCATCCTCCTTGCCCCGGCGATCACCAGGGCAGAGGCAGTATCCAGCGGCATCCAGCTCACCTGGGGCGCGGTTGTCGGCGCGGAGAAATACCGGGTGTATTATAAGACCAGTGAGATCGGCTCCTGGAAGAAGCTGGCGGACATCAGCGCCACCAGCTATACCTGGAAGAAGTCCTCCAACAACAAGGATTACTGGTTCGCCGTGCGGTGCATCAACGCCAAGGGGACAAAAACCACCAGCGGCTACTCCACAGGTATCACCTTCCGGCGGCTGAGTACCCCCAGCGTCACCCTGAGCAGAACCGTCGAGGGGATCAAGGCGAGCTGGAAGTCGGTGAAAGCGGAAAAATACCGCCTTACCCTCCAGAAGGACGGCCAGGTCCTGGCGGACGAGGTGCTGACCGAACTGACCTATGAGTATAAGGAAGCGGTGAGCGGCGGGAAGTACACGGTCACCGTGCAGGCGGTGACCGGAGAGGAGAACATCCCTGCCAGTGCCAAGAGCAGCGCCAAGAGCATCACCTATCTCTCCGCGCCGGAGATCACGGCCATCGAGGGCGCCAGCAGCGGCGTCAAAGTGAGCTGGGACCCGGTGGCGGGAGCCGCCAAATACCGGGTCTACTACCGCACCAGCCTGACCGGGTCTTGGAAGAA
>CANROZ010000063.1 GCA_947632365.1 uncultured Oscillospiraceae bacterium
TTGGCCATCATCTGCTCCACGATGGCGGGCACGGCCTCGTAGTACTTGTTGGAGGCCTCGCGGTTCTGGAAGAAGATATCGCCGTTCTCATGGCTGCCGCGCATCACGGGATGCTCGGGGTTCAGGGCGCGGGCGCGGAACGCCTCCACGTCGGCCATGTCCAGCATATCCTTCAGGTCCTCATAGTCCCAGACCTCGATCTTCTGCAGCTCGTGAGAGGTGCGGAAGCCGTCGAAGAAGTTGATGAAGGGGACCCGGCCCTTCAGGGCGGCCAGATGGGCCACGGGGGACAGGTCCATGACCTCCTGGGGGTTGGTCTCTGCCAGCATGGCGAAGCCGGTCTGACGGCAGGCGTACACGTCGGAGTGGTCGCCAAAGATGCTCAGGGCATGGCTGGCCACCGCACGGGCGGAGACATGGAACACGCAGGGCAGCAGCTCGCCGGCGATCTTGTACATGTTGGGGATCATCAGCAGCAGGCCCTGGGAGGCGGTGTAGGTGGTGGTCAGGGCGCCTGCGTTCAGGCTGCCGTGCACAGCGCCGGCCGCGCCGGATTCCGCCTGCATCTCCTGGACCTTGACGGTGGTGCCGAACACATTCTTCTGTCCGGCGGCGGACCACTGGTCAACGAAGTCCGCCATGGGGCTGGACGGCGTGATGGGATAGATCGCAGCTACTTCCGTGTACGCATAGGACACGTGAGCGGCGGCGTTGTTGCCGTCCATGGTTTTCTTTGCTCTGGGCATAAAGCGCATCTCCTTTATGTAAAATATTTCATACGTGCGACTTGACAAGACATTCATGCCTTGCCATTAGGCATTATAACACAAACCGCGCAGAAAGCAAAGGATTTTTCTTTCCTTTTGCGACAGTTTGCATCGGAAATTTTATACTTGTTTCCGGTGCGGATATAATGTATAATGATGGGGATTGACGAGCGGTCCCCGGAACATCCCGGACCGGGACGCGCGATACGGACAAAGGGGGTCTTTGATTTGGTCAGAAAAGCAAGCGAAAAGGGCGTCATCGACATCTCCACCGACGTGTTCACCAACATCGTCGGCGACGCGGCCTCCAGCTGCTTCGGCGTCAAGGGCATGGCTGGCCGCTCCAAGGAGAGCGGCGTTTGGCAGCTGCTGCGCCGGGAGTCCATGTCCAAGGGCGTCGACGTGCGCTTCGAGGAGGACAACTCCCTAGTGGTGGACCTGCATATCATGGTGGACCACGGGGTGAACCTGTCCGCCCTCTGCGAGAGCATCATCGCCGAGGTGGGCTACAAGGTCACCGCGGCCACCGGCGTGCCCGTCAACCAGGTGAACGTGTTCATCGACTCCATGAACATCGACTGATCTTTGCGGATAGAGGTAATTGACTTTGAGAGAGTATATAGACGGCGCCGCGCTGCGGGACATGGTCCTGTGCGCCTACGACGCCCTTGAAGCGAATGAGCAGGCCATCAATGAGCTGAACGTGTTCCCCGTCCCTGACGGCGACACCGGCGCCAACATGCGCCTGACCCTTGGCTCCGCGGCCGCCGACCTGCGCCAGGCGTCCTCCGTTGGCAATGTGACGGAGACGGCCGCCCGGGTGGCCTCCGCTCTGCTGCGGGGCGCCCGGGGCAACTCCGGCGTCATCCTGAGCCTGCTGTTCCGGGGTCTTTCCAAGGGTCTGAAGGGTCTGGAGACCGCCACCGCCGAGGACTACGCCAAGGCCATGACCTCCGGCGTGGAGGCCGCTTACAAGGCCGTTATGAAGCCCGCCGAGGGCACCATCCTCACCGTCAGCCGCCTGGCCGCCGAGGCCGCGGTGAAAAAGGCGGAGGAGTCCTCCTACTTCGAGGAGGTCATTTTCGCCGCCCTGGAGAGCGCCAAGGCCGCCCTGGAGCAGACCGTGGAGCAGAACCCCGTTCTGAAAAAGGCGGGGGTGGTGGACGCCGGCGGCTACGGCTACGTGCTGATGCTGGAGGCCATGCTGGGCTGGATGGAAGGCCGCGTCACTGTCAACCAGACCCCCGGCGCGCCCAAGGCCAAGGCGGATTTCGGCGCCATCGCCGACGAGGACATCAAGTACACCTATTGCACCGAGTTCATCGTCCGCCGGGCCAACAAGAAGAGCCCCGACCTGCTGCGGGCCTACCTGGGCAACATCGGCGACAGCATCGTGCTGGTGGACGAGGACGACATCATTAAGGTCCACGTGCACACCAACGTCCCCGGCAAGGTGCTCACCCAGGCCCTGACCTACGGCGCGCTCATCACCGCGAAGGTGGAGAACATGCGCGAGCAGCACACCTCTCTGGAAGAGCAGGCCGCCCCCGCACAGGAGCAGGCCGATCCCCACGCCATCCCCGATCCGGTCCCGGCGGAAAAGCCCGTGGGCACCGTGTGCGTCTGCGCCGGGGACGGGCTGGAGGAGCTGTTCCGCCAGCTGGGCGCGGATGGCATCGTCTCCGGCGGCCAGACCATGAATCCGGCCACGGAGGACATCCTGCGGGCGGTGAATCTCACCCCGGCGGATACCGTGTTCGTGTTCCCCAACAACAAGAACATCATCATGGCCGCGGAACAGTGCATCCCCATGACCACCAAAAAGGTGATCGTCATCCCCTCCCGCACTGTGTGCCAGGGCATCAGCGCCATGATGCGCCTGAGCCCGGATATGTCCGCGGAGGACCTGCAGGCCGACTTCACCGACGCGCTGTCCACTGTGCACACCATCCAGATCACATACGCCGCCCGGGATTCGGAGTTCGACGGCCACCACATCAAGGCCGGGGAGTACCTGACCCTCATGGACGGGCAGCTGGTAGGCTCCTTTGCCGACACCGATTCGCTGGTGTCCGGGCTGGACCCGGCCATCGCGGACCTGGAGCCGGAGTTCGTCACGGTCTACTACGGCCAGGACGTGGCGGAAGCCGACGCCGAGAGCTTCTCCAACACCCTGGCGGGCAAGCTGCCCGACGCGGAGACCAGCCTCATCCGGGGCGGCCAGCCGGTGTACTATTACATGATCAGCGTGGAGTAAACCACCACGATATAAGACCCGCGCCCGGGAAGGGCGCGGGTCTTTGCATCGGGAGAAGGAAAAGAGCGCGGCGGGTGCCGCGCTCTTTTTTCAGTCGTTGAAGTCGCCGGGGCTGACGTAGTCGGTGTTGCTCCAGGCATAGCCGCCATGGTCCTTCACGGTCACATAGACCGTCTCGCCGCCGTCCTTCAGCTGCACGTAGCAGACGCCGTTTTCAAATCGGTCGGTGATGTCCAGGCCCTTGCCGTGCCACCAGATGACGGCCGTGCCGTCGGCGGCGTACTCCACATCCGGGCTGTTCAGCTGCTCCACGATCTCCCCCTCGGTGAGGTCCCGCACGGAGCCGTCCTGCTCGATGGCCATCCCGCCGCCGCCCCTCTCCTGGGGCCGACCCTGCTCGTCCGTGTAGGTGAGGGTGTACTTCCCGTTCTGGATGTCCAGCACCGCGTTGGTCTGGTCGCCGTGGAGCCATATCTGCACCGTGCGGCGGATGCCGCCCACGTCTGCGGCATAGGCGATGCCCGCCAGGGCCGCCACCAGCACCGCCGCCGCGCACACCGCGGCGATCTTTCTGACCACATGCCTTCCCGTATTTTTCATGATCGTTACCTCCTTTGATCCACCGGAGGCGTGGAGCGTGGAAAAGGCTCTCTGATACCGCTCTCTATTCGTCATCGTTCCAATCCTCCGCAAGCATATTTTTCAGGAGTTTCCGTCCCCGTGACAGCTGGCTTTTGACCGTGCCCTCGCTGCGGCGGAGCACCTCCGCGATCTCGCTGACGCTGTAGTCCTCGTAGTAGAAAAGGTGGATCACCGTCCGGTACCGCTCCGGCAGGGCCATGACCGCCCCGAAGAGCTCTCTGTCCTCCGGCTCGGCAAAGGGCAGCGCGTCCATATACTCCTCCCAGCCCACGGTGCTGCGCCGCCAGAAAGAGCGGTTCACATCCCGGGCCCGGTTCACGGCCACCCGCAGCAGCCATGCGCGCAGATGCTCCTGGCTGTCATAGTCCCGGCCCTGGGTGATGTATTTGACGAACGTGTCCTGTGTCACATCGTCCGCCGCCGCTCTGTCCCGGCAGACGCTGAACGCCGCCGCAAAGACCCGGTCCGCGTATCTCCGATACGCCTCTTCCGCTGTCAGTCTCATGGAATGCTCCTTTGTTTGAAGGTCCCTTCACATACCATACGATCCGCGGGGCCAAAAGGTTGCACGGGCAGCAAAAAATACGGGCGCGCTGACGTGCGCGCCCGTATTTTTTTGCCTCTCACTCCAGGGCGATGCCCAGGATCTGCTCCCCCTTGGTGCCGATGACCACCCGGTTGCCGTAGACGATGGGAGTGGCCTCCACCACACAGCCGAACTCGTAGCTGTCGCATACCGCGCCCGTGAGCCCGTCCAGCAGGAACATGCTGCTGTTGGCCACGGTGGTGTACAGCACATAGCCGTTGCCGTCGGTGTCATAGAAAGTGACGGGTGTGGACCAGGAATAGCTGTCGGACCGGAAGGTCCACAGCTCCTCCCCCGTCTCCGTGTCCAGCGCCAGCAGATGGCCGTCGTCCAGATTGGGATACCGGGCCATGGACACGTACAAAATGCCCTTCAGCGGGCCCGTCCCCAGGGACAGGGACCCCTGCACGCCGCCGGACAGATCGTCCAGGGAGTGGCACTCATAGCTGTGGTGCCACACCTCCTGGCCCGTCACGGCGTCGATCTTCCACACGGGTATCTCCGCGGTGGCGGAGCTGCGCCAGCCGTTGTGGAAGGAGGTGCTCATGTATAGATACGGGTGCCCCGTCTCGTCCAGCTCCAGCACCCCGGTGCAGTTGGTGTCGTCCAGGCAGTTGAAATGCCACTCGATCTGCAAGGTGTTCAGGTCGATGCACAGCAGGTCCCCGCCGTTGTCGGCGATGAACATATGCCCCCGCCAGACGATGGCGCTGTCCTCCATACCGTAGAGGTATTTCTCCGCCGTCTCGGAGCGGTAGGTGAACTTCACCTCCTGGGGATCGACGGCGATGGTCCCGGCCGCTTCGTCATAGCGGGTGTTCAGGTCGATGAGGTACAGCACCCCGTTCTCGCCGGGATAGATGAGCTGGTCGGTCTCGGCGTCCACCAGGGGCGCGCCGTCCCAGGCGGTCCAGCCCCGGGGGGCGAAATCGTCGTCCACCCCGGTGGTGTACAGCACCCGCCCGTCCAGCAGGCTCACCACCATGATGCAGGGCGCGCCATTGGGCCCCACCACGCCGCCGCCCAGGTACATCAGCGGATAGCCCCGGGGGTCCAGGGACCCGGCGCCCTTGAAGGTGTAGCCCAGGCTCACCTCCTGGCGGGTCCGCTTGCCTGTCTCCAGGTCCAGAAAATACACCCGACCGCCCAGGGTGGCGTAGATGACCTCCACCAGGTCGTCGTCCTCCTTGGCCCAGTCGTACATATTCATATGCTGCTTCGTCTCCCGGGGCCATTTCACCGCCGGGGGCTGGCCCGTCCAGCCGCTGCCGCCCCAATAGCTGCCGCTGCCGTACATGCCCGTGGTGGGCACCATCCAGTGGTCCCCGAACATGGCCGCGTTCAGCGCGGCAACGCCGTAGCTGGAGGTATTGCGGAAATTGTTGCCCCGAAAGGTGACGATACCCTCCATCTGGGTATACTCATCAGGGCCCCCGAAGTCGATGGTGTGCTCGCTGTCCGCCTGGTAGCTGTTCACGATCTGGCCGTGGACCATGACGGCCGTGTCGGTGATCACCGGGGCCGCCGAGCGGGTGGGCACGAAATCCGGCAGCGCCGTGGGCTGGGGCGTGGGAGAGGGCGTGGGCGCCGGGGTGGCCGGAAGCTCCTCAGACTGCTGGGGCTGGCCGCCGAAAAGGCCCGCCAGGCCCGCGGGCACAGCCTCCCCGGTCATCTGCCGGGTGCGGATCACCAGCAGCATCAGGCATGCCGTCAGCGCCAGCGTCACCGCCGCCAGCAGGGCCACCTTGGCCCCTGTGGGTGCGCCGCCGCGCCGTCTGTGATCGGCCCGTCCTCTTTTGTCCGCCTTCCGTCTGCTCACAGTCTACTCCGTAAAGTGGATATGATCGTTGATATGGTCGATGCAGAAGCAGTGATAGCCCACGCACTTGCTGCAATAGCGAAACTCCAGATCGGGATAGTCCCGGTCCGTGCGGCCGCACACGGCGCACTTGCGGGTATAGCCCTGGGCCTGCTGCTCCTTCTGGACCTTCTGGGCCGCCTGTTTGAACTGGATGGTCCGGACCCGCTGGCGGGCCTTGCCCCGCACAGCGCCGGGCCGGAAAAAGTCAAAGAGCCACTGGCCGCAGAACACCACATAGTTCAGCATAGCCACCACGGGCACCAGCGCCAGGCCGATCTGTCCGGCCAGGACGTACTGCACCACGGATATGGCGAACAGCGCCGCGTCCGCCCAGGCCAGCCACTTGATCTTCACCGGGATGAAGAAGAACAGCAGCACCCGCTGATCCGGCCACAGTGTGGCGAAGGCGAAAAACAGCGACAGGTTCAGATAGGAGGTGCCCGCCAGCATCCGCACGCCGCTGATCCAGTAGTAGATCAGCGCGTACAGCGCCGTCAAGACCATGCCGCTGAGATAGTAGATGGTGAATTTTCCCGCGCCCCAGGCCTGTTCCAGGCTGTTGCCGATGAAATAATAGAAATACAGCGCCAGGGCGAACCAGAGGATGGAATAGGAATCCGGCAGCAGCGCGAAGGTGACAATGCGCCACACCTGGCCGCGCAGGAACATGGCCGGGTCGAAATACAGGTATAATTCCAGCGTGCCCGTGGTGTCCATCTGGCAGAACAGCCACACCAGTATCTTGCCGATGACCACGAACGTCATGAACCGATGGATGCCGAACCGGGGATGGTTCCAGCAGAATCGGTCTATCTTTTGATTCAGGCTCCTCAAAGCGATCACCTCCTGTCAATCATACCCTTTTTTGGCATCAAAGTCCACACATTTTTGCCTGGGTGTATTTCCCGGGCCGATTTTTCTCCAAAGGCCAAATTATGTCTTCCAAATCGGAGACGTTTGTGGTATAGTACAATCTGTATGAATATGTCAGAAGAAAACATAATAGAGGGAAAAAACGCGGTAACGGAGGCCATTCGGGCCGGGCGTGCGCTGGACAAGGTGTTCCTGGTCCGTGGCAGCAGCGACCGGGCCCTGGCTTTCATCGCCTCCAGCGCCAAGGCCGCCGGAGCGGTGGTGACCGAGTGTGATCGGCGCAAGCTGGACGGCATGAGCCAGACAGGCGCCCACCAGGGCGTCATCGCCGTGGCCGCCGCCCGGGAATACTGCGCCCTGGAGGATATCCTGGACCGGGCCCGTCAGCTGGGACAGGCCCCCTTCGTGGTGGTCTGCGATGGGCTGGAGGACCCCCGGAACCTGGGGGCCGTGGTCCGCTGCGCCGAGTGCGTCGGTGCCCACGGGGTCGTCATCCCCAAGCACCGCAGCGCCGGGCTCACCGCCGCCGCTGACAAGGCCAGCGCCGGGGCCGCCGAGCACATGCTCGTCGCCCGGGTGCCCAACCTGCCCGCCGCCCTGGATCAGCTGAAAAAAGAGGGCCTGTGGATATACGGCGCCGAGGCCGGGGGCGAGAGCCCCCTGTGGAAGACGGATATGAAGGGCCCCATCTGCCTTGTGATCGGCTCGGAGGGCTCCGGCATGAGCCGCCTGGTGCGGGAGCGGTGCGACTTTGTGATGAGCATTCCCCTGCTTGGGAAGGTCAACTCTCTCAACGCCTCCGCCGCAGCCGCCGTGCTCCTCTACGAGATCGTCAGACAGCGCTATGAGTGACCGTTATCTGGACAATCTGCTGCCGGATTTCGGCGAGTACTCTCTGGACAGCGTTCTGGACGGCATCCAAAAGCGCGCCTCCGCCGCCGGGTCTGACCCGGAACAAGCCGGGCCCGCCGTGCCCCCTGCCCAGGCCGCCGAGGCCATCGCCCAGCGCTCCCGGCAGATCGTGCTGGAGGCCCTGGGCGAGACGCTCAGCACCCGCCGCTCGGCGCCGGAGCTGGAGTTTGAGCAGTACGACGCCCCCGCGCCCGCGGCAAAAAAAGCCCGGGAGGACAGACCCATCCAAGAGGACGGACCCGCCCAGGAGGACGAGCCCGTGGTCTTTTCCGAGCAGGCCGTGGAGGAGATGCTGCGCCGGACCGTCTCCGGCGACAGCCGCGGCGCCGGACAGGCCCTGCCCCAGGAGCAGCGCCGCAGCCGGGTGCATGTCTCCCCCGATGGGATCATCACGCTGGACGTGGATATCCCCCCGGAGGAAGAGGAGGAAGAAGAGCCTCTGCCCCCCGAGGAGGACGCTGAACAGCCCTATCCCCCGGAGGAGGAGCCGGAGCAGCCCCGCGCCTGGGGCCGCCGGAGAGGGGCCGCCCGGCGTCAGCCCGTATCCAAACCGCCCCTGGAGGAGAAGAAAAGCCCCCGGGATCGGTTCCTCGCCCCTCTGGTCCGCATGGCCGCCACCCGGACCGCCCGCCGCCAGATGCAGAAGGCGGAGGCAGCCAACTGGCCCGACCCGGTGGAGCTGCGGGAGACGGAGGAGCTGCCCCCCAAGCGGGCCTCCAGATTCTACGGCCAGCAGCTGCGCCCGCTCCGGTTCCGGCTGCGGGTGTGCCTTTTCCTGACCGTCATATTGGCCTGGATCAGCCTGGGGCTGCCCATGTTCGGCCTTTTGCGCGGCAGTCTGGCCGTCCAGTCCGGGGTGAGTTTGCTGCTGCTCATGACGGTGATGGTGGCGGCGCTGGACATTTTGGCCACCGGGATACGGCAGCTGTTCGATCTGCGCCCCGGCGGCGAGGCCATCGCCACACTGGCGTGCCTGATGAGCTGCGTGGACGCGGTGATGGTCATGCTGGGCTACAGCAGCTATCTGCCCTTCTGCGCCGTGGGGGCCGCGTCCCTCACCGCCGCGCTCTGGGGCGAGAAGCTCAACTGTCTGGCCCGGGCCCGGACCATGCGCATGGCCGCCATGAGCCAGAATCCCTCCGCTGTGACGGCGGAGCAGACCAGCCGGGGCGGAAAATATGTCTGCCGCTCCCAGCGGCCCGTGGAGGGCGTCGTCCGCCGCAGCGAGCAGGCGGATTTCTGCCAGACGGTCTACGGCGCCGCAGCGCCGCTGCTGCTGGTGGTGAGCGTGGCCCTGGCGGCTCTGGCCTGCCTGAACGGCCGCAGCGCCTATTTTCTGCACACCCTGTCGGCGCTGCTGAGCGTCAGCGCCTCCTTCACCGCCTTTCTCAGCTTCCCTCTGCCCTACTGTCTCACCGCCGGAAAGCTGCAGAGCTCCGGCGCGGCCATCGTGGGCTATGTGGGCTGCGCCGACATCGGCAAGACCCGCCGGGTGGTCATCTCCGACAACGACCTGTTCCCGCCCGGCACCATGAAGCTCAGCGGCATCAACATCCTGGAGGGCGCGCTGGTGGATAAGGTCGTCTCCTGCACCACCAGTCTGCTGCAGGCCTCCGGCAGCGGCGTCACGGGCGTATTCATGGAGCTGGTGACCCGCCGGGGCTACTCCCTGGTCAATCCCCAGGAGTTCCGCTGCCACGAGGGCGGCGGGCTGTCCGCCCGGGTGGCCGACGAGGAGGTACTGGTGGGCTCCGCCGGGTTCATGAACCTGATGGGCATCCGCCTGCCCCAGAACATGCAGGTGAAAAACGCCGTCTGCACCGCCATCAGCGGCGAGCTGGTGGGGGTGTTCAACCTGGAATATATCCCCGTGAGCAGCGTCCAGGACGCCCTGGTGACCCTGCTGCAGGGCCGGACCCAGCCCATCTTCGCCATCCGGGACTTCAACATCACCCCGTTGATGATCCGGCAGCTGTTCCGCATGCCCACGGATAACTTCAACTTCCCCACCTTCCGGGACCGCTACAACATCGCCGCCTCCGCCGCCGATACCGACTCCCCCGTGTCCGCCATCCTGGCCCGGGGCGGTATGGGGCCTATGGTGGACGCCGCCGAGGCCGGACGCAAGCTGTACAGCATCTGCCGGGCCAGCACCGTCATCTCCCTGGTGGGCTCCGCCGCGGGGCTGATCGTCATGTTCCTGCTGTGCCGGGCCGGGTCCTACGACACCGCCACCGCCGGGAACGTTCTCAGCTATATGCTCCTTTGGTCCCTGCCCGTGGCCATCCTGTCCATCGGTCAGACCCGCTGAGGGAAAATAATTTAATTGTATGTATTGCCAAGAATTTTACAATCGTGTATAATATTTGTTTGGATGATAATTTATTTTCTCAATACAAGTCTTAGTTAAGGAGAGGACCTATGAGCTACGAACTGAAGAACATCCGCAACATCTGCCTGCTGGGCCACGGCAGCAACGGCAAGACCTCCTTCGCAGAGAATATCCTGTCCCTCGCCGGCATGACCGATCGGCAGGGCAAAGTGGTGGACGGCAACACCGTCTCCGACTTCGACCCCGAGGAGATCCGCCGCCAGATCAGCATCTCCGCCGCCACCATGTACGCCAACTGGCAGGGCTACAAGATCAACATCATCGATACTCCGGGATTTTTCGATTTCGTCGGCGAGGTCTATCAGGCGCTGCGCGTGGCCGACATCGGCGTCATCTGCGTGGCCGCCAAGGAGGGCGTGAACGTTGGCGCCGAGAAGAGCTGGAAGTACCTGCGGGACGCAGGCAAGCCCCGGGCCATCTACATCTCCAAGCTGGATGAGGAGCACGCCGACTTCGACAAGACCTTTGACAGCCTGCGCGAGCGCTTCGGCAACTCCGTCTGCGCCATGACCGCCCCCATCAAGGACGGGGACAAGTACGTGGGCATCGTGGACGTGATCACCCGCAAGGCCTACAAAATGGACGGCAAGAAGCGGGTGGAGATACCCGTTCCCGACGCCATGAGCGGACGGCTGGACGAGCTGTACACCGAGCTTGCCGAGTCCGCGGCCGAGACCAGCGAAGAGCT
>CANROZ010000064.1 GCA_947632365.1 uncultured Oscillospiraceae bacterium
GCTGCTGGGGCGGGCGCTGGCCCTGGCCCTGGGCGCGCTGCTGGGGCGGGCGCTGACCTTGGCCCTGGGCGCGCTGCTGGGGCGGGCGCTGGCCTTGGCCCTGGGCGCGCTGCTGGGGCGGGCGCTGGCCTTGGCCCTGGGCGCGCTGATGGGGCGGGCGCTGACCCTGACTCTGCGGCCGCTGCCGAACAGGGCGCTCCTCCCAGGCCTCATCCTCCCACTCCGGCGCTGTCCGCTGCCGCTGGGATGGGGCTTGGCGCTGCGGCTCCGGCTCACGGCGCGGCTGCCGGGCCGGACGCGGGGCGGGCTCTTCCAGCCAGTCCAGGTCCAGCCAATCCATATCGTCCCCGCTGGACGGGACCCGGCCGGACCTGTCCGACCCGCCGCCCAGATGGCGTCCTCCCTCTGCCATAGCTTCCTCCTGTTCTATCTCCAGCGCCCCGAAGGGCGAGATACGCTTACTGTAACAAACAGTATAGCACGCATGTAACCTTTTTGCAATCTTTTCTTGCTAAAATGTCACATTTTCAGTATATTTCATCCCGCAGGGCGCTGAACCTATGCAGAACGCCTCCGCCCGAACGGACGGAGGCGTTTTGCGCCGCGGCGGACCGCGTCTTTTGACGGGTCACGCGGCGGGGCCCTTGAAGGCGCCCCAGACGTACAGCATCGGCAGCACCAGCCCCGCGATGGCGGTGGTGATGGAGGCCGCGCTGCCCACGACGAACAGCGCGCTGATCAGGCTGAAGCAGCCGCAGACCAGCGAGATGATGCCCAGCACCTTGCAGGCGGTGAATTTCGCCTTCACGCCCAGGATGCCCGCCACCAGGTTATAGACGCTGCCCGCGATCACGAACACGCCGATCACGCTGCCCACCGCCAGGCCCAGGCCCAGGCTCTCCGCCGCGGCGCCCAGCACCGCGCCGCCCAGGACCGAGACCATCAGCCCCATCACGATGCCGATGACGCTGATCACGATGAGAATGATGCTGACGACATGCAAAAGACTATTGGGTCTCATAGTGGTTCCTCCCCATTTCTGATTTTTATCATTTCGTTCATAGGTCAGATCATTAACGATGCTAATTTACCACGTTTGGCAGAAAAATACAATCCTTTTGCGAAATATGGGCCGCTGGCGTCCCAGCCGCTTTACAAACCGGGAGCAAGATGATATATTTTAACCGATATCTTGCACGGAAGGATGAAAAACGCTATGGAACTTATCACCAAATCCATCGCCTATGTAGGCGTGGACGACGAGACCATCGACCTTTTTGAGAGCCAGTACCATGTGCCCAACGGCATGGCCTACAACTCCTATATCATCTTTGACGAGCAGATCGCCGTCATGGACACGGTGGACAAGCGCTGCGCGGTCCAGTGGCTGGAAAACGTCACCGAGGCTCTGGACGGCAAAGCGCCGGATTATCTGGTGATCCACCACATGGAGCCGGACCACGCCGGGTCCATCCAGCTGCTGGCAGAGCGCTACCCGGCCATGAAGCTGGTGGGCAACAAAAAGACCTTCACCCTGCTGGGCCAGTTCTTCCCCGGCCTGGACCTGCCTGCGGAGCGGCTGGTGACCGTGGGCGAGGGGGACACCCTCTGCCTGGGCAGCCACACCCTGACCTTCTTCCTGGCCCCCATGGTCCACTGGCCGGAGGCCATGGTCAGCTTCGAGAGCAGCGAGGGCGTGCTGTTCTCCGCGGACGCCTTCGGCAAGTTCGGCGTGCGCCACGCCGACGAGGACTGGACGTGCGAGGCCCGGCGGTATTACTTCAACATCGTGGGCAAGTACGGCGGCCCGGTCCAGACCCTTCTCAAAAAGCTCTCCGGCGCGGCCGTCAATATCATCTGCCCTCTCCACGGACCCATCCTCACCGAAGACCTGGGCTTCTACATCGGCAAGTACCAGGTGTGGAGCAGTTATGAGCCGGAGGACGAGGGCGTGACCATCGCCTGTGCCTCCATCCATGGCAACACTCTCCATGCGGCCAAGGTGCTGGCGGAGATACTGGAGAAAAAGGGCGCCAAAAAGGTGGCTTTCTTCGACCTGAGCCGGGACGATATGGCCGAGGCCGTGGAGGACGCTTTCCGCTACGGCAAGCTGATCCTGGCCGCCGCCTCCTATGACGCGGGCGTGTTCCCGCCCATGGACGATTTTCTCCACCACCTGGCCGCCAAGGGCTACCAGAACCGGACGGTGGGCTACCTGCAAAATGGCTCCTGGGCCCCCTCCGCCGCCCGGACCATGAAGGCCGTGGTGGACACCATGAAGAACATCACTCAGGTGGAGCCCGTGGTCACCATCACCTCCGCCCTGAAGGACGCCGACATCCCCGCCCTGGAGGCGCTGGCCGACGCCATCCTGGCGTGATATCTCACTTTCCCAAAAAATACAAAGGACGCGGCTTCTGCCGCGTCCTTATTTCTTTTCCCCCGCCTTGATAAAGGCGTCCTCCGCCTGGACCTGACCCGACCGGAGCAGCGTCTCCGCCAGACCGTAGTTCTTTTCTTCCATGGCCTGGAGCGCATCCGTCACGGCGTTGAAAAGCGTCAGATATGGCTGCTTGTACTCATCCGACATGTATAACACCTCCTCTTTCGCCAGTTTAGCACTTTTGCAGGTCATTTGCAATGCACATTTTTGTTTTTGTCCATAATAAAATGTGTGCTACAAATGTATTGCGATTGTGAGGCGAAAGCATGTCTAAGTTCAGGATACCAAAAATACCTCCCACAACGAACAAGACTATACGCTTTCCCAACGATGTTTTGGAGCAGGTGGAGGCCGCCATTGTCGGGCAGGATTGCACCTTCTCCGCCTTCGTGATCGCCGCCGTCCGCAACGCCCTGGAGGAGCTGGCGGAACAGGAGAAGCAGGAGAAAAAAGAGTGAACGAACGTCCCTCCCCCAGCCTCCGGCTAACGCCAGAGACAGCCCCCTCAAATGAGGGGGCCATATTCTTTGCCTTGGCACCAAACACTACGCCTCCCTCTGACGAGGGAGGTGGCGCGACGACAAAGACGGCGGGTGAGAATATAATTGACAATATAGGATATAACCTATATAATGTGATCAGAGACAGATCAATGTCACTGGGACAAACTAACGATGAGATTTGAGATCATTTTTTATGACGAGCCTGACGGGACAGAACCAGCGAGAGAGTTCATCGACTCCCTTGATGTGAAGATGCAGGCCAAGCTGCTGCGAGAGATCGTGTTCCTGGGCGAAAATGGTCCCGAGCTGCGGGAGCCATATTCAAAGGCCATCGGTGACAGCATTTTTGAGCTTCGCGCAAAGGTAGGCTCGGATATTTCCCGTGTGCTGTATTTCTTTTTCGTGGGACGAAAAATCATCCTGACGAATGGCTTCATCAAGAAATCGGCAAAGACGCCGCGGGGAGAAAAGGAAAAGGCCATAAAGTACCGGGCGGAATATTTGAGCAGAAAGGGGACTTGATCATGTCCGGTTTTAATGATTATTTGCAAGAGAAATTGACGGACCCGGAATTGAAGCGCGAGTATGACGCGCTGGAACCGGAATTTGCCATTATGCAGGCGCTGATCGACGCCCGCAGGGCGTCTGGGCTGACGCAAAAGCAGCTTTCGGAGATCACTGGTATCGCCCAGGCAGATATCAGCAAGCTGGAAAAAGGAAACGGCAATCCGTCCCTGCGGACGCTTCAGCGGCTGGCGACCGGGATGGGCACGTCCCTGAAGATCGAATTTGTCCCAACGACGAACCACGCGCCTTGATCCAGAAGAAAGCTATCCAACATCTAAAAACCCCGCGCTCTTTCCGTCGGGAAAGAGCGCGGGGCTCATTTGTTTGGCAGCTTCCTGCGTCTCACTCCGCGGAGGGAGCGGGGTCCTCTGCGCCGTCCTCCTCCGTCTCGAACTCCAATGTCTCGCCGCAGCTGGGGCACTGGATAGAGCCGCCCGCCAGGACGCTCTCCTCAAAGGTGATGGTCTCGCCGCAGTTGGGGCACTCGCACTCATAGAATACAGTCTCCCCGTCCCAGGGCTCGCCCTCATCCTCGTCGTCTTCGTCGTCATCCTCATCCGCGTCGCCGAACAGGATGTCCTCCACGTCCTCCAGATCGTCGCTGACGGCGTCCAGGCCCTCGCCCAGCTCCGCCACGTCGGCGCCCAGGTCGTCCACCTCCAGCGCCAGGTCCTCCAGGATGTCCAGCAGGGTGGTGAGGAGCTTCCCTTCCTTGGTGGCGGGGTCGGTGCCGTAGCCCTCGGCCAGGCCCTTCAGATACGCGACTTTCTCCGATGTGGTCATGGCAAAAAGCCTCCTTGCAATAGATTCCGCTCAGCCCTTGGCCCGGCCCAGATACTCTCCGGTGCGGGTGTCGATCTCGATGCGCTCGCCCGGCTCGATGAACAGGGGCACCTTGATCTCGGCGCCGGTCTCCAGGGTGGCGGGCTTGGTGGCGTTGGTGGCGGTGTTGCCGGCGAAGCCGGGGTCGGTCTCGGTGATGGTCAGGGTCACGAAGTTGGGCGCGTCCACGGCGAACACCACGCCCTTGTAGGAGCTGATGGTGCAGACCTCGTTCTCCTTGACGAAGCGGAAGCCGTCGGAGAGCTTGCTCTTGTCGATGGGGATCAGCTCATAGGTCTCCCCGTCCATGAAGTAGTAGATATCGCCGTCGGCGTAGCTGTACTCCATGTTCTTGCGCTCCACATAGGCGTTCTCGAACTTCTGGGTGGGGTTGAAGGAAGTCTCCACCACGGCGCCGGTGATGACGTTCTTCATCTTGGTGCGCACAAAGGGAGAGCCCTTGCCGGGCTTGACGTGCTGGAACTCGATGACCTGCATGACCTGACCGTCCATCTCGAAGGTCACGCCGTTGCGAAATTCGCCTGCTGAAATCATATAAATATCCTCCGTATGAGTGATGATTCTAACGATTTATTTTACTATATATTTTCCGCTTTGACAACCCTTTTTACAGGATTATCAGCTCCTTGGGGGCTTTGGTCAGGTTTTCCGCATGGCCGCCGTGGAGCCAGAGCATGTCCTCGATGCGCACGCCGAAGCGGCCCGGCAGATAGATGCCCGGCTCGGCGGAGATCACGGCGCCCTCCGGCAGGGGCTTGTCGTTGCGCTGATGGGCCCCCGGGTCCTCGTGTATCTCCAGGCCCACGCTGTGGCCGAAGCCGTGGCCGAAGTAGGGACCGTAGCCCGCGTCCTCGATGACCTTGGCGGCCGCCTCGTGGATGGTCTTTCCGGTGACGTTGGGATGGTCCGCCGCCTCGATGCCCGCCAGCTGGGCCGCCAGCACCGTGTCATAGACCTTGCGCATCTCCTCCGTCACATGGCCCACCGCCACGGTGCGGGTCATGTCGGAACAGTAGCCGTTATAGAGGGTGCCAAAGTCCATAGTGATAAAGTCGCCGTCCTTCACCACCACGTCCCCGGGCACGCCGTGGGGCATGCTGCTCTTGGCCCCGGTGACCACGATGGGGTCGAAGGAGTTGCCCTCGCCGCCGTATTTGTACATCCGGTACACCAGCTCGGCGGTGATCTGCTTCTCCGTCATGCCCGGGCGGATGACGCCCAGCAGCTCCTCAAAAGCCTTCTCCGCGATGCGCTGGGCCGCCACGATGGAGGCCACCTCGTCAGCGTCCTTGCTGGCACGCAGCGTTTTCAGGATGTCCCCGGCGGAGACCAGAGGCACCCCCACGGCCTCGGCCAGCCACTGCCATTGGCTGTGGCTCAGCCGATCTGGCAGGGCTCCGGCCTGGGGCAGGCCGTTCTGGGCGAATATCTCCCCCAGGATGGTGTTCACGCCCCGGCCGCGCTCGGTGCACAGCACCTCCATATCACGGATGGCGGCGCTGGCCGCCTCCACATACCGGGAGTCGGTGATTACCCAGGCCTTGTCCTTGGTGATGACGGCGGCACCGTCGTCGATGTGGAAGCCGGAGGCGTAGCGGATGCTCACCGCATCCATCATCACCAGCGCGGGCAGCTCGCCCAGGGCCTGTTGTATGTTCTTTACGTGTGACATTTTATACATTCTCCTTTTCGGATGGATTTTCCGTATTCTGCCGCGGCTCCGCCGCCAGAGGGAAGGACACCGTGAACACCGTGCCCCGTTCCGGTCCCGGCGCCACGGAGATGGTCCCGCCGTTGGCCACCACCGCGTCGTGGACGATGGCCAGGCCCAATCCGCTGCCCCCGGAGGCCCGGGAGCGGGCCTTGTCCACCCGGTAGAACCGCTCGAAGATGTGATCCCGGTCCGCCTCGGGGATACCGATGCCCGTGTCGGCCACGGAGAGTACCGCCCGGCCCTCCTTAGACGCCAGGGACAGACGCACGCTGCCACCGGGGACATTGTATTTCACCCCGTTTTCCGCCAGGTTGAAGATGATCTGATACATGTCGTCCGCCGAGGCCGTCACCACGCAGCCCGGCGCCAGGTCCGTCCGGAGCGTCACGTCCTGGGCCGCCGCCAGCGGCTCCAGCAGATGCAGCGTCCGCTCCGCCACCGCGGCCATGTCCACCGCCTCCCGGGGGCTGGTCACCGCGCCGGAATCCAGCTTCGTCAAGGTCATGAGCTTTTCCGTGATCCGCTGCAAACGGTCCGCCTCGCTGCCGATATCCCGGGCGAACTCCCGCATGGTGTCCTCGTCCATATCCCCGGACTGGGCGATGCTGTCCGAGAGCAGCCGGATGGCGGCCAGGGGCGTGCGCAGCTCATGGCTGGCGTCGGACACGAACCGCCGCCGGGCCTCTTCCGTGCTTTCCAGGCGGCCCGTGAGGATGTTGAACTCCTCGCTCAGTTCCGCCAGCTCGTCTCCGCCGGACACCGGGACCCGCTGGCTGTAATCCCCGCCACGGACCAGGTCCATGGCGGCGCTGAGCCGCTTGATGCGCCGGGTCAGGGTGGTGGACAGCAACACGATCAGCGCCAGGCCCGCCCCGCCGAACAGGGCGGACATGTTCATCAGGTTCCGCCGCAGTCCGGTCACGATGCCGCCTTGCTCCGTGTCGTATTCATAGAGATACACCGCGCCCGTGATGACGCCGCCGGACACCACCGGCGTGGCCGCCTGGCTGGTGAACACCCCGTCCGCGTAGGAATAGGCACAGGAGAAGCAGGCGCTGCCCTCCATCACCTCCGCCATGGCCGACAGCAGCCCGTCCCGGACCGCGGCGCTGCCGCTCTCGTCCGTATCGTAGAGCACGCCGCCGTCCCGGTCCGTCACCAGGGTGCGGGTCACCGGGGCCACATCCAGCAGCGCCAGCACCTGGCCCACCGACTCCGCCGTCAGCTGGTCCAGCGCTGACAGGGAGCTGGAGATCACCGAGCCCTGGCTCTGCAGGGCGCTCCGGGTCCGGGCGATGACGATGTCCCGGGTCACCAGCACCGGATAGGTGTTCAGCACCAGCAGCAGCACCGCCGTGAACAGCGAGAAGGCCGCCGCGATCTTGACCCGGACGGAGATCACCCGCCCGGATGTTTTTTTCTCACTCTTTGAAATAGTAGCCCACACCCCATTTGGTGATGATCCAGGCGGGCGCCGCAGGGTCCCGCTCCAGCTTCTCCCGCAGCCGCCGGATGTGCACGTCCACGGTGCGGATGTCTCCCTGGTAATCGCAGCCCCAGACCAGGTCCAGCAGATTCTCCCGGGAATAGACCTTTCCCGGCGTGCGCATGAGCAGCTCCACCAGGTCGAACTCCTTCACCGTCAGCTCCACGGGCCGCCCGTCCACCTGCACGGACCGCCGGGACCGATCCAGCGTGACCGGGCCCCGGACCATCCGCTGGTCGGCGTCCTCTCCGCTCTGGGCCGCCCGGCGCAGCAACGCCCGGATGCGGGCCTTCAGCTCCAGGATATTGAAGGGCTTGGTCACATAGTCGTCCGCCCCGCATTCAAAGCCCACCAGCTTGTCCGCGTCCTCGGTCCTGGCGGTGAGCATGATGACCGGGACGGTGGAAAATTCCCGTATCTTCATGCAGGCGGCCAGGCCGTCCAGCTCCGGCATCATCAGGTCCAGCAGGATGAGGCCGTAGCCGCCGCCCCGGGCCATATCCACCGCCGTCCGGCCGTCGTAGCACACGTCTACCTCATAACCCTCGTTCTCCAGGTTGAATTTCAGGCCCTTGACCAGCAGCTCCTCGTCATCCACCACCAGTATCTTCATCCTGTCCACTCCCGTCGCCAAAAAACACGTAGGGCGCCATTTCCTCCCAGACCGCCGGACCGATGCCCGGCACGTCCTGCACGTCCGACGGTCCGGCAAAGGGACCGTCCTCCCGCCGCTTTTCCAATATCCGCTCCGCCAGCGCCGGACCGATGCCCGGCAGCGCGTCCAGCTCCTCCGCCGTGGCCGTGTTCAGGTCCAGCGCCGCCTGCTGTTCCGACAGAACGCTCTCCTCTGGCGCGGCGAACTCCGGCGCCTGGGGCGCCCCGCCTGCCGTATACCACAGCACCGCCGCTCCCAGCAGCAGCGCCGTCACGGCCCACATCAGGATATATCCGGCGTTTTTCATGCTCCCGCCCTAAATTTAAAGTTCATTTGAGAAAAACAGATATTGCTTTTCCCCGGTTTTTTCCTTATAATAGAATGAACGTGTTCGTTCATTTCCTATCATATCATACTTTTTCGGAGAATGACATGAAAAGATTCAAGATTTTGTCCTTTCTTCTGATCATAGTTCTGTCCCTGTCCATGCTGTCCGTTCCCGCTCTGGCCGAGGGGGAGACGTCCGCGGGGAGCTTGATGCCCGAGCTCACCGCCCAGATGGCGGTGCTGATGGATACCGACACTGGGGCGGTCCTCTATGAGAAAGAAGGGGACACCCGCGCAGATTCCTATGTTCTGAATCAGCTCATGACCCTTCTGCTGGTGTGCGAGGCCATCGACCGCCAGGATTACGCTCTGAACGACATGATCACTGTCTCCGCCACCGCCCTGAGCGGATTGGAGAGCGCCCCCGTTTTAGCCTCTCCCGCGCTGGTCCCTGACGAGTCTCTGACGGTGGAAAATCTCGTCTATATGGTGGCTATCCCTGGCTTCATGGATGCGGCGAACGTATTGGCGGAATTCAATTCCGGCACTGTGGACGCCTTCGTCGGGGACATGAACACCCGAGCCCAGGAGCTGGGCTGCACCAACACGCATTTTCTGAATGCCACAGGCGCTACCGTGGACGGCCAGTACTCCACCGCTCATGACGTGGCGCTGATCACCCGCGAGCTTCTAAAAAGCCCCACGATCATCAACGTCCTACAGACCCGCTCCTATACCATCCCCGCCACCCAGTATGCGGGCACCCGCACGATCACTGCTAGCAACGTGCTGCGTGATTCCGGCAACTCCCTCTATTATGAGTACACCACTATCGGCAAGACCGGCGGCGTCACTTCCTTCGGCGGCAACTTCGCCGCCTCCGCCTCGTACAACGACTTGGACGTGATAGCCGTGGTCATCGGCAGCTCGGACGGCACCACCCGTTTCCAGGATGCCCGAAACCTCTTTGTGTGGGCTTACACCAACTACGGCTACCGCACGCTGCTCAACTCCACCGATATCCTGGCCACCGTGCCCGTGGAGATGGGCTCCCCCTCGGAGATCGGCGTTCGTGCTGAGGGACAGGTCCGCCAACTCATGGCCGTGAACGAGCAGCTGGGCGAGCTCACCTACGAGATATCCTATCAGCATGAGCAGACTGGTAAAACGCTCCAGGCGCCCATCAGCGCGGGCCAGTATCTGGGCGACGTCACCGTCTATATGGACGGACAGAATTACGGCACCGCCCGGCTGGTGGCCGCCACATCGTCGGATATCTCCCGGCTGGAGTATCTGGGCAGCCAGATGAACATCCTGCTGCATACCCAGGCGGTACAGCAGACCGTCAAGGTGCTGGTGATCGTGCTGGCGGTGTATCTGCTGCTGGTGGCCATCTACCTGATCCAGCGGCTGCGCCACCTGCATAGCCTGCGCGTCGCCCGCCGGGACCGGGCCATCGCCCACTCCCAGCAGGAGATCCAGTGGCTGGACCTGCCGGACGAGCCAGCCAGCGCCCCGGCGCCGGAGAGCCTGCCGCCAGAGGAGCCCGCCGTTCCCCAGGAGGAATACGTCGAAGCGGAAGTTCCCCAGGAGGAATATCCCGAGGAAGCTCCTCTGGAGGGGTATGCCGAGGAAGTTCCCCAGGAGGAGCACGTCGAAGAGGCTCCCCAGGAAGAATATGCCGAGAATGCTTCCGAAGAGGAGTACGTCGAGGAGGCTCCGCAGGAGGAATATCCCGAGAATGCATCCGAAGAGGAGTACGCTGAGGATGTCCCCCAGGATGAGTACGTTGAGGAGGCTCCCCAAGAGGAATATCCCGAGAATGCATCCGAAGAGGAGTATCCTGAGGAGGACTATCCTGAGGATGAGTACCCCGAGGACGAATACCCCGGGGACGAGTACCCCGAGGGTGAATATGAGGACGCCCCCGACGGCGAATACGCTGAGGAAGAATACGGGGAGGAGGGCGACGGCGAATACGCCGACGACCAGTACGACGAGGAGGAATACTACGAGGACGAGGGCCCCGAGGAGCCTCCCGAGCCGCCGAAGCGCCGCTGGTGGAAACGCCGCTGACAAGGACAACGCCCCCGGACCGATGGTCCGGGGGCATTTTTGTTTGCTTATCGTATCACGCCATGCGGTCCTTGCGCTGCTGGTGCTCATCATTGAACGCCTCTCCGCCCGTTTGCAGAAAACGTGACAGAAAAACCACCGGGGAGCGGATGTGAACTGTACCAGGAGAAACGGACAGGGAAAAAGCCCCGTGGTGTAAGGGAATAGATAGACGGATGTGCGAGGGCA
>CANROZ010000065.1 GCA_947632365.1 uncultured Oscillospiraceae bacterium
CATGGACCGACCAAAGCCCGCCGCCAGCTGGATGAACAGCTTGGCCCCGGTCTTGTGAAATTCCGGCAGCCACTTCTCCAGGTCCCGGAACATCTTCTCGTTCTTATAGAGCCACCGCCTGCCCATGGTGTCCCGCACGCACTGCATCCCCGGCAGCACCAGGCCCACGTTCTCCTGGGCCCGGTTCAGGATGTGATGGGCGGCCTCCTTGTCGAAGTGGCAGGGCTCCAGCCAGCCAAAGAGGCTGGTGCCGCCCATGGAGCACTGGACGATGCGGTTTTTGATCTCCACATTGCCGATCTTCCAGGGGGTGAACAGCGGCTCGTATCTCTTGTCCATCATATCATGCACCTCACTGTACGGTCACGGTGCCGTCCTCGGCCACCGTGATGGTCATGCCCGTCTGTACGTACTGCAAAAACTCGTCCCCCAGCTGGTCCACCACGGGCATGCCCACATCCGTCCACACGTCCCCCAGGATGGCCCCGGAGGCCGCCAGGGAGTCGATGTGCTTGGAAAAGAGCATGCAGGCGGGCTGCCGCCCCATGGCGCAGGCGGCATACAGCACCATGCCCCCGGTGGTGGAGCCGATGGTCATGGGTAGGCACAGCGCCTTGCCAGCCATAGGCTTTTTGTAGAGGTCCTGGTTGTTCTGGTCCCCGCACTTGACCTTCTTGTCGCCGAACATCAGCGCCATCTGGTAGCTGGCCAGGGTGTTGAACCCCTCCCGGCTCACCAGCGCCTCGGCGGTGCAGGCGCCGGGCACCACGGCGCGGCCTTTGAATGTTCTCATCTCGCGCCCTCCTTCCCGGTGATGATGTCCAAAATGTCCGCCTCGGTGTAATACTTCGCGCTGGTGTAGGTGCGCAGCTTGTTGGAGGATGTGATGACCGCCTTGCTCTTGCACAGGGGATTGTTCATATACATCAGCGGGCAGATGTAGCTGACCACCACCCCGGTCTTGGCGAGCCGGGCGGCGTAGGGGGTCTTTTCAAACGCCCGGATCACCGCCGTGGGCGCGGTGAACACCGTGGGCACCGCCACCTGCTGTCGGCCGTTCTTCTCCAAACCCGCCTCCACCGCGTCCGTCCAGTCCTGCAGCTGCTTCAGGGACATGTGGGGGCAGCCCACGAAGCACAGCTTGGGCGCGGCCGCCGGGTCCTTCCAGATGACCGGATAGTTTTTCCGGACGTTTTCCAGCGTCTCATCGTCCACGACCCATGTCCGGGCCCCCTCCGCAATGAGGCTCTCCCCCATCTCCACGGCCTCCGGCGTCAGGTGCTCGATGTGATAGAGGCCCACTGCGCCGTTGGAAGCCGTGGCCGCGCCAAAGTCCTTCAGATAATCCTTTGCCCCGTCCGTGAGCTCCGTGCCAAGCCACTGCTCCATGCCCCGGATGTAGGGCACATCCTCCATCACCTTCATGCCGATGGCGGAGCCCAGCAGCTGGGGCTCGGGGCGATCCTTGCACCGCACGTCGATGACCCAGGTGGCCTTTCGCCCCTCGTCGGTGAGGAGGCCGAATTCCGGCACGAATCCGGCGATGGAGCCCATGATCTCGATGATGCCGGAATTGCGGTTACACCGGGCCCCCAGCACGGAGTTGGCGTACACCACCGCCGAGGACTCCGCCCATGATAGCACCTCGCCCCGCTGGGGCGTGTTGCCCACCTGGGGCATATAGCAGGTGCAGGTGTATCCGTCGTCGCCTGTGACGCCCAGTTTCTCCAGCTGGGCCTCGTAGCGGGCCTGCTGGTTGTACATGAACTTCTTAAAGACCAGGTTTTCCAAAAACGACGCCGGGACCTTGTCGTCCAGCGGCCGGGGATCGGCGGTGAACCGCTGCCCTTTCGGCAGGTCCCCGCCCAGGAGCGTGTCGTAAAGATCGTAGATCGGCTTCATCACGCCCAGGCCGAAGCTGATCACCGTGTGGCCGTACTGGCTGGTCACCGGGACCATACGCTGGGCACCAAAGGTCTCGCCGTACATAACAAGGGTCTTGACCACCTTGGCCATCACCTCGCCCTTCTCTCCCTCCAGAAGGGCCCGCTGTTCGTCTGTCAGGATCATGGGATCACCTCTTTATCGCAAGTTATATAAATTATACAAGATAAACCCTCTGTAGTCCAGTCAAACTTGTATGTTTTCCTTGTTTTTTCCCATTTTTTTACAAATCATCATTGTGCCGCCGCTGAACCTATGGTATCATAGTGGCAAACCACTATGATACCATAAAATACCGATCGCGCTCCCGGCTGACGCCGGAACCGCGCGACATGGTATCATTGTATTATATCGAGTGGAAGGAGACGGTATATGGGCATATTACAGAAACTCAACAGCGCGCCGATCTATTGCATCTGCGGGCTCATCGTCGCCTTTGTGGCGGCGGTGTGCGTGGTGTTCCTGGTCCGGGCCTGGCGGGTCGGCGTGGCCATCGGCATGGACAGGACGAAGATGAAGCGGGCCATCACCGCCAGCGCCACATTCTCCGTACTGCCCAGCGTGGGCATATTGCTTGGCGTCATCGCCCTGTCCGGCAGTCTGGGCACGCCCTGGCCCTGGCTGCGGCTGTCGGTGATCGGGGCGCTGCACTATGAGACCCAGGTGGCCCAGGCGGCAGCGGAACAGGTGGGCATGACCACCCTCTCCGCCTCGGAGATGACGCCCTCCGGCTTTGCTACCATCGCCCTGCTCATGAGCGTGTGTATCATGTGGGGCATGGTGCTGAGCGTGTTTTTCAATAAGCGCTACACGAAAAAGCTGGGAGCGGGCTCCGGCGCGGGCAAGGGCGGCAGCTTCGGCGACCTGGCCATGACGGCCATGTTCATCGGCCTGGTCAGCGCCTACATCGGCAGCTATGTGGGCGGGTTCGTCTCCGGGGGCGGTCTGGGCCGCTTTGGCGGGGACTGGACGCCGCTGGTGGTCGTGGCGGCGGCATGCCTGGCCATGGCCGGATTCGTATATCTCAGCGAGAAGAAAAAAATGGCCTGGCTGGACAGCTTTTCCATCGCCGGGAGCATGATCGTGGGCATGGCCGCGGCGGTCCTCGTCGGGGCCGTCGCGTGAGAGGAGGCGCGTGATATGAACGAGACTTTTGCACGATACAACCGCAGGACCCATATCATCGGCCGCGGCGTCACCGTCGCCACCCTCTTCATGCTGCTGGGCGCGCCCTTTTGCATCGGCGGGGTGCTGGGGGCCATGCCGGACCTGGGTGCGGTGGCCCGTGCCTTTCTGTCCGTCGGACTGGTGTGGACCGTGAGCAGCGTGGTGGAATTTCTGGTATATACCCCCATGCTGGGCGCGGGCGGCGGGTATCTGGCCTTCATCACCGGGAACCTCATCAACATGAAGATCCCCTGCGCTGTCAACGCCCGGGACATGGTGGGCGCCAAGACTGGCACGGCGGAGAACGAGATCATCTCCACCCTGTCCATCGCCACCTCCAGTCTGGTGACCATCCTGGTACTGGCCCTGGGGGTGCTGCTGCTGGCGCCGCTGCAGCCCGTGCTGCAAAGCCCGGTGCTGCGCCCGGCCTTCGACAACGTGGTGCCCGCCCTGTTCGGCGCCATGGCCTATCGGTACTATCGGAAGAACATGGACATCGCCCTGACGCCGCTGGTGCTGATGAGCGCGCTGTTCATCTTCGTGCCGTCTCTGGTGGGCTCTACCAGCTTCATGGTCATCCCCTCCGGCGGCATCGCCATCGCCTATCTGCTCTATAAAAAGGGCCGGAAGGGGGCGGCAAGATGAAAACACTGTTTATCATTATCTGCTGCCTGCTGGGCCTGCTTTTGGCCCTTGTCCTCGTCGCCGTCGTGCGTACCCTGCTGACCCCGGCCAAAAAGTCCACCTATACCGCCCCGCCCGTGGATGACGCGGCCATGGCGCTGGCGGAAAAGCTGGCGAAAATGGTCCGGTGTCAGACGGTCTCCTATCCTGACCAGACGGACCTGGCCCCCTTCCTGGAGCTGCAAAAGGTCCTGAAGGAGCTGTTCCCCCTGGTCCACCAGCGGCTGGAAAAGACGGTCATCGACGGCAACCTTTTATATTACTGGAAGGGCCGGAGCCGGGAAAAGCCCATCCTGCTCATGAGCCACCAGGACGTGGTCCCGGCGAAGGGGCCATGGACCCACGAGCCCTTTGCCGGGGAGATATCGGACGGCCGGGTGTGGGGCCGGGGCACAGCGGACACCAAGTGCTCTGTGATGGCCTTCTTCCAGGCCGTGGAGGAGCTGCTGGCCGAGGGATTCGAGCCCGCCTGCGACGTGTATCTGGCCAGCTCCTGTACGGAGGAGTGGGGCGGGCCCGGCGCGCCCAAGCTGGTGGATGAGCTGAAGCGCCGGGGCGTGGAGCTGTTCCTGCTCTGCGACGAGGGCGGCGCGATCATCTCCGAGCCCATCGGCGGCATCCACGGCAATTTTGCCATGGTGGGCGTGTTTGAAAAGGGAAAGGCCAACGTGCGCTTCACGGCCCGCAGCGCAGGCGGCCACGCCAGCGCCCCCGGCAAAAACACCCCGGTGGACCGGGTGGCGGCTTTCGTGCACAGCATGCAGAAGCATTCGCCGTTCCGGAAAAAGTTTCTGCCGGAGGTCACGGCCATGTTTAATCGGCTGGCCCCCTATGCGCCCTTCGGGCTGCGGCTGGTGCTGGGAAATCTGTGGCTGTTCGGCCCCATATTGAAGCCAATCCTCCCCTCCATCAGCGCCCAGGCGGGGGCCATGCTCCAGACCACGGCGGCGTTCACGGTGCTGTCCGGGTCCGAGGCGTACAACGTGCTGCCCCAGGAGGCGTCCGTGGGGGCCAATATGCGCTTCATCCCCCATCAAGGCGAGAAGGAGAGCCTGGCTCTCATCCAGGCGCGGGCGGCAAAGTTCGGTCTGGAGACCGAGGTGATGCTCAGCAACGACTTCTCCCCGCCTGTGGACATCCAGGGCGAGGCCTTCAAACTGGTGGAGCGCGTCATCACCGAGACCTTCCCCGGTCTGCCCGTGAGCCCCTACGTGATGACAGGCGCCACGGATGCGTATTTCTACCACGATGTGTGCAAAAACTGCATCCGGTTCTCCCCGGTGGTGTTCGGCCCGGAGCAGATGAAGGGCATGCACGGGCTGGACGAGTGCGTGAATATCAACTGCCTGCCCGGCGCGGTAGAGTTTTATGCAAATCTTATCCGCGCCCAAAGATAAGCAAACCGCAGAGACCGGAGCGCGGTAAGCGGCCCAGTCTCTGTTTCTTTCGCCGCCCGCCCTCTTATAAAAAGCCCCATCCATGGACCGCTGGTCCATGGATGGGGTCGTCTCTGTCCTGTCGATTCTGCTTTTGACTGTAAAACTTGTGGGCCGCGCACAGCCGTATGCTGCTCGCTAGGGAACGTCCCATTCCTTCGCCAAAGAAGCGAACGGCTCCTGCAGCCGTCGGCGAAAATCAGCGCGGCTCTCCTCGGTCCATGTGTACAGCCCTTTGTCGGTCTTTTGCCCGACTGCGCCCACGCGCAGTCCCTCCAGAACGGTGGCCTGTACCTGTGTGGTGCTGCACAGCGAGGGATAGACATTTTCCGCGATGGAACGCTCCAGTTCAAAGCCCACCGCGTCGAAATACTCCAACAGCCCGATGGATGCGTACCGCATGCCGACTGCGTATTTGACGGCCCGGTCTATATCCTCCGCAGATACGACGCCCTCTTCCATCAAAAACAGCGACTCCCGAAACAGCGCCTGCGCGAACCGATTGACCAGAAATCCCGGCAAGCTCTTGTGCAGCACGACCGTCTGTCGGTGCAGGCTGTCCAGAAGCCGCTTCATCCGGTCCACAACAGGTCCCTCCGTCTGCGCACAGCGCACCAGCTCCACCAGCGGCTGCAGGTGTACGGGCTGGAAGGGATGGGCGATGAGAAAGCGCTCTTTATGACGGATCAAGTCGGCCAATATGTCCGCGTCCAGAGACGAGGTGCAGGACGCGATGATCGTATCCCGCCCGCAATGCTGTTCGATGCGCTCATATACCTGGCCTTTCACGAGCAGGCTCTCCGTCACCGCCTCGAAAACGACAGAGCAGTCCTGCAGACGGGCCGGGTCGTCCGTCACCGTGACAAGGGCAAGCGCAGCCCGCTTATTTTCCTCTGTCATATACCCGCCGGCAATCAGATCATCCCAATTGCGCCCGATCCCCCGCAGACAGCCTTCCATCCCCGCCTGCGAGTGTCCGACCACGACCGTTTGGCAGCTGTTGCCTATGAGCAGCGTCGCAAGCCCGGTGCCGATGGCCCCTGTCCCGTAAACGCCTATCGTCTGTCCCAATATGTACACATCCTTTCCGTTTCTGCGCTCAGTAAAGTCCAAAGCTGCTCTGCGGAGAAATTCATCTCTCGATAGCCGCCGCCAGGCCCATGATGTTCCGCGCCGTGCGGCGCAGATTCTCCCGGGCGTGGAGCCGGGCCGTCTCAAAGGGCTCCGGGGCATGATTTGTGGTGAACACCGCGCTCACGCCCAGCTCGTATATCCCGTCGGCCCCCTCGCCCACGGCGCCCACGATGGCCACCACAGGCACGCCCTGCCGGGCCGCCCGCCGTGCCACTCCGGCGATCACCTTGCCCCGCACGCTCTGTCCATCCAGCCGTCCCTCGCCCGTGAACACCATCCTGGCGCCCCGGACCACGTCGTCGAATCCCACCGTGTCCAGCACGGTCTCGATGCCCATTTGCAGCCGTCCGCCCCAAAAGGCCACCGCGCCGCCGCCCATGCCGCCCGCGGCGCCCGCCCCGGGCAGATCGGCGATATCCGCGCCCAAATCGCGCCGGATCACCGCCGCCAGATGGGCCAGGCCCGCGTCCAGCCGCTCGATCATGGCTCCGTCGGCCCCCTTTTGGGGCCCGAACACGGCGCTGGCCCCGGTGGGGCCGCAGAGCGGGTTATCGATGTCGCACATCACCGTGATCTCCGGCAGCGCCCGCTGGCCCCCCACATCG
Organism: uncultured Oscillospiraceae bacterium; assembly: GCA_947632365.1. Classification (GTDB taxonomy): domain Bacteria; phylum Bacillota; class Clostridia; order Oscillospirales; family Oscillospiraceae; genus CAJOIG01. The sequence continues at coordinate 6,971 of CANROZ010000065.1, forward strand.
ATGCGCCCGATCCGGTCCAGCGTGCCGCCCGTGGGGACGAAGGCCTCGCCCTGCTCGTCCAAAAACCGCGTCCCCAGGGCCGCGGCGGCGCCGCAGCCGCCCTCGTTGGTGGCGCTGCCCCCCAGGCCCAGGATGATGCGCCGGGCGCCCCGCTCAGCCGCGTCGGCCATCAGCTCCCCCACGCCGTAGGTGGTGGTCTTATCCGGCTCCAGGCGGGTCCCCACCAGGGGAAGTCCCGCCGCCGCGGCCATCTCGATCACCGCCGTGCCGTCAGGCAGCATGCCGTAAAAGCCCGTCATGGGCTCCATATGCGGGCCGTGGCAGGGCGCCTCTATCCGCTGGCCGCCCACTGCCTTCAAAAAGGCGTCCACACTTCCCTCGCCGCCGTCCGCCACAGGGATGGACACCACCTGCGCGTCGGGCCGGGCCCGCAGTATCTCCTCCCGCAGCACGTCGCACACCTCCTGGGAGCTGAGCGTCCCCTTGAAGGAGTCGGGCACCAATACAAACCGTTCCATCCTCTCGCCTCCCCTATCCGGCCGTCAAGTCCGCCGCTCACGATATCTCCGAGCGCCTTGCCTATGATCTCATTATACGGCAAAGTCCACCCTGCGACAACCGTGGATATCGCCCTATGCAGAAAGAGCGCTCTCTTCCGCCATGGCGGAAAAGAGCGCTCTTTTTTCGTTGTTATATCGATCTTCTCACTCGATCTCGCTGATCTTCACCGGGCGGCCCTCCCGCATGGACTTGGTGGCGGCGGCGGCGATGATGATGGACTTCAGGCCATCCTCGCCGTTGACGGGCACGGGGCTGCCGCTCAACAGCGCCTGGACGAAGGCCCGCTGCTCGGCGGCAAATGCCCCGGTATAGCGGTCCCACATGACCTTGTAGCAGGTACCGGACACGGTGCCGTCCTCGCCGTAGAACACCGCGTTGTCCGGGGTGTCGTTGCCGTCCATGACGGCGCCCTTGGAGCCGAACACCTCCACCCGCTGGTCGTAGCCATATACGGCCCGGCGGCTGTTGTCGATGACGCCCATGGCGCCGTTGGCAAACTTCAGCGTCACCACCGCCGTATCCACGTCCCCGGCCTCGCCGATGGCCGGGTCCACCAGCACCGCGCCGTAGGCGAACACCTCCGTCACGTCGGACCCGGCCAGGAACCGGGCCATATCGAAGTCATGGATCATCATGTCGTAGAAGATGCCGCCGGAGACCTTCACATAGGCGATGGTGGGCGGCTCCGGGTCCCGGGAGCTGATCTTCACCAGGTTCACATCGCCGATCTTGCCCGCCTGCACCGCGTCGTAGACGGCCCGGTGGTTGTGGTCGAACCGACGGTCGAAGCCCACCTGCAGCTGCACACCCGCCTTGCGGCACTCGTCGATGGCCTCATGGACCCGCTCCAGCCGATAGTCGATGGGCTTTTCGCAGAACACGTCCTTGCCCGCCCGGGCCGCCCGGATGGTATACTCCGCGTGCAGATCCGTGGGCGAACAGACGATGACCGCCTGGATATCCGGGTCGGACAGCACGTCCTCCGGATCGTTGGTGATGTAAGGGATGCGCAGCCGCCGGAGAAACACCACCGTCTCCTCGCTCATATAGGGGTCTGCGATGCGCTTGATCTCCATTTCCGGCACGAACTTGGTGATGTTCTCCGCGTGCACCTTGCCGATGCGGCCCGCGCCGATGATGCCAACCGTGATCGTCTTCACAGTGTCTCTCCTTTCCAGCTGTCCGATTTTTACCGCTCTGCGCCGTAGTGCACGTGCAGGACCTCATGGTTGCGGCCCTTGAGCACATTGGTCAGCACCTGGTTGGCGATGGGGTTGTTCTCCGAGCTCTTGATGAGAGCGGTACGGTCCGCGTCGTAGAGGCCTCCGGCACGCTTGTCCTTGACGGCGGTGAGGCCGTAGGGCTGTCCGGCGCCGCCCACGCAGCCGCCCTTGCAGGTCATGACCTCGATCAGGTCGAAGTATTCCTCCCCCGCCTCGATGTCGGCCAGCACCTTGCGCACGTTGGCCAGGCCGTGGACGATGGCCAGGCGCAGGGGGCGGTCCCCCACCGGGAGCGTCACGGTGCGCACGCCGTCGGAGCCCCGCAGACCGGAGAACTCCAGGGCCTGGAAGGTATTCTTGCTCTTGTCCTCCATCACCCGCCGGACCACGGCCTCCGCCACGCCTCCGGTGACGCCGAAGATGGTGGCAGCGCCGGTTCCCATACCAAAGGGCAGATCGGGGGCCTCGCCCTCCAGGTCCGCGAAGCGGATGCCGGATTCTTTGATCATATTGATGACTTCCTGGGTGGTGAGCACCAGGTCCACATCCCGCTTGCCGTCGTGGGTGAACTCCGGCCGGGCGGCCTCTCCCTTCTTGGCGGTGCAGGGCATGATGGCGATGTGGAAGGTGGTGCGCCCGTCCTGCTCGTCCTTCTCAGCGTAGCGGTCCCGCAGCACCGCGGCGAACATCTGCATGGGGGACTTGCAGGTGGAGATGTTCTTCAGGTACTGGGGCGCCTCCTTCTCCACATACTTCACCCACGCGGGACAGCAGCTGGTGAACATGGGGAACGGGCCGCCCTTTTTCAGCCGCTCCAGGAACTCGTCGGCCTCCTCCATGACGGTCAGGTCCGCGCCGAAGGTGGTGTCGTACACCTCGTCCGCGCCCATCATTTTGAGGGCGGATACCAGCTTATTGAGGGCGTTGACGCCCGGCTCCAGACCGAAGGCCTCGCCCACCGCCACACGGACCGCCGGGGCGATCTGGAACACCACCCGCTTTTTCGGGTCGTGCAGGGCCCGCCAGGCCCGGCCGATCTCGTTGAAGATGGTGATGGCGCCCGTGGGGCAGGCCGCGGCGCACTGGCCGCAGCCGATGCAGTGAGTCTCGCTGAGCTTCTTGTCAAAGGCGGGCATGACCTGCAGCTCGCTCCCCCGATAGGAGAAGTTCAGGATGCCCATGCCCTGCAGCTCGTCGCACACGCGGATGCAGTCGCCGCAGAGGATACACTTGTTGGGATCCCGGACGATGGAGGGCGAGGACACGTCCTTTTCATAGGTGGGACGGGTGTCCTCGAACCGCACGTGCCGCACGCCGAAGCGCAGCGCCAGCTCCTGCAGGCGGCAGTCGCCGCTCTTCTCGCAGGTGGTGCAGTCCCGACAGTGGCTGGACAGCATCAGCTCCAGGATCATCCGCCGATGCTTCAAAAGCCGGGCGGTGTTGGTGCGTATCTTCATGCCGTCCCGGGGCTCCATAGAGCAGGAGGCGTCGATCTTGCCCCGCTCGTCCTCCACCACGCACATGCGGCAGGCGCCGTAGACGGACAGCTCGGAATAGTAACAGAAGGTGGGCATTTCGATGCCTGCCTTGCGGATAACGGCCAGGACGTTCTTCTCCCCGTCGAAGGGGACCCGCTGACCGTCGATATACATGATGCCTTTCGCCATTTCTCAGCCCTCCTTCGCGGCGGTGATGGCCCCGAAGGGGCAGTTCTGCACACAGGCGCCGCAGTTGACGCATTTTTCCGGGTCGATCACATGGGGCTGCTTCACCGTGCCGGAGATGGCCTCCATGGGACAGTTCTTCTTGCACTTGCCGCAGCCTTTGCACTTGTCCGCGTCGATGACCGGATGGGGCTTTTCCTTATTGCAGATGGGGCAGTGATGGTCCACCACATGGCGCAGGTACTCGTCCCGGAAATATTTGAGGGTGCTCTGCACCGGCTTGCAGGCGCTCTGGCCCAGGCCGCACAGGGCGGTGTTGGTGATGGTGTCCGCCAGCTCCTC
>CANROZ010000066.1 GCA_947632365.1 uncultured Oscillospiraceae bacterium
CCCTGTACGCCGAGGGGACGGACGGCACGCTCCTCAAGGTCATCGAGGACACCAAGCAGGCTCTGGTCTCTCTACAGGCCCAATACGAGCAAGAGAAGGAGGACCAGGCCAGCGCCAGACGGCTGGCCCTCATCCGGGACCAGGTGGCCGGTATCGCGGAGACCTGGCCCTATCTGACCGACCTGCAGAAGCAGACTATGATCCGGGACTGCGTGAGCCGGATCGTCATCACCAACGAGAGGGTGCAGATATTCTACACCTTCAAGGAGAGCGGCGGACAGCAAAAAAGTGCCTGATACCAAGGGTTTCAGGGCGCTTTGCTCCAATTTTTTCACCCTCAACCATCGGGCGGCACCCCGTAGGTGGAAAATTTCACGTCCTGGGTCACGTCAAAGTTGTCGATGGCCTTGATCAGGCCGATGCACCCCACCTGGAACAGGTCGTCCACGTTCTCCCCCCGGCTGGAGAATTTCTGTATCACGCTGAGCACCAGCCGCAGATTGCCGCTGATCAGCTCCTCCCGGGCCTGCATGTCCCCCGCCTTGGCCCGCAGGAGCAGCTCCCGCGTCTCCTCGCTCTTCAGCACCTTCAGCCTGGCCGTGTTCACGCCGCAGATCTCCACTTTGCATTGCAACGGACTATCCCCTCTCGTTTCTTCTCGTCAGGCGAAGATAGTGTTGCCAACCAGGCCGCATTTGATTCACCGGGCCGCCCTGCCGGGCGCGGGGAAAAATGCAGAAAGGCTCTTTCTTTTTTCTAAAGAGTATGGTAAAATATTATGCCATATTGTGGCAAGCAAGAAAAAAGGAAGATAGAGGTCAACTGCCCATGGCTAACCCCTACAAGACGAGAGAAGGCGGCGCGACGGTCACTGTGTTCGTGCCCTACGACTGCCGGAACCACTGCCCGTTTTGCATCAACAAGCAGGAATACGCCGACATGAGCGGCTTCAGCCTGGAGAAGATCTGCCAGAGCATCCGGCGGATGGACGCCATCACCCCCCGGTGCGATTTCGTGTTCACCGGAGGCGAGCCCATGGCCAACCTGGCGAGCCTGCAGGTGATGCTGGACTGCATCCCCACCACCCACCGGGTGTTCATCAATACCACCCTTCCCGTGTTCGAGGACCAGTCCCCGGCGGATATTTTGGCGTTCTTCCAGCGCAACAAGCACAAGGTCACCTGCGTGAACATCTCCCGCCATATGCAGAAGTACGTGGAGGAGTCCCCGGACGAGCTGATCGGCCAGCTCCCCGTCCCGGCCCGGGTCAACTGCGTGCTGTGGAAAAACTATCCCTCCGAGAAGCTGCCCGATTTCGTCCGGCGCTGGAAGGGCCGACACGTGTCCATCCAGTTCCGCTATGACTACACCGACACCACCCCGGAGAACCTGTACCGGGAGGAGGACGACAACATCCTCCGGGACCTGAAGAAATACTTCACCTACAAGGGCCTGGACGGCTGCCGGATGCGCAACGGCTACCACTTCGAGTTCGAGGGCATGGAGATCACCTACCACAAGACCCTGCCCTACTCCACCATCACCGAGACGGGCCCCGACGGCGTCACATACGATATCCTCTACGATGTCATCATCAAGCAGAACGGCGATATCCACTCCGACTGGACCGGGGTGATGATGGACGTGCCCGCCTACGAGAAGGTCGTGTTCGAGCCCAACGACCAGAAGTGGCTGGAGCGCTGCTGAAATAACGCCGCCCGGAGAACTCCGGGCGGTCTTTGGAGAGGAGATAGCACGCAAGATGAAAAGGATCGTCTGCCTTATCCTGGCGCTGGCCGCGCTGGTGTGTCTGGCCGTGCCCGCCGCCGCGGCGGAGGACAGCGTTTTGGCGGCCGCCCTCAGCCATGAGCCCGCCAGTCTGGACCCGGCCCTCATCGACAGCGCCGACGGCGTCACCGTGCTGAGCCATATGTTCTCCGGCCTGGCCCGGTGGGCCCTGGACGAGGACGGCCAGCCCACCGTGGTGGCCGACTGCGCCACCCGCCTGGTGAAGGCCCAGGCCAATGAGGACGGCACCGTCACCTATACCTACACCCTGCGCTCCGGCCTGAAATGGTCCGACGGCGAGGCCGTCACCGCGGCGGATTTCGCCTACGGCTGGAAGCGGGCTCTCTCCATCGGCGGCGGGTATAGCTATCTGTTTTTGCCCATCGTGGGCTATTCCGACGGCTGGCTGGACGTGACCGCCGTGGACGAGACCACTCTGCAGGTGCATCTGGCCTACGACGTGCCCTTCTGGAACGAGCTGCTCACCCTCCCCTGCTTCTACCCCCTGCGCCAGGCCGTGGCGGAGGAGAATCCCGACTGGTTCTACGACCCCGCCACCTATATCTGCAACGGCCCCTTCAAGCTGCAGCGCTGGAGCGCCAACGGGGATATCGTGCTGGAAAAGAACATGCGCTATCACGGCGCCAAGGACGTCGCCCTGGACGGGATCGAGTTCTCCTTCCCCTCCCAGGACAGCGCGCTGAGCGCCTTCGACGGCGGCTCGCTCCATTTCGCCGCCCTGTCCGGCGGCGACCTTGCGGCCATCCAGGCGGATCACGGCGACGAATTTCAGACCGCGCAGCGGCTTGGCGTCTCCTTCCTGTGCTGGAACGCCAACGAGGAGATCCTGCCCGACAGCTTTCTGAATCCGGTGTCAGCCAGCGAGGAGGAGCCCGCCGTTCCCCCCACCGCCGCCGAGGCCGAGAAGGCCCGGGCCGATATCCGCGGCGCGCTGTGGCTGCTGCTGGACGGGGACGATCTGTGCCAGCTCTCCGGCCAGACCCCCGCCGCCTCCCTGGTGCCTGCGGGCATGACCGAGACAGACGGCAAATCGTTCAGCGAGGGCGCCGATTATTTCGATATCTCCGCCGAGGCGGCCGAGGCCAACCGGGAGGCCGCCCTCAAGATACTGAAAAAATACTATGACTACGACACCTCCGACCAGCTCGTCGATTTCCCTGTGCTGACCTATCTCTACGCCTCCGGCGCCGACAACAAGGCCATGGCCCAGGCCGTCCAGAGCGCCCTCGGCCAGGTGGGCATCACCGTGAATCTGGAGAACCAGATCGACAGCGCTTACCGCCGGACCCTGCAGGCCGGGGATTTCTCCATCGCCCAGTGCTCCGTGGACGCGGCGTACAGCGATCCGCAGAGCCTGCTGGAGCGCTTCACCTCCGGCTCCGGCCGGAACTGGGCCCAGCTGGGCAAGGGCGCCCACGGCGAGCGCGGCGCCTATGACCTGGACCTGACCCGCTACGGCTCCGAGACAGTGGTGGAGGACGGCTCCTGGTCCGGCACCTACGACGCTGTGATCTCCGCCGTCCGTCACAGCAGCGGCGGCACCCGCTTCAAGCTGCTGCACCTGGCGGAGGATATGCTCATGGACACGGGCTGCATCCTGCCTGTCTCCTGCCCCACCGACGGGTATCTGCTCAGCGGCGACGTGGAGGGCTTTTTCACCGTCCCCACAGGCGTGCGCTCCTTCGTGAGTTGCACATTGGGCTGACAACCCGGTATAGCACGCTCCCCCGGACCCAAGGTCCGGGGGAGCGTTTTTTGTTTCGTTATACCAGCCGCGTCCGGTAGGCCCCGGTGCGGGCCATCTCTACAGGTCCCTCCAGGCCGCAGCGGACCATGCTGGCCACCGCCTGGCGGGTGTAAAAGGCCATGTGCTGGGTCATGATGACGTTGCGGAATTGGTGCAGATAGAACACGTTTCGATTGGCCAGGATATCCGTCCGCAGGTCCCGGTGGACGATGCCCGTCTCCCCTTCGATGGTGTCCATGCCCAGCGCCCCGATCTTCAGCGATTCGATGCCCTCTACCAGGGCCTCGATGTCGGTCAGCTCGCCCCGGGCGCAGTTGACGATGATGACCCCGTCCTTCATCCGGGCGATGGTGTCCCGGTCGATGATGTGCTCTGTGGCGGGGGTCAGGGGCAGGTGCAGGGTGATGATGTCGCACTCCCGCCAGATGGTATCCAGGTCCACGAAAGCGGCGTAGCGGGCTGCCTCCGCCGTCTCGTGGCGGTTATAGGCCAGCAGGCGGCAGCCGAAGCCGGACAGGTTTTTCAGCACCTGGGTGCCGATGCGACCCGTGCCCAGCACGCCCACGGTGAGGCTGGCCATATCCCGGCCCTGGAGACCCTGGAGGGAGAAGTCGTTCACCATCCCCCGCCACATGGCCTGCTTGTAATGCCGCAGGCACATGAGCATGAGCATCACCGTGAAATCCGCCACCCCGTCGGGGGGATAGTCCGCGTTGCACACGGCGATGCCCAGGCTGTGGGCCGCCTCCAGATCGATGTGGTCGTAGCCCACCGTCCGGGTGGAGAGATATTGTACGCCCTGGGCGGCGTACCGCTCCAGCAGGGCGCGGCTGATGGTCCCCTGGCCCAGGACGCTCACCGCCTGGCACCCGGCCACCCGCCCGGCATTCTCCAAGCTGGGCGCATCCGCGGAGCAGACCGTCTCTATCCCCAGCCGTTCGCTCTCCCGGGCGATATCCTCCCGCTCGTCCGTCCGGACCTCATACAAATATATCTTCACTGCGTCGGTCCCACCCCGTCCTTTTCCGTCCCGCGCACACGCAGGAATTTTGGTATCTCCGTCAGCTCTACCGTCAGCCACCCCACGACCCGCTCTAGTGCCCACGCCAGGGGAAAGCACAGGAAAAAGCACATCGCCCCTGTCAGCAAGGACGCCCACTTTACCTCTATGACCGCCGTCAGCTGCCGATACAGGATGCTGCCCAGAGACAGAAACATGGGCTCATGGAGCATATACACGCCCAGGGAATACCGCCCCAGGGCCGCCATGGGCCGCAGGCCCAGCACCGCCTGCATCCAGGGGCCGTGATACACCGCCAGGACCAGCAGCGTCATGGCCACACCGTCCAGGGCGTAGGTCACAAAATTCTCGTCCCGCTTGATGATGAAAAACGCCACCACGATCAGGGCCAGGCGCACATACCAGCGGCCCACGAACTTTTTTGTCCGCTCATCCCGGACCAGCGCATAGAGGATGCTACCAAAAAAGCAGTTCATGATCCATATGGCCCGGCCTAGGTACAAAAGCCATGCGATCAGCAGCTGGCCGATCAGGCCCACATCCCGGCGGTTGACCACCACCACCGCCACCGACGCGATGGCGAACGGCTGCATGCACCAATACATCCCGCTAATGCCCGTGCCCAGCTTCACCACGTCGTTCAGGATGCCGATGGGACCATAGATGATGGGCTTATACGTATACCCGGTGAGCCGGGTGTGCCGATCCAGGTGCACGATGGCGCTGATGATACACAGCGCCGCCAGCATCCACAGGGCAAAATACACGTAGCGGCGCAGGATATACGCCGCGCAGTCCCGGGTCTTGTCCCGGCCCGTCATGGCGCAGAAATACCCCAAAAATACGCAGAACAGCGCCACACACATCTTGCCCGTTACGCCGTGAAAGATTACCCCCCCGCGACGGATCGCAGGCCGTTGAAAAACGTCCCGTCGTAGGTCAGACTGAAGTGTCCGCAGAAGATCCACAGGATGGCGAGAAATTTCATCCCGTCCACCCAATCCATCCGTTTTTTCTTCATATCCCTCTCCTTACACGCTCATTCCGCTGTAGAGTCTTACGATGTTCAACAGTATCTCCGTCACCGTGTCCATATCCTCAGCGGCGACGCACTCCATGGGCCCGTGGGCATTGAAGCCCCCAGTGCCCAGGTTGGGGCAGGGCAAGCCCATATAGCTGAGCCGGGCACCGTCGGTGCCGCCACGGATGGGCTCCGTGGTGGGCTCGACCCCGGCCTGGACAGCGGCCTTTTCGGCGATGTCCACCAGATGCATACACCCCGCCAGCTGCTCCTTCATGTTGTAATAGCTGTCCCGCAGCTTCAGCTCCACCTTTGCTGTGGGGTGGGCCGCGCCCACCTGGGCGCAGACGCGCTCCATCAGGGCCTTGCGGGCCGCGAACTTCTCCCGGTCGTGGTCCCGGATGATGTAGAACATCCTGGCCTGGGCCGGGACGCCCTCCATCCCGTCCAGGTGGAAGAAGCCCTCGTAACCGCAGGTCCGGGCGGGTATCTCCTCCGGGGGCAGGGCCCCGTTGATCTGCTGGGCGATGAGCAGGGCGTTCTCCATGATGCCTTTGGCGGACCCGGGATGGACGGACACGCCCGTGATGGTGATATCGGCGCTGGCGGCGTTGAAATTCTCATACTCGATGGACCCGGCCGCGCCGCCGTCCACCGTGTAGGCATATCTCGCCCCGAAAGCGGCCACATCGAAGTGATCCGGGCCCTCGCCGATCTCCTCGTCGGGGGTGAAGGCCACGCAGATGCGCCCGTGGGGGATGCGCTCCGCCAGGAGCCGCTCACACATAGTCATGATCTCCGCGATGCCCGCCTTGTCGTCCGCCCCCAGGAGGGTGGAGCCGTCGGCGGTGATGAGGGTCTTGCCCGCGAGGGACTTCAAAAAAGGGAACTCCTCCGCCCGGATGACGCGTCCGGCCTTGGGCAGGATCACGTCGCCCCCGTCATACCCCGGGTGCAGGATGGGCTCCACCCCCTCGCCGGAAAAAGCGGTGGCGGTGTCCATGTGGGCCAGAAAGCCGATGGCCGGAGCGGCCTCATAGCCGGGCGAGGCGGGCAGCCAGGCCGTGACGACGCAGTTGCCATCCACCGAGGGCCGCTCCAGCCCCAGCTGCCGCAGCTCCTCCGCCAGCGCCCCGGCCAGCACCCACTGTCCCTCCGTGGAGGGGGTGGTCCCGGTCCGCTCGCTGGACTGGGTGGAAAACCGCACATACTTCAAAAAACGCTCATAGGCCCGCATGGCTCATCCTCTTTTCACGCTTCTTTTTCTCCGGGCTCCAGTTCCAGCGCCCGGCGCAGAAAGTCCTTGCTGTATTCGATCCGCTCCGCCAGTCGAGCATCCACGGAGGCAAAATCGATTGGCTCTTGCAGCACCGCCACCGCGCCCGCCGCGTCCCGCTGTAGGCGGTCCGGCAACCCCGCTGTGCCCAACAGGTCGTAGAGCCGGGCGTTCATGGGAGAGCTGGAGCCGCCGTCCACCCTCTCGATGGCACAAAAACTCTTGTGGAAGATCAAGGAGAACACCGCCCCATGGAAGGAGTCGGTGATGACATATCTGGCGTCGTGCACCAGCGACAGAAAATCGGCGGGCGACGCGCTCAGCGCCCACTTGCCGTGCAGCTGCATCACGCTCTTTCTCACATGCCGTGCCCCAAAGGGCACCAGCACAACCCGCGTATGCAGTTTTTCTGAGACCTCCTGGGCCAAACGATAGCCCCGCTCGGAATTGCCCAGCAGATATACGAAGATATAGTCGCCCTTCTGTCCAGAGGGATGGCACAGCTTCTCCCACCTCTCCTTAGATAGCAAAAGCGTCGGATCCAGCACACAGCTAACTGGCTTATGCACGTGCCCTTCCAGTATCTTCACGGCGGAGGGCTCCCGCACGCTGACCGCGTCAAATCGGTCGATCAGGGGGACTATATACCGGAGATACTCCTGGGAGACAGAATCCACGCCGATGCTGGCCGCATAGGATATCTTCCGGCAGTTCTCCTCCGCGAACGTCAGGAAAAATGCATCGCAGCTCTGGCTAGGGTTCCATATCTGGTCACTGCCCGCCACAAAGCAGTCGTACCGCTGGTTGGCCTGCTGGATATTCGCATCGCTGTAAACCACGTCGGAGACGGCCATATGCTCCGCCTTGAACCGCTCAAAGCGCCCTTTGCGCCGGGCCAGAAGACACCGCTCTATAAGCTGGCATGCTTTCCGATACACCCGGAAGGGCAACGGATATCTCCTTGTCTGCTGCGCTGCCTGTCTCTTTTTGAACCCCTGGCCACTATAAAAATCCACCTGCGCCAGCTCGTTCTCCACACCCAGTTCCCGCAGGCAGTTCTGCAGCGCATAGGCCTGGATCACGCCGCCGTAATTGAAGCTCTTATAAAACTGCGTGACGATCGCCGTCTTTTTCATTTTGATCCTCCTGATCCCTTCGCTCTCAGACGATGCCCCGCCTGTGCAGGGCCCGCCACAGCTTTCGTTTCCAGCTGTCCTCCGGCTTTCGGGCATATTTCTCCACCAGCTCGTCGAAAGGCATCCGGTCCAGGGCCAGAAACAGCTCATCCCGCTGCGGGGGACGAATGGCGGACCGGACCGCCATGGGATTGTGCGCCAGCGCCGCCTCTCCGTCTACAGCCTGCCAGCGGCAGTGGCCCTTTGCCTGTTCGAACAGCGCCTGTCCCTTTCCGCTGTGGACCAGCAGCAGAGATACGCCCTTATCGTCATCCCACTCCGGCAATATCTCCCCGGCGCCCCACAGATCGCCCAAAGTGACGTCCGCCTCACGGCAAGTCCCTTTGAAAGCACAGTGATAGCAGGACGGTCGCAGGGCGACACGCTGCAAAAACGCCCGCATATATAGGTCTTCTCCCTGCGTTTCACTGCGGACAGCGCCGTCGTCGAACGCCATCGTCAGCGAGTAGTTGGTCCAGCCGCTCACCTTATCCCGAAAAGTGACGCTGCGCAGGGCCGCCCCGGCCTTCTCCTCCCGATACTGCACATACCGCTCCCACAATTTTGGGGACGGCACGCCAAAGCAAAACACGTCCGCGCAATACAGACCTTCATGATCTCTTCCCAGATAGCTTTTCAGTCCTTCGATCTGACAGGCTGTTCCGGAGAACAGCACCTGTCGGCCCGCTCGCAGCAGCGCCTCCACCTGACGATAGCATCCGCCTGTGCTGCTCTGCATATACTTGCTCTTGCGTAGCCGCTCCAGCCCTGTCTCATCCTCCACGCAGATGTGCTCCACCCGCCGCAAGTCCTCGGACAGCGCCGCGCCAAACACCGCGCCGCCCGCCGCCAAGACCTGCCGGGAGAGCAGTGTGAATACGCCGCCGGAAGTGCTGGCATACCGGACCGTCTCGTCTTGGGCAGATGCCGCATAAAAGGCAGGCTGCCGCGTCCCGTCCTCCGGCGGCGCAGTTTTGGCCCGCCGCACCGGACAGGCCCGGGCACACCTGCCGCAGTTCGTGCAGAGGGACTTGTCCACCATCACCGGGTAGGCAAAGCCCTCTTCATCCGGCTCCATTCGGATGGCGTCCACAGGGCATCCGGCGCAGCAGGCTCCGCAACCCGTGCAGTCGTCCTTGGGAACGATGTTCATATAACGGTCGTCTTCCATGCCTATCTCCTTTGCTGTGGCCTCCATATAAAAAATGGCCCCTGAGGCACGATTGTCCTCAGGGGCCAGTGTTCGGTCAGCCGATCATCTTGGCCACTTCGGCGGCCAGGTCGTCCTGCCGCTTCTCGATGCCCTCGCCCTTCTCGAAGCGCAGGTAGCTCTTCACGGCGATGGGGGCGCCCACTTCCTTGGCGACGGCGGCCACATGGGCGGCCACGTCCTCGCCCTCGCCCTTGACGTAGGCCTGCTGGAGCAGGCAGATCTCCTTGTAGTACTTCTCGATGCCGCCCATGACGATCTTCTCGATGATGGCCTCGGGCTTCTTGGCATTCTTCGGGTCCTGCATGGCCTGGGCCAGACGGACCTCCTTCTCGTGGGCGATGAAATCGCCGTCCACCACGCTCTTGTCCAGGTACTGGGGACGCATGGCGCATATCTGCATGGCCACGTCCTTGCCCAGCTCGTTGACCGCCTCGGGAGCGGCGGTGGTGTCCAGGGTCACCAGCACGCCCACCTTGCCGTTCATGTGCACGTAGGGCACGCTCACGCCCTCCGCCACGCGGGCAAAGCGGCGGATCTGCATGTTCTCACGCAGGGACAGGAACACCTCGTTCTTGGCGTCGGCCACGGTGGTCTTGCCGTCCACCCACTGGCAGGCGGACAGGGCCTCCACGTCGGCGGGGTCCTCCTTGGCGATGACCTTGGCCAGGTCCTTAACGAATCCGGTGAACAGCTCGTTGCTGGCCACAAAGTCGCTCTCGCAGTTGACCTCCACCACCACGCCGATGCCGTCGATGACGGTAGCATAGGCCATGCCCTCGGCGGCCACGCGGCTGGCCTTCTTGCCGGCGCTGGCCAGGCCCTTCTCACGCAGATAATCCACGGCCTTGTCCATATCGCCCTCGCAGGCGACCAGGGCCTTCTTGCAGTCCATGAGCCCCGCGCCGGTGCTCTGGCGCAGGTCGTTGACCATTTTCGCAGTTACTTCAGCCATTATTCCTCTTCCTCCTTAGCGATCTCTTCCTCGGCAGCGGGAGCCTCGGCCTCAGCCTCGGCGTCCTGGCCCTGGCGGCCCTCCTGCACGGCGTTGGCCATGGCGTTGGAGATGAGCCGGATGGCGCGGATGGCGTCGTCGTTGCCGGGGAT
>CANROZ010000067.1 GCA_947632365.1 uncultured Oscillospiraceae bacterium
TACTTCGTGCCGGAGGATCTCGTTCTGCCGGACATGAGCTATCCCGCATCCTGCAAGATCGACGGCGGCGACGGGATCGTCCAGCTGTTTTTGACCCAAGTGGTGGAAGAGAGCGGTATGCTGCTGGACGTGCATGCGGACGACCTGTCCTTCGTGACGCTTTGGCCGAAGCCCAAGGGCGGCTGGGCCCAATGGCTGGCCCCCATGGAGGAATACCGAAAGCTGTTCGCGGTCCTGGCAAAGCCGGGGTGTCTGGAGCTGCTGGGCGATCTCATCAGACGCAACGCGTACTGGTTTTCTCCGGGCGTCGTGACAAAACATCTGAAAATGCCGAAAGAAACGGCGGTGGGGCTATTGGAGGCGCTGACGGAGCGGGACATACTGTCCTCCATGGAGCTGGAGCTGGAGGACGGCAAGGCCACCGTCTACAGGGTGGCGGAGCCCTTGAAGCTGATCCCCTTCCTGCTGCTGGGGCGGGTGCTCATGCAGCATGATTCAAACCTCGTGCGGTTCGGCGACGCTTTGCCGATCCTGGGCCCGGACGAGGTCTGGGTGGAGACAGAAAAGGAGGCAGTAAAATGAAATACTATCTGAAAAAATATTGGGGCGCCAATTTGGCGGCGGTGGCGCTGGCGCTCGTCGTGTGCGCGTTGCAGACCGGGAACAATCTTTTAATGATGCAGACCTTCCAGGGCATCATCGACCGGGATCTGCGCAGCTTTTTCTTCTGGATGGCGCTGTTGGCGGGTTCCTGGTTCGTTCTGATGTGGGTCAACGGCCTGCAGGAGTATTGCCAGGGCCGTGCCGTGCGGTTGATGAACAACGCTGTCCGGCGGGACATGACGGCCACGCTGCTGGCCAAGTCCCATGTGCAGTTCCACGAAAAGGACACGGGGGAATACCTGTCCTGGTTCACCAACGACGTGAACCAGATCGAGAACCTTGCCTGGCAGCCCTTTTACCAGTGCGTCGCCTGCGGGGCCAGCGCCCTGTTCAGCGCCGTCGCCCTGCTGACGCTCCACTGGTCCCTGCTGGTGGCGGCGCTGGTCAACGTGGTCGTGATGATGCTGGTCCCCCGGCTATTCAATAAGCGCATGGAAAAGCTGGGCAAAGACTGCGAGGCGGGGCAGGCCCGGGCCACCGGGCGGCTCAAGGATATTTTGGCGGGCTACGACGTGCTGCGCTCCTTTGGCCGGGAGCAGCGGTTCCGCCAGGGGGCGGCCGAGGCCAGCGAGCAGATCGAAAGGCCAAAATTTAAGCTCACCTACGTAAAGGGCTTTGTCAGCGCCGGGTTCGGGTGCGTCAACATCTCGGTGCAGCTGCTGATCGACGTGTTGATCGGCGTGTTGTCCATCCGGGGCGTGATCCTGCAGAGCGCGCTGATGGGCGGCGGCAATCTGTGCGGGAGCCTGTCCAACGGCATCGGGACCGTGGCGCAGCTGCTGCTGTCCTTCTCCGCCACGAAGCCCTATTTTGACAAGATCACCGTCCGCGCCGACGACGTGCAGGACGAAGAAAACGGCGGACTTCCCGCGCTCGGCAGCGCCATCACCGTGCAGGACCTCAATTTCCAATACAACGAAAAACCCGTCCTCCGCGATCTGTCCCTCACCTTCCGAAAGGGCGGCAAGTACGCCCTCGTCGGCCCCTCCGGTTGCGGCAAGTCCACGCTTTTGAAGCTCCTCTTGGGCTGGCTGCCGGAGTATGGCGGCGCCATCCGCTTCGACGGTGCGGACGCCCATGCCTTCACGCCAGAACAGCTCCAGCAGCAGATGAGCTACATCGAGCAAAACGTGTTCCTCTTTAACACCACCATCCGGGACAACATCACCCTGGGCGAGGACTTTTCCGACGCGCAGATGGAAAAGGCCCTGCGGGACAGCGCCCTTCTGGGGGACCTGGCCGCCATGCGGTCGGGGCTGGACACCCCGGTGGGCGAAAACGGCAGCAACCTTTCCGGCGGGCAGAAACAGCGGGTGGCCATCGCCCGGGCGCTGATCCACCGCCGCTCCATCCTCCTGGTGGACGAGGGCACCAGCGCCCTGGACCAGAAGAACGCGGGTATCGTGGAGGAGAGCCTGCTGTCGAATCCGGAGCTGACGCTGATCCTGGTCAGCCACCACCTGACCCCGGAGCGGCAGGCCCAGTTCACGAACGTGTACAGCTTGGAGCCGATGGCCGCCCATCGGCGAATAGCGTAAAAATTTGGAGCGGGGACGCGGTCCCCGCTCCTTTTTTGCTTTTATCCCAGACGCTTCACAAATACCGGGTCGCCGTTTTTCGCCCGGCAGCCGGGGGCGCGGACATAGCCGTGGCCCTCGTAAAACCCGGCGGCGGTGTCAGTGGTCAAGATGGCGGTATACATGCCCTTTTCCCGGAAATATCCCTCCGCCAACGCCAGCAGCGCCGAACCGTGGCCCCGGCCCCGGACCTCCGGCGCCACCCAGAACTCCCGGATGAAGCCGCAGGTCTCCTCAAAGAACCAGCTGGTGAAGCGGGTGGGCCGGAACTGGATGAACCCGAGCACGGCCCCGGCGCCGTCGGTGCGGAGAAAGGCGGCGTTGACACCTTCAGCGTCCATCTCCTTAAAAAGCCCGTCCCAGTCCTTCACCTGCAGACCCAGCTCCCCGAAGTACCGTCGGAAGGCGGCCTGGAACGCCGGGTCGGAAAACGCTGTGATGTGTCTGTCCGTATAGATCATATCGCTCCTCCAAATATCCGGAGGGTCAGCTCCCACAGGCCCTCCCTGTGTCGTCTCTGCGCATCATACACGATCACCCCTTTCGGCATATTTGGGAACGGCTCTATTATACGGCGCCGGGGCGGGGCTTTCAACCGATCCCGACGGATTTTTCGCCGGGCGGCGCGTATACTGTACCCATCCTATGATCGGATGGGGGCGGTCATGCGTGCAGATGTTGAGATCGCGGCGGCGGACGGACCTGGTGGCCAGTCTGCCCATAGACCAGATCGGGCCCAACCCCCTCCAGCCCCGGCAGGTATTCGACGACCGGGGACTGGAGGAGCTGGCGGAGAGCATCCGCCGCTACGGGGTGCTGTGTCCGCTGTCGGTGCGGCGGCGGGACGGGCAGTATGAGCTGGTGGCGGGGGAGCGCCGTCTGCGGGCGGCCCGGCTGGCCGGGCTGGAGCGGGTGCCCTGCCTGGTGATGGAGGTGGACGGGGAGGAGTCCGGACTGCTGGCCCTGGTGGAGAACCTCCAGCGTCAGGACCTGGATTTCATCGAGCAGGCCCAGGGCATCGCCCGGCTCATCGACACCTTCGGCCTCAGCCAGGAGGAGTGCGCCCGGCGGCTGGGCAAGAGCCAGTCCGCGGTGGCCAACAAGCTGCGGCTGCTGCGCCTGCCGGAGGACGTGCTGGCCAAGCTCCGGGCGGCGGAGCTCACCGAGCGCCACGGCCGGGCCCTGCTGCGGCTGCCCGACGGCGACAGCCAGCGCCAGGCCCTGGACCACATCATCGACCGCCAGCTCACCGTCGCCGCCGCGGACAGCTACATAGACGGCCTGCTGGAGCGGATGGCAAAGTCCGCCCCGGTCCCCACCCGCACCCGGCTGGTGCTCAAGGACGTGCGGGTGTTCCTCAACACCATCCAGAAGAGCGTGGACATGCTGTCGGCGGGAGGTGTGCGCGTGGGCATGGAGCGGGAGCAGACCGACCGGGAGATGGTGCTCACCATCCGCATCCTGCGGTAAAACTTTCCTTGCATTGCGCCTGTCCAAGGGATACAATATACAAAAAGAGAAAGATAAGAGAGAAACGGCGCGATGGCAGACGACAGCCTCGTAAAAGATTATACCTCCGGCCCGGTGGCCAGGCAGCTGATCGGCTTTGCCTGGCCTTTCATGCTGTCCAATCTGCTCCAGACCGCTTACAATCTGGTGGACATGGTGGTGGTGGGCCAGTTCGTGGGCCCGGCGGGCCTGTCCGCCGTGGGCATCGGCGCGGACCTGATCCACATGTACACCTTCGTCTGCATGGGCTTTTGCAACGCCGGGCAGGTGCTCATCAGCCAGTACATCGGTCTGAAGGACCGCGCGTCCGTGTCCAGGATCGTGGGGGCGATGTTCACCTTCATCCTGAGTCTGAGCCTCGTCATCTCCGCCCTGGGCCTTGTCTTTGCCGGGCAGATCATGGGCTGGCTGCATGTGCCGCCGGAGGCGCTGGACTACTGTCGGCAGTACACCGTGTGCTGCACGGCGGGACTCTTCTTCCTGGTGGGCTACGTGATGGTGGCGGCCATATTGCGGGGCATCGGGGAATCCCGGCGGCCCATGGTGTTCATCATCATCGCCTCGGTGCTGAACGTCATTTTGGACCTGGTGTTCGTCTCCGGGGGCATGGGCCCGCTGGGGGCGGCCCTGGCCACGGTGATCGCCCAGGGAGTCAGCTTTCTGCTGTGCGTAGGGTATCTGTGGCGGCGGCGGGATCGGCTGGGCTTCGAGTTCCACTGGCGCTATCTCCGCCCCGACCGGACCAATCTGCAAAAACTCCTGAAGCTGGGCGTGCCCATGAGCATACAGTCCTGCGCCATCAACCTGTCCATGCTGTTCGTGTCCCGCTCCATCAACACCTACGGCGTCACCGTGTCCGCCGTCACCAGCGTGGGCAACAAGCTGTCCACCGTGGCCAGCATCATCTGCCAGGCGCTCAGCCAGTCCGGCGCCACCATGGTGGGGCAGAACTTCGCCGCCCGGCAGTTCGACCGGGTGACCAGGACCCTGGCCACGGCGGTGGCGGTGGGGCTGGCTTTCGCCGCGGCGCTCTCGGCGGTGATGATCGCCTGGCCGGAACGGGTGTTCGCCCTGTTCGACGATGACGCCGCCGTGCTGGCCATGAGCCGCAGCTATGTGCTGGTGGCGGTGCTGAACTTCTTCGGCTACGCCCTGCGGGGCCCCAGCACGGCACTGTGCAACGGCATGGGATTCCCCGTGATGAACTTCGTGCTGGGTATCCTGGACGGGGTGGTCATGCGCATCGGGCTGTGCGTGCTGCTGGCCCGGACCCTGGGCATGGGGGTGCAGGGCTACTGGCTGGGCGGCGCGCTGGCGGGGTTCACCTTCTTTTTGGTGATGGGCCCCTATTTTCTCAGCGGCAAGTGGAAAAAGCGGGCGCCTCCCGCGGCGGCATGAAAGGAGCGGCGGATATGATCCTGGTGAGCGCGTGCCTTTTGGGGCACAACTGCAAATATAACGGCGGCAACAACGACTGTCCCGCCGTACATAGCTATCTGGAGGGGAAGGACTATGTGGTCTTTTGCCCGGAGCGGGCCAGCGGCCTGCCCGCGCCCCGGCTGCCCAGCGAGATACGCGACGGCCGCGTCTGGAGCAAAGCGGGGGACGACGTGACGGAGGAATTTCGCCTGGGGGCGGAAAAGGCCCTGGCCTTCTGCAAGAGCCACGGCGTCACCGCCGCCGTTTTAAAAGCCCGCAGTCCCTCCTGCGGCGTCCACGCCGTCTACGACGGCAGCTTTTCCGGTCGGGTGGTCCCCGGCATGGGCGTCACCGCCCGGCTCCTGGCGGAAAACGGCATCACCCTGATGGATGAGGAGGACCTATAGCGTCGGCAGAGACATCTGTCGCTCTGAAACGGCGCCGCGCGCGCCCTGTTCGAGCCCGGTTCGAGCAGGGCGCTCTTATTTTTTTCAAAGAAGGACGACCGCGGTAGATGTTTTATCGTCTTTTGATGAAATAATGTTATGATTTACCAATATTTCAGCGTTTATTCCCGGCCCTCTTCTTTGTATAATTTTGTCGAAGGAGAGACTAACTATGGGAATACAGCACAACATCGCGACCGTCATCCGCGCCGTCATGATCGAGCGGCAATTGACCCTGACCCAGTTCTCGGCGGAACTGGAGATATCCCGCTCGGCGCTGCAAAATTACCTGCGGGAGGAGGGCAACCCCAGCATCTCGACCGTGGAGCATCTGGCCAGGAAGCTGGATGTGGACCCGGAGGTGCTTCTTACAGGTGTATTTCAACAGGACCAGGTCAAGGTACTGATCCATATATTCGAGGCGATACAGGACGTATCCAACCTGCCTGAGGAGAGGAAACAGCTTTTCGGCGAGCGTATCGCAGGACTTTTGCAGCTATGGGACGATCCTCCGTAAATAGGACCAGGCGTCCGGCGGAAGCCTTCCGGCGCCCCATGCCCGTGCGGGGCATGCGGGTGTTCCGCAACGGAGAGGCCTATCCCGTCTGCCCCCAGTGCGGGCTCACCATGGAGCGGGAATATCAGGCCTTCTGCGACCGCTGCGGCCAGCGCCTAGCCTGGCGGGGTTTCTGAAGGACGCATTTCGCCGACCCTCTCTCTTGCGCGCGCCTTCACAACGTGGTAAAATGATCATATGTCACGCGGAGAGGAGGGTGCCCATGGACGAGCTGAAGCTGGTCGTAGCCAGCAACCTGATCCAGCTCCGCCAGAAGGCGGGGCTGACCCAGGCGGAGTTGGGCGAGAAGCTGAACTATTCTGACAAGACCGTGTCCAAGTGGGAGCGGGGCGAGTCCATCCCCGACGCCTATGTGCTCACCCGCCTGGCGGAGATATACGGCCTGACCGTGAACGACCTGCTCCGGGATGACAGCGCCTGGCAGGACCCGGTGGAGCGGGCCCGGGCCGAGGAAAAGGCCAACGCCCCTACCTTCAGCAGCGGGATGGTGACCCTGGTGGCCATCGTCGGCATCTGGACCATGGCGGTGATCCTGTTCGTGGTGACCTGGCTGGTGCTGGATCAGCTGCTGTGGCTCATCTTCGCCTGCGCCGTGCCCGTATCCCTGATCACGCTGCTGGTGCTCAATTCCATCTGGAACCGCGGCAGGCACAACATGATCATCGTCATGCTCCTGGTTGCCGCCGCGGTGACGCTGGTATTTTTATTCCTGCTCCGGCGAAATCCCTGGCAGCTGTTTTTGATCCTCATCCCGGCAGAGCTATTGGTGTTCCTCTGCTTTCACATCCGCCGCAAGCCCCGGGCAAAGGGCTGATATCGGCGGACTCTCCGTATCGTAGAACGAAATTCCCGGGGCGTAGAGCTTTTTCTACGCCCCGGTCATTTTTTGAGAGCGGGTTCCAAAAGGGATAGGTTGCCACCGCCGGGCCGGGCTGATACAATGTGACCATCTATGATATGGCCCACGCGGCCGTCAAAAGGAGGACCCTATGAGCGACTACATCCTCAGCTGCTGCTCCACCGTGGACCTGTCCCGGGAGCATCTTCAGCAGCGGAACATCCCCTGTGTGTTTTTCCACTACTTCCTGGATGGGAAGGAATACATGGACGACCTGGGCCAGAGCATGCCCCTGGACAAGTTCTACAAGGCCATGACCGACGGGGCCATGACCAAGACCGCCCAGGTGAACATCTCCGAGTACCTGGACTTTTTCACACCCTTCCTGGAGCAGGGCAAGGACATCCTGCACCTGACCCTCTCCTCCGGCATCTCCGGCACCGTCAACTCCGCCCGGAACGCCGCCGCCATCGCCCGGGAGCGGTTCCCGGAGCGGAAGATCTACATCGTGGACTCCCTGGCCGCCTCCTCCGGCTATGGCCTGCTGATGGATGAGCTGGCCGACAGGCGGGACGCTGGCATGGACATCGACGCGCTGCGGGACTGGGCCGAGGAGAACAAGCTGCGGATGCACCATTGGTTCTTCTCCACGGACCTGACCTTCTTCGTCCGGGGCGGGCGTATCTCCAAGGCGGCAGGCGTCTTTGGCGGCGTGCTGAACATCTGCCCGCTGATGAACGTGGACTATATGGGCCGCCTCATCCCCCGGGAGAAGATACGCACCAAGAAAAAGGTCATCCAGGCCATCGTAGACAAGATGGAGCAGTGCGCTGACGGCGGGCTGGATTACGACGGCAAGGTGTATATGTCCAACTCCGCCTGCCCGGAGGACGCCCGGGCCGTGGCCGATCTGGTGGAGGCCCGGTTCCCCAAGCTGAAGGGCAAGGTGCTCATCAACGACATCGGCACCGTCATCGGTAGCCACACTGGCCCCGGCACCGTGGCTCTGTTCTTCTGGGGCAAAAAACGGGAAAACTGATTGACAGGACCGCCCGGACAAGATATAGTATAAAGGCCGCCGTAGCGGCCCTTTCCGGGTGTAGCGCAGTTGGTAGCGCGGGTGGTTTGGGACCACCAGGCCGCTGGTTCAAATCCAGTCACTCGGACCAAAAAGAAACGGTGATTGTGATACGATCACCGTTTCTTTTCTGTGCTCTTATCGAAGAAGCAAACTCTCGTGATATGAACAGGTGAGGATATGAAAGAGTATAAGCTGCTGGGGGTCGATGGAGCGTTCTACACCTCCACGACGCCTGGGACCTACGGGGGAAACAGCAAGGCGAAAATTTATGGCCGCCTGGACTGTCCCGCCGCCCTGTCCGCGATAAAGGCACATCCGGGAAGCTATGAGGCTGGCAGGGTGTTTTTTGCCGATGAACAAACAGCCATTGCTGCCGGGTATCGTCCGTGCGGAAGATGCCTCCGGGAGAGGTACCTTGAATGGAAAAGCGATCCGCAAGGTTACCGGGGGAAATATGGCGCCGGATGACGCGCCGGGGAAGTTCCTTCATTCGGTCTGGGGCATTTCTCCTTTTCCCGGGAGACCCGCTTTGCCGGGCTTTCGCGGGAGCCCTGGAACGATCCGAACTGCATCTTCCAAATCGGGGATGTGTTCGGATCTTTCATTCCCATTGAGCAAATTTTATGAAAAAAGGTCATTTCGGCAGAAACCGAAATGACCATTTCTAATTTTGCTCAAGGGTGATAAGGTCCCGTCTTATTCAAAGGTCACGTTTTCCATGATATATTGGGAATCTTTCAGCAGCGCATACAGATGATCGAGATATCCGGACTCGACGCTCTCAAACTCATAGAGCCAGTTTGCGACGCCTTGAGCGGCCGCTTCCATGATCTCCTTATCAGGGGACGCAGGAATGAGATCTTCACTGATCGGTTCAGGATTCCCACCGATCGCTACCGCAGTATAAATCTGATTGAGCAAGTTGTTATAATAATCCCAGGCAGCCTGATCGGTCGGCCAGGCAAGATCATCCGGGCCGATCCCATTCGGAACAAGATATTTTTCGGAAATAGACTTGGCCATGTACGCCATGATCTCCTGCGCGTCCTCATCAAAAATGGGGTCCTCCGCCGTCTTGGCGGGCCGGAACGCCGCATACTCCGTGACGAACTGCGAAAACGTCCGACCATCGGTCAACGAACCCCACAGGGCTTCAAAGCTGTCGTCGCCCTCTTCCAGCACCCATTCCCGCAGAGCGCTCGCCACGGCGCCCGCCAGCGCGTTCAGCGATTCATCCTCAAACGTAGCGCCCAGCTCTTCCGGGGCATCCGTCAGGCTCATTCCTGTCGAATAGGCCATGGTCGGCACAGTCACGACGGCGCGCCAGACATCGGATCCTGCCTCCGGCCAGGAAAAATCCGACGCGGCGATATCGTAAACGCTCAAATAATCCTCCCACAGATGCGCCCTGATTTTACTGGCCAGCGCCTGTGTAGCGGCATCTGTGAGTCCATACTCGTTTACTTCCGCCATCTCTGCCTCCGCTGCGAAAGCCCCAGCCCCAAGGGGGAGGACCATGCACAGGGCCAGAATGGTTGCTAACATTCTTTTCTTCATCTTTTGCTTTCCTTCCTTGATTGAAATTTACAGCCACCGTCAGAAAGGAAACGTATCTATCCCGGCGGTGTCGCGCTGCGCTGTCTCAACGGTACTTGCCCGCGGGAACAAGCCGAAAGACCTGCCCCGCGAACTTTCCCGCCGAAACAACAAAGGCGGTGCAGGGTAAATCCCCACACCGCGCACAACACAACACAAAGCCAGCAACCTTTTCCCCTTGTAAAAACAAGCGGGAGAAAGTATAATGGACCTTGGGCGCTGAAAAGCTGTGTAGGAGGCCGTAACTCCTGCATAGGGGCGTGAGGTGTTCACAGCGCCTCACGTCCCGCCTTTGTTATTTCGTTACTTTCATTATAGCGCGTCACCGGGTCAAGTGCAAGTGTTTTCCGATCCGAAGCAGAACAGGGCGGGGGCATCGTTTAAGATGTTCCCGCCCTTGCGGTTTTCCGCGGGCTGTGGCATAATGACAGACACAAACGAAAGTTTTTGTCCGTAGAAAGGAGCGCGGAAATGGACTATAAGCGATTTGGCGACAAGATCATCGTGCGCATCGACAAAGGCGAGGAGATAT
>CANROZ010000068.1 GCA_947632365.1 uncultured Oscillospiraceae bacterium
GCCCATGACGGCGGGCATGGTGAAGCAGATGTAAAGGCTCATGAGGGGCATGATCAGGTTCATGGTCTTCATCTGCTGCTGTTGCTGATCCACTTGGGGGTTGGAGGCGTTGGCCACCTTCATGCTCAGCCAGCTCAAAAGAGCGCTGAGCACCGGGATCAGGAACAGGCCCAGCATGGGGCCCCACTTGGACGCGTCGGAGAAATCCCAGTTCCAGAAGGAGAAGCTGGGCGTCTGGCTCAGGTCCAGACCCAGGAAGTTATAGCTGATCTCCTGGAGCTTATCCGAGATGCCCGCGAAGCTGCCGAAATTCTCGGTGATGAACTTGGACTGGAATATCTGGTCGTAAAAGGCGGTCCGGCCTGTAGCGGTCTGATAGCCCAGGGCCGTCAGCTTCTCCGCCAGGGCGCCGCCCTCGGCCAGAAGCTCCTGGGGCACGCCCATCATGGTGGTCAGCGGGTAGCGGATGGCGTTATACAGGGCGATCAGGATGGGGAACGGCAGCAGGCTCCACAGGCATCCGGACATGGGGCTGGCGCCCTCCTCCTTGTAGAGCTTGGCCATCTCCTGCTGATAGCGCTGCTGGTCGTTGCCGAATTTCTTCTCCAGCTCCTTGAGCCTGGGCGTGAGGCGGCTGACCCGCATCATGCTCTTTTTGCTCTTGAGCTGGAACGGCAGCATGATGAGCTTCACCACCAGGGCGAACAGGATCACGGCCACGCCGTAGTTGCCCACCAGGTTGTAAAGCCACAGCATCAACGCGCCGAATGGCTTAGCGATAGCTTGTAACATATTCGTCTCCTATTTTACGGTACAGGGTCGTAAAAATCGTGCTCCCCCCGGTGAAAGGGATGGCAGCGGCAGATGCGCTTGAGCGCCAGCCACCCGCCCTTCCAGGCCCCATAGCGCTCGATGGCGATCAGGGCGTACTCGCTGCAGGTGGGGATGAACCGACAGCTGGGCTTGGTCACGGGTGAGATCCACTTTCTGTAGAAACGCACGATAGCCAGCAGCAGCCCTTTCACAGCGCCGCCCCCAGCTCTTCACTTGCGGACAGAAATTCCTTTTCCAGCCTGTGATAGTCCGCTCCGGCGGCCCGTGTCCGGGCCACCACCACCAGATCGTAGCCCGGCTTCAGCCCCGCCTCATGCAGACGGTATATCTCCCGCAGACGGCGGCGCACCAGATTCCTGGTGTGGGCCTTGCCCACCTTGGCCGTCACGGTGAAGCCCAGGCGGTTGACCGCCCCGCCTGTCCGGCGGGCATACACCACCAGGCACGGACGCACAGCGCTGGTCCCCTTCCGGTAGACCCGGCGAAAATCCCGGTCCGCCTTCAGGGTGGATGTGAATCTCACGGCTTTTGTTTTGACGGGGCTCTCAGTAGCTCAGTCTCTTGCGGCCCTTGGCGCGGCGGGCGGACAGCACTTTCCGGCCGTTGCGGGTGGACATGCGCTTGCGGAAGCCGTGCTCCTTCTGGGCGTGGATCTTCTTGGGCTGATAGGTACGCAGCATTTTTCGTCTTTTCCTTTCTTTTCGTATTACTCATCGGCGGCAGCGCCGCCGTCAGTTGGCAACTGCACCATTATATAAAAAAACAAAACCTGTGTCAACCTAAATTTCCTCTTATCCCCACGGTTGCATTTTCCCGGCAAATGCTTTACAATGGCTGCGCCGAGCTCCCGGCGAGACAATTTGGAGATATAGAAAAAGGAGAATCGAATCATGAACAAACAAACGTCTCAGAAAAAGACGGCTGGCATCGTCATAGCCGTCGCCGCCGTCTGTATCGTCGCCGCTGTGGCCTGCTGGTTTCTGTTCGGACCCAAGGGCCAGGCGGGCGATAAGGATCTGACCATCCACGTGACCCACAGCGACGGGTCCGTCAAGACCTTCGAGCTGTCCACCGACGCGGAGTTTCTCTACGACGCTCAGGCGGAGGAGGGCATCCTCCAGGGCGAGCAGGGGGAATACGGCCTGTTCGTCACCACCGTGGACGGGGAGACCGCCGACAGTGACGCGGGCGAGTACTGGATGTATGACATCAACGGCGAGATGGCCCAGTACGGCGTGGACACCCAGCCCGTGGCCGACGGGGACGACATCGAATTTTACATAGAGGCCTATGCGGGATAAGCTCCCCCTCCGGGACCTGGTCTCGCTCAGCCTGCTGGGCGCGCTGACGGTGGTCAGCAAGGAGCTGATGGCTTTCCTGCCCAACATCGAGCCCGTGACGCTGCTTCTGATGTGCGCCGCGCTGGTCTACGGGCTGAAGGCCTTCTACCCCTGCGCCATCTTCATAGCGCTGGAGGGGCTGCTGTACGGATTCGGACTGTGGTTCTGGAGCTATCTCTACATCTGGCCCCTGCTCATCCTGGCCGTATGGCTGCTGCGCCAAAACCGCTCCTGGACCGTCTGGACCGTGTTCGCCGCCCTGTTCGGGCTGCTGTTCGGTCCCCTCACCGCCATCCCCTATCTCTTCATCGGCGGCTGGTCCATGGCCTTTTCCTACTGGGTGGCGGGGATACCCTTCGATCTGGCCCACTTCGCCGGGAACGCTCTTATGGTGGGTCTGTTGCTGCGGCCCCTGGTCACGCTGCTGGAAAAGCTGGCCCGAAAGGATATGTAAAAACCGAAAAAAGGCCCTGCCACACTTGTCTGCGGC
Source organism: uncultured Oscillospiraceae bacterium (assembly GCA_947632365.1). Taxonomy (GTDB): domain Bacteria; phylum Bacillota; class Clostridia; order Oscillospirales; family Oscillospiraceae; genus CAJOIG01. Next base: position 2,665 of record CANROZ010000068.1, read on the forward strand.
AGGGCCTTGCTCTGTCTCTATCAGAATCTGTCGTCCCGCATGCGGCGGCTCTGCTGGGCTCTGCCCCACTTCACCTTGGGCTCCCGCCTGCTCATGATGCGGAGGATGTTGCCCCGGTGGCGCCAGACGATCATCAGCGCCGTGATCAGCGCCAGGGCCCCCGCCACGCCCCGCAGATGTTCCTCGGAGGTGAACACGAACACCGAGATGGCGCCCACCGCGCAGGCGCTCATGCTGGCCAGGGACACATACTGGGAGAAGGCCACCACGATGACGAACACGCCCGTGGCCACCAGGCCCACCCGCCAGTCGGTCAGCCAGAAGGCGGTCATGCAGCAGACCACGCCCTTGCCGCCCCGGAACTGGTACTGGAAGGGATACATATGCCCCATCACCACACACAGGCCCGCCAGCAGTTTGCCCACGGTCACATAGAGCCCCTCCTTGCTGACGATGAGCATCAGCAGACCGCCCGCCAGCACGGCGATGGCGCTCTTGAGGATGTCCACGGCGATCACCGCCGGGGCCCACTGGCTGCCGTACACCCGCACGAAGTTGGTGTACCCCACGTTGCCGGAGCCTTGTTTGCGCAGGTCCTTGTGGAAAACGAAGCGGCTGAGGAGCATCGAACCGTTCAGCGCCCCCAGGCCATAGGAAAGGACCGCGATGAGGATGAGAAGCAGAGTGATCATTCGTTTTCTCCTTTCTGACGGATCGTCAGCTTCACGGGAGTGCCCTCTAGACCGAAGGACGCCCGGATGCGGTTCTCGATGTATCGCTGATAGGAAAAGTGGAAAAGCTCCCGACTGTTGCAGAAGATGACGAAATGGGGCGGCTTCACCCCCGTCTGGGTCATATAATAGACCTTCAGGCGGCGGCCTTTGTCCGTGGGCGGCTGCTGCCGCGCCTGGGCGTCGGCCAGCAGGTCGTTCAGCCGTCCGGTGGAGATGCGCAGAGACGCCTGCTCATAGGCGGCGTTTATCATATTAAATATACGCCCAGTTCGCTGTCCCGTCAAGCAGGAGATGAAAATGACCGGGGCGTAGTCCATGAACGACAGGTCCTGTTTCACCCGCTTGGTCATCTGGGCCATGGTGTTGGTCTCCTTTTCCACCAGGTCCCACTTGTTCACCACCACGATGCTGGCCTTGCCCGCCTCGTGGGCCAGGCCCGCGATCTTGGTGTCCTGCTCGGTGACGCCCTCCCGGGCGTCGATCATGATGAGGCACACGTCGCTGCGCTCCACCGCCAGCTGGGCCCGCATGACGGAGAACTTCTCCACCCGGTCGTTGACCTTGCTCTTGCGGCGAATGCCCGCCGTGTCGATGAAGAGATAGCTGCCGTATTCGTTGTCCACCGGGGTGTCCACCGCGTCCCGGGTGGTGCCGGGCATATCCGCCACGATCACTCGCTTCTCGCCCAGGATGAAGTTGATGAGCGAGCTCTTGCCCACGTTGGGCTTGCCGATGACCGCCACGCGGATGCGCCCGTCGTCGGTCTCCTCTTCCTCCGGCGGCGGAAAATGGGCCACGCAGGCGTCCAGCAGGTCGCCTGTGCCGTGGCCATGGACGGCGGACACGGCGATGGGGTCGCCCAGGCCCAGATTGTAAAACTCATAGATGCCCGGGTCGTTGGGCCCGATGGCGTCCATCTTGTTCACCGCCAGCACCACGGGCTTGCCGCTGCGCTGGAGCATCCCGGCCACTTCCTGGTCCGCCGCGGTGATGCCCGTGCCAATCTCCGTGACCATCACGATCACATCCGCGCTGTCGATGGCCATCAGGGCCTGCTCCCGCATGAACAGCAGTATCTCGTTGTCCGTGTTGGGCTCGATGCCGCCGGTATCCACGATGTCGAACCTCCGGCCCGCCCACTCGCAGGAGGCGTACAGCCTGTCCCGGGTCACGCCGGGGGTGTCCTCCACGATGGACAGCCGCTGCCCGGCCAGCCGATTGAAGAGCATGCTCTTGCCCACGTTGGGTCGGCCTACGATGGCCACCAGGGGTCTCGCCATACCGTTTCCGCCTCCTTTCCTTTCAAGTCATGATAGCACACTAGGGACGGCCTTGAGCCGCCCCGGATATGCAGCAAAAAAGGGAGGCGATCGCCCCCCTTATCTTGCAGCCGTTACTTCTCCTCCGCCACAGCGATGACAGCGCGCCCGTCGTACTGGCCGCAGGCCGGGCAGGCGCGGTGAGGCATGTGGTACTCGCCGCAGTTGGGGCAGGCAACCAGCTTGGGAAGACGCAGCTTCCAGACGCTGGAGCGCCGCTTGCTCTTTCTGGCATGGGAAACTTTTCTTTTAGGGACCGCCATGGTTCACACCTCCTGTATATCATCCAATAGCTGCCCGAGGGCCGCCATTCTCGGATCGATCTGTTTTTTGCAGCCGCAGGGTCCGTCGTTCAGGTCCTTCCCGCAGGTGGGGCACAGGCCCTTGCAATCCTCCCGGCACAGGTACTTCTGGTCCATGTCCAGGATGAGGCAGGTCTCCAGCACATCGGACACGTCCGCGCCGTCCCCCGCCAGAGGGAACACGCTCTCGCTGTCGGCATCCTCCGCGTCGGCCTGGAGCGTGGCGGTATATCGGGGCGTCAGCCGTTTGTCCAGCAGCTTTCCGCATCTTGCGCAGCGGACGGTCATGTCCGCCTGAACATCTGCGGTCAGCTCCAGGATCCCGGCGGTGTTTTTCACCACGCCCCGGGCCGTCACCGGGCCCGAAAAGGATTCCAGCGAGGGGAACGCCAGCCGCTCCCGATCCAGCTCGCACTGGAAGGGGACGCTCCGTCCCGGCGCTTCGATGATCTCGTGCAGGTCAAGGATCATTGGCAAAACCTCACATAGTCGCCAAAGTATTATAAATTAAGACATGGCCGTTGTCAATCCCAATTTTTCATGCTATGATGGCCCTATGAGAGAATTTACCGTCACAAAAAACGACGCGGGCCAGCGCCTTGACCGTTTTGCGGCCCGGATGGTCCCGTCCATGCCCTCCTCCCTGCTGCAAAAGTACTTCCGCCGCAAGGAGATCAAGGTCAACGGCCGCTGGGCCAGGCCCGACGCCCGGCTGGCGGAGGGGGACCAGGTACGGCTGTTCCTGCCGGAGGAGTTTTTCGGCCGGAAGCGGCAGACCGACGACTGGCTGACCACGGTGAAGCCCGCCCTGGACATCGTATATGAGGACGAGAACATCCTGCTGGTGGACAAGCGGCCCGGGGTGCTGTGCCACGAGGCGGACGGCTGGTCGGCAGACACCCTCATCGCCCGCATCCAGGCCTACGCCTACCAGTCCGGCCAGTGGGACCCCGGAGCGGAGAACAGCTTCGCCCCCGCCCTTTGCAACCGCATCGATCGGGGCACTGGGGGCATCGTCATTGCCGCCAAGAACGCCGCCGCCCTGCGGACCATGGACGAGAAGATACGCTCCCGGGAGGTCACCAAGGAGTATCTCTGCGTGTGCCTGGGCGTCCCAGACCCCGCCCAGGGGCGGCTGGAGGGGTGGCTTTTCAAGGACGCGGCCAAAAACCAGGTCTATGTGAAGCCCCATTCCGAGCCCGGCGCCAGCTTTGCCGCCACGGACTACCGGGTCCTGGCCAGCCGGGACGGGCTGAGCCTGGTGACCTGTCGGCTGCACACCGGGCGCACTCACCAGATACGGGTGCAGATGGCCCACGCGGGCTGGCCCCTGCTGGGGGACGGCAAATACGGCCGGGAGCGGGTCAACCGCCGCTGCGGCGAGGCGCGGCAGCTGCTGTGGAGCTGGCGGGTCTCCTTCGATTTCGCCGCGGACGCCGGACCGCTGGAATACCTGCGGGGCCGCTCCTTCACCGTGCAAAGCGTTCCCTTCGCGGAAAAATACTTCCCCGGCTGCGCGTTATGACGGCCCTCACAGGGGCCGCCATATTTTTGTTTAGCGTGTCTAACTATTTTTCTTGTGCTGCGGGCCGATCCATAGTATAATGGCATTAGAATGGAAAGAATGCCGTCGTTCCGGCAAACAGAGTTTCTTCCGGCCATGAGGAGGTCCACTATGTTCAAACGAGCCTTTTGTCTGCTTTTGACGCTGCTGCTGGCGCTGACCTTATGCGTGCCCGCCATGACGGAGGGGGACGCAGATGTGACCCCGGCAACAGATGGACCCGCCGTCACCGATACGCCCGCGCCCGCCCAGACGCCGGAGCCTACGGTCCAGCCCACAGAGGAGCCCGCCGCTCCTACTCCAGAACCCACGGTCGAACCCGAGCCCACGGTCGAGCCTGAGCCCACGGAGGAGCCGGGGCCCACGGTCGAGCCCGAGCCCACGGAGAGCCAGGAGCCCACAACTGACCCCGAGGCCACGGAGGACCCTGACGCCGTGGCGGAGCCGCTCTCCCTGGAGGATGGCATCGCGCCCATCGCGGCGCCGTACACGCCCGACACGGCAGGCCGGAACTTTGCCAATCTGGTGCTGTTCGTCTATTTCCAGGACCAGACGGACGGGGATGGTTTTTTCCGGGAGCGGTCGGCAAAGCTCCGCGATCTCTATGACGGTGCCAGCAATCTCTCCTTCACCAAATACTTGGACATCATCTCCGGCGGCAAACTCAAGGTGCTGGACCTGATGCCCCAGTATCAGGAAGGGGCCATCGCCGCTTTCCAGCTGCCCTATGATTCTACAGACAATATAACTGATTACGAGCTTGTGAAATCCACCCTGGACGCACTGGCGGAGGCCGCGGAGATCCCCGCCGGGACCCTGGACCTGAACGGCGACGGCGCTGTGGACAACGTGACCTTGGTCGTCCGGGGCGGCCAGGGGCTCACCCCCCGGAAGGGGAACGACGGGCTCAACTCCCTCTCCGGCAAGCGGGTGGGCACCTATAACATCCTGTATACCTATGAGCTGATCGAGAAGCTGGGTGGGACCATGGGCGACGAGGTCGGTCTGGCGGCCCATGAGTTTCTCCACTCCCTGGGCTATCCCGATCTGTACCGCTCCGGCACCAACGACTACCCCGTATACACCTGGGACATCATGGGCGGCGTCTCGGCCCGTCCCTCCTGGCCGCTGGCCTATCTGCGGATGTATTTCACCAAGTGGACCGAGCTGAAGACCGTGACCGCGGACCAGACCCTGACCTTCTGCGCCCCGGGTGAGTCCGGCGACCAGGCCTATATCCTCCAGTCCCCCACCAACGACAGTGAGCTGTTCGTCGTGGAGATGCGCCGTAAAAACGGTAGCATGGGCAACGGCAACGTGCCGGATAGCGCGGTCAGCACGACCATGGACTACGGCGAGGCCGGGCTTATCGTCTACCGGGTGGACACCAAGGTGGAGGGTCTGAGCAACTTCCGGGGCGGCACTGGCGTCTACGTCTTCCGGCCCGGCGGCGCGGCCACCTCAGACGCCGTGCAGAAGGCCTATCTCAACGAAAAGAGCGGCCGCACCGCCATGGGTTCGGCGGACATGAGCAAGGGTCTGGCCGACGGCGCGCTCACCTTCTCCAAAGGCGCCAACTCCGGCATCGTCATCCAAAATGTAAAGAACAACAGCGACGGCACCATGACCTGTGATGTGGTCTTCCCTGCCGTGGAGAGCGGCAGCCTATGGGAGGATACCAAGGTCCCCACCAATACCAATAAAAACTCCATCGCCACCGCGGTGCAGGGGGGCACGGTGTACGCCGCCGTCTACGACGGCTCCCGGTTCACCCTCTACAAGCGGGAGGGCGATAACTGGGCCAGCGTGGGACCGTCCTTTTCCACTGACGCCTTCGGAGCCTCGTGCCTGGTGTCCCACGGCGGGAAGCTGTACCTGGGCTATCAGGACGGCAGCGGTGCGCTGAAGGTCCGGTCCTTCGACCCTACCGCCAACACCTGGACCGACGTGTCCGCTCCGGCGGGCGCCGTCAGCGACTTCACCATGCAGAGCCTGGACGGCGAGCTGTACATCGCCTGTTCCAGAAACGGCAACTCCCAGGCCGCGCTCTATAAGCTGGCGGGCAACAGCTTCACCGAGCAGAAGATATATCACAACGACCGCTGCGGGCGCGCGCAGGTGGTCGCCGCCGACGGCGGCCTCTATACCGCCGTCCGCCAGGCTGACCAGATCGTCACGGTCTACGACAGCACTGGCAAAGCTGTCTCTGACGGGACCATCAAGACGGCGCTCAATTACAGTCTGGCCGCGCCGGGCGGCAAGCTGACGGTGGTCACCTCCGACAGCAGCGGCACCACCGTCTGGACCTATGACGGCGGCGATTGGAGCGCCGTCTCCGACAAGACGATCACCTCGACGGATTCAAAGGCCGTGGTGATCGACGGCGCGCTCTACCTGGTCTCCGCCAACAGCGGCGGCACCCGGGTCTATCAGTACGACCCCGCCGCCGGGACCTGGACACAGGTGGGCGAGCTGGCCGTCTCCACCGACGCCGATCAGATCGGCCTGACCACCGACGGGGAGTATCTGTACATAAGCTACGCCCACGGCGGCAGCGTCTATGTCCGGCGCAAGACCCAGCCCGCATCCGTGGGCGGCGAGACCGATCCGGACCCCGAGACCAGCCCTTCCCCGGACCCTGAGGCCAGTCCTTCCCCGGACCCTGAGACCAGCCCTTCCCCGGACCCTGAGACCAGCCCCTCTCCGGACCCCGAGACCAGTCCTTCCCCGGACCCCGAGACCAGTCCCTCTCCGGACCCCGAGGCCAGTCCTTCCCCAGACCCTGAGGCCAGTCCCTCCCCGGACCCTGAGACCAGCCCCTCTCCGGACCCTGAGACCAGCCCCTCCCCAGACCCTGAGACCAGCCCCTCCCCGGACCCCGAGACCAGTCCCTCTCCGGACCCCGAGACCAGTCCCTCCCCGGACTCTGAGACCAGTCCCACGACCAGCCCCACAGCCAAGCCCACCGCCACTAATGGTGCGGCCCCCGCGACCGGGGATGAGACCCCTGTGGCGCTGTACGCAGCCATCATGCTACTGTGCCTGGGCGGCCTCGGTCTGGTGCTGATGATACGGAAAAAACAAGAGCATTGAACACCGCGGGCCCCGGACAGCTGTCCGGGGCCCGCGCCTTTTTCGCCGCAGGGCCGCAAAAATCGATTTATCTCTTGACAACAGTGCGGCCTGTTGATACAATGTGTCCCGTCTCAATTGGAAAGTCTCTTTCCGAAGCAGGATGCGACCGCCGTTTCCCCTGAAACGGCCAAGGCCACACGGACAGCCGGGTCGAATGCCGATCGCCGCGTCAGCGGCTGGCAGCGCGAGCTGCCTTATTGATTGAGTTAAAAGCTCAAGTTTTATAAGTTGGTTACTTTATAACCAGTGCCGGGCGGCACACGAACTTGTAAAATGGTCAGTAAGAGTA
>CANROZ010000069.1 GCA_947632365.1 uncultured Oscillospiraceae bacterium
CCTTAACACAGGCTATCCCTATTCACTATCTTTTTCTTTCTTTCTTCACCTGTCACACTTCATTGTAACTCCCACAGTGGAAAACGCCGGGGATGGTGTGGTTTTGGTTGACGCGGGCCTATAATTAAGGTATACTATATTTTGTGTTTTCATTGGCATAAAACTGGTACTGAGGTATAAGATTTTGTATTTAAAGGCGCTGGAGATACAGGGGTTCAAGTCCTTTCCGGATAAGACCACGATCCTGTTTGAAAAGGACGTGACCATGATCGTCGGGCCCAATGGGTCCGGCAAGTCCAATATATCCGACGCGGTGCTGTGGGTCATGGGCGAGCAGCGGACCCGGGCGCTCCGGGGCGGCAAGATGGAGGACGTGATCTTTGGCGGCACGGAAAAGCGGGGCAAGCTGGGCTTTGCCCAGGTGACCCTCATCCTGGATAACTCCGCCCGTATCTTCCCTCTGGACAGCGACGAGCTGGCCATCTCCCGCCGCTATTACCGCAGCGGGGACAGCGAATATTACATCAACAAAGAATCCGTTCGCCTCCGGGACGTGAACGAGCTTCTCATGGACACGGGCCTTGGCCGGGACGGCTATTCCATCATCGGCCAGGGGCGCATCAGCGAGATCGTCTCAGCCAAGAGCACAGACCGCCGGGAGATATTCGAGCAGGCGGCGGGCATCTCCCGCTTCCGTTTCCGCAAGGAGGAGGCGGAGCGCAAGCTGTCCGCCACAGACGACGCCATGCTGCGGGTGGGGGACAAGATCGAGGAGCTGGAGATGCAGCTGACCCCTTTGCGCAAGCAGGCGGCGGTGGCGGAGAAGTATCTGAAGCTGCAGGCGGAGCTGCGGGACATCGAGGTGTCCGCCTGGATGGAGAGCCTGGACAAGCTCTCCGGCCAGACCGAATCCATCCGCCAGAGCTATGAGGCTGCCAAGGCGGAGCTGGAGAGGGCCCGCGCCGCGGTGACCGCCAACTACCAGCGCAGCGAGGACATCTCTCAGCGGATGCGGGAGAAGGACCTGGAGATGGAGGCTATCCGGGAGCGGCTCACCGACAAGGAGGCCGCCATCGGGGACAACAGGCAGGCGGCGGCGGTGCTGGCGGCGGATAAGAAGAGCAATCTGGACAGCATGGACCGACTGCGCAGCGATATGTCCCAGGACGCCGGGCGGATCGCCGCCCTGGACGAGCAGATCGCCCAGCTCCAGGAGCGGGTGCAGGCGGTGGAGAAGCAGGGCCAGGACCTGGCCGGGCGGATCGAACAGCTGTCCAATATCGTGAACGGTCACCGGATGAAGATGTCCGGCCGGGAGAACAGACTGTCCGCCCTGCGGGACGAGGTGACACGCCTCACCGTGGACGGCCGGAGCATGGCCAACCGCATCACCATGCTCGCGGAGATGGAGAAGGATTACGAGGGCTACAACCGGGCGGTCAAGACGGTGATGCAGGCCAAGCGCCGGGGCAGCCTGCAGGGCATCCACGGCCCGGTGGCGGACCTGGTCCGCGCCGAGGACCGCTACACCCTGGCCATCGAGACGGCCCTGGGGGCCGCGGCCCAGAACATCGTGGTGGACGAGCCGGAGGACGGCAAGCGGGCCATCGAGCTATTGAAGCGCCTGGACAGCGGCCGGGGCACCTTCCTGCCCCTGAGCGCCATCCGGGGCAATGTGCTGCGGCAGCTCCCCAAAGGGGAGGAGGGCTATCTGGGCCTGGCGCTGGAGCTGGTGAGCTTTGACGGCCAGTATCAGAACATCTTTGAGAATCTGCTGGGCCGCACCGTCATCGCCGAGACGCTGGCGGACGCGGTGACCATCGCCCAGCGGCATAAAAACGAATTTCGCATCGTGTCTCTGGACGGTCAGATGATCCACGCGGGCGGCTCCATGACCGGCGGCAGCGCCGCCAAGGGCACGGGCGTTCTCAGCCGGGCCAACGAGCTGGAGAAGCTGAGAAAGCAGCACCAGGTGCTCCAAAGCCGCCTGGAGGAAAAGACCGCCGCTCTGGAGACCGCCGAGCGGGAGCTGACCGCGGCCCGGTACGACATGGACGTGGCGGGCCAGGAGCTCAGCCAGGTCCGGCAGGAGGAGGCATCTCTCCAGGCGGAGCGGGATGCCAAGGCAGCCAGCGCCAAGCAGCTGGCGGATGTGAAGGACGCCATGCTGGCGGGCGGCGAGCAGCGCCGGGACCTGCTGGCGGAGTATGAGCGGAAAAATGCCGCCATCGACGAATCGCTGCGGCAGAACGAGGCCCGGGGCCAGGAGCTGGCCAAGCAGGCGGAGGATATGCGGGAGCAGCTGCGCGCCATCACAGGCCAGAAGCTGGAGCTGGAGGCCAAGCGGACCCAGGCGGACAAGGACGCCCAGCGGCAGAACGAGGCCCTCATCGAGCAGGAGCGACTGGTGGCGTCCATCGAGCGGCAGACCCTGGCTGCGGAGATGGAGGAGAAACAGATCGTGGACAAGCTGTGGGACAGCTACGAGCTGACCCGCACCGCGGCTCAGGCCCAGCGCCAGCCCATCGAGAGCCTGGCCGCCGCCAATCGCCGCATCGCCGAGCTGCGCCGCCAGATACGGGAGCTGGGCACCCCCAACCTGGGCGCCATCGAGGAGAGCAAGCGGGTGGGGGAGCGGTACGACTACCTCACCGAGCAGCGGGACGACATCGCCAAGGCCAAGGGGGAGCTGCTTACCATCATCGGTGACATCACCAGCCAGATGGAGGAGATATTCACCCGGGAGTTCAAGGCCATCGACGAGAGCTTCCGCGCCACGTTCCTGGAGCTGTTCGGCGGCGGCAAGGCGTCGCTGCGGCTGGAGGACGAGAGCGACGTGCTCAACTGCGGCATCGAGATCAAGGTCCAGCCCCCCGGCAAGGCGGTGAGCAATATCAGCCTGCTCTCCGGCGGCGAGAAGGCCTTCGTGGCCATCGCGCTGTATTTCTCCATCCTGCGGCTGAAGCCCACGCCGTTTTGCGTCATGGACGAGATCGAGGCGGCGCTGGACGAGGAGAATGTGCTGCGGTTCGCCGAGTATCTGCATCGGCTGGACAAGACCCAGTTCGTGGTCATCACCCACCGCCGGGGCACCATGGAGAAGGCGGACGTTCTGCTGGGCGTGACCATGCAGGAGAAGGGCGTGTCCCGGGTCATCGAACTGGACCTGGCCGAGGCCCAGAAGACCGCCGAAAACTAAGTCGTTTGCATGCGCGCATGCAAACGAGAAGGATGCAGCCCGCTGCAGCGCACGCGCAAAGCGCGCACGTTTGCGGGCTGAGAAGAATGATTTCCGAGGCGCATGTCCCCGGAAATCATATCCGACTTTATTCGGCTCTGCGGAGCCGAACTCTGCGAGGCATGGGAGAGTAAACGATGGCACTGTTCAAGGAAAAGAAAAAGGGCCTGCTGGGCGGGCTGTTTTCCGCCTTTTCGCGGGTGGACGAGGACTTTCTGGACGAGTTGGAGGAGCGGCTCATCCTGGCGGATGCGGGGGTGGAGACGGCGGAGGCCGCCGTGGACGCTCTGCGCCAGGCCAAGGGCCTGAAGGGCCCCGAGGTGCAGGAAAAGCTGACGGAGATCCTTACAGAGGAGATGGAGAAGGCGGGCTCCCCGGAGCTGCGTCTCGCCACCAAGCCTGCCGTGATCATCATGGTGGGCGTCAACGGCGTGGGCAAGACCACCACCATCGGAAAGCTGGCCAAGCGCTATGTGGACGAGGGAAAAAAGGTGCTGCTGTGCGCGGCGGACACCTTCCGTGCCGCGGCGGCGGAGCAGCTTGGCATCTGGGCGGACCGGACCGGAGCGGATATCGTCCGCCACGGTGAGGGCGGCGATCCCGGCGCGGTGGTGTTCGACGCCTGCAACGCCGCCAAGGCCCGGGACGCGGATATCATGATCGTGGATACCGCCGGACGGCTGCACAACAAGCAGAACCTGATGAACGAGCTGACCAAACTGACCCGCATCATCGGCCGGGAGCTGCCAGGGGCCGACTGCGAGATACTGCTGGTGCTGGACGCCACCACGGGCCAGAACGGCCTGATCCAGGCGGAGCAGTTTGCCAAGGCCGCCGGGGTGACGGGTATCGTGCTCACCAAGCTGGACGGCACCGCCAAGGGCGGTGTGGTGTTCTCCATCGCCCAGCGGCTGGGCGTGCCCGTGAAGCTGGCGGGCGTGGGCGAGGGTGCGGAGGACCTGCGGCCCTTCGATGCGAGAGAGTTCGCGGAGGCCATGGTGCAATGAGCGGGCAGCGGTTCGTTCTTGCCTCGGGCAATAAGGGGAAGCTCCGGGAGTTCCGGGAGATATTGGAGCCCATGGGCATGCAGGTCGTCTCCCAGGCCGAGGCGGGCTGTGCGCTGGACGTGGAGGAGACGGGCGAGACCTTTGAGGAAAACGCCTATTTGAAGGCCAGTGCCGTCTGTGCCGCCACGGGCCTGCCTGCGGTGGCGGACGACTCGGGGCTGTGCGTCAAGGCCCTGGATTGGGGCCCCGGGGTCCATTCCGCCCGATTCGGCGGCGGTAAGGCCTGGACAGACCAGCAGAAGTATGAATATCTTCTGGAAAAGCTGGCGGGCGTGACCGACCGGGAGGCCAAATTCGTCAGCTGCATCTGCTGCGTGTTCCCGGACGGGAGCGTGCTCCGGGCCCGGGGGGAGTGCCCCGGCCGCATCCTGGAGGCCCCGGCGGGCAGCGGCGGGTTCGGCTACGATCCGGTGTTCTGCCCGGACGGGTATGAGGGCTCCTTCGCCAGTCTGGGGGAGGACGTGAAAAACCAGATATCGCACCGGGCCAGGGCCCTGGCCGGGTTTGCCAAGGAGTTGGAGGGACGATGCTGACAGGAAAACAGCGGGCCTATCTGCGCGGTCTGGCGCAGAAGGAGGAGGCCATCATATACATCGGCAAGGCAGGGATCACGGAGCCTGTGCTGGCCGAGGTCCGGGACGCCCTGGCGGCCCGGGAGCTGGTGAAGGGACGGGTGCAGGAGAACTGCCTGTACACCGCCGCCGAGGCCCAGCAGATGCTGTGCCAGGCCTGCGGGGCCGAGGGCGTGCAGGTCATCGGCAAGGTGTTCGTGCTGTATAAAAAGCGCGCCGACGGGGCGAAAATAATCCTGCCGAAGGACTGAGCGATGCGGATACTGATCTACGGGGGCAGCTTCAACCCGCCCCATCTGGGCCACATCCGCTCGGTGCAGACCGCCATAGATGCCCTACAGCCAGCGATGACGCTGCTGGTCCCGGCGGCCGTGCCGCCCCACAAGGCGCTGGCGTCGGGCAGCCCTACAGCGGAGCAGCGCCTGGAGATGACGGCGTTGGCGGCGGTCGAGATACCCGGCTGCGAGGCCTCGGGGATCGAGATCGGCCGGGAGGGACCCAGCTACACCGCCGATACCCTGCGGGAGCTGCGGGAGCAGTATCCCGACGCGGAACTCATCTTCCTCATGGGCACGGACATGCTGCTGTCCATCGAGAGCTGGCATGATCCGGTCTACATCATGGCCCAGGCCAGTCTCGCGGTGTTTGCCCGGGAGTCGGGCCGGGAGCAGGAGATCGCCGCCCAGGCGGTATGTCTGCGACGAAAGTATGGCGCCCGCGTCTATCAGCTGACGGGCCAGCCGCTGGAGGTGTCCTCCACCCAGGTGCGTTCGCTGCTGCCCCGGCGCCAGGGCCGGGAATACCTCTGCGAGGGCGTGTACGCCTATATCATCCGCCATCGGCTCTACGAGGCGAAGCCGGACCTTGCGTGGCTGCGGGAGAGGGCGTATGCCTATCTCAAACCCACCCGGGTGGAGCATGTCCGGGGCGCCGAGACCATGGCCAGGGCCCTGGCGGAGCGCTGGGGCGCCGATTCCGGCGACGCGGCGGAGGCCGCCATATTGCACGACTGCACGAAAAAACTCACCCGGGACGAGCAGTTGCGTATGTGCGAAAAATATGATATCATACCCGATAAGTGGGAGCTGGAAAACGATCGGCTGCTCCACGCCAGAACGGGCGCGGCTTTCGCGGCGGACGGATTCGGCGCGCCGGAGCATATCGTGAATGCCATCCGCTGGCACACCACAGGGCGGCCGGACATGACGCTGCTGGAGCAGATCGTATTTTTGGCGGACGCCATCGAGGAGAGCCGCAAGCCCTATCCGGCCCTGGAGGCCATACGAAAAGCGGCCTTTATCGATCTGGACGCGGCCACGGAGCTGTGTCTGCGACGGACGCTGGCGTTTCTGGAGGAGCAGGGAGAGCCCATCCACCCGGACACGGCCCGGACGCGGGAGTATTATTTGAAGAAATTGGAAGAAAAAGGCGCCTCGCCCATCCCATGGGCGGCGCAAGAGAAATAAACGGGGGAGAACATATGGAACCTTTTGAAGCGGCAAAGCTGGCAGTGAAGGCCCTGGCGGACAAGCAGGCCACGGACATCCGCCTTTTGAAGACCACCGATTTGACCGTGCTGGCGGATTATTTCTGCATCTGCACGGCCAACTCCACGCCCCATGTGCGCACGCTGTACGACGAGGTGGACCGGGTCCTGTCCCAGGCCGGGATGCCCCCGCTGCGCCGGGAGGGGTCCCGCAACAGCACCTGGCTGCTGCTGGACTTCGGGTGCCTGGTGGTACACATCTTCCAGCGGGAGGCCCGGGAATTTTACAGCCTGGAGCGGCTTTGGAACGACGCTCTGGACGTGGATATCAACGAGATAGTCGAGGCATAAGGCATGGCATACGAATTTGACCGCATCGAGAAAAAATGGCAGGGCATCTGGGAAAAGGAGAAGCCCTACGCCGCCAAGACGGGCGATGCCCGCCCCAAGTTCTACGGGCTGATCGAGTTTCCCTATCCCTCCGGGCAGGGCCTGCATGTGGGCCATCCCCGGCCCTTCACGGCCATGGATATCGTTACCCGGAAAAAGCGGATGGAAGGGTATAACGTCCTGTTCCCCATTGGGTTCGACGCTTTCGGCCTGCCCACGGAGAACTACGCCATCAAAAACCATATCCACCCAGCCATCGTCACCCAAAAGAACATCGAGAACTTCACCCGGCAGCTAAAGATGCTGGGCTTTGGGTTCGACTGGGACCGGGTGGTGGATACCACGGATCCTACATACTATAAGTGGACCCAGTGGATATTCCTGCAGCTGTGGAAAAAGGGCCTGGCCTACAAGGCCACCATGCCCGTGAACTGGTGCACCTCCTGCAAGTGCGTGCTGGCCAACGAGGAGGTCGTGGAGGGCGTTTGCGAGCGGTGCGGCTCCCCGGTCATCCAAAAGGAGAAGAGCCAGTGGATGCTGCGGATCACCGCCTATGCCCAGCGGCTCATCGACGATCTGGACGAGCTGGATTACATCGAGCGGGTCAAGCTCCAGCAGCGCAACTGGATCGGCCGCTCCACAGGCGCCGAGGTCACCTTCAAGGCTACCACCGGAGACGATATCGTGGTCTTCACCACCCGGCCGGACACCCTGTTCGGCGCCACCTATATGGTGCTGAGCCCGGAACACGCGCTGGTGAAAAAATGGATGCCCCTGCTGAAAAACGCCGCCGATGTGCAAGCATATCAGTATGCCGCCGCCTCCAAGAGCGATCTGGAGCGGACGGAGCTGAACAAGGAAAAGACGGGCGTTTGCCTGGACGGCGTGGCGGCGGTGAACCCCGTCAACGGCCGCCAGATACCCATCTTCATCTCCGATTACGTGCTGGCCACCTACGGCACGGGCGCTATCATGGCCGTCCCGGCCCATGACGACAGGGACTGGGAGTTTGCCAAAAGGTTCGGCTGCGAGATCATCGAGGTGGTCTCCGGCGGCGAGGACGTGCAGAAGGCCGCCTTTACCGCCAAGGACGACATCGGGATACTGGTCAACTCGGAGTTTCTCAACGGCCTCACGGTCCGGGAGGCGATCCCGGTCATCACCAAGTGGCTGGAGGAGAAGGGCATCGGCCACGCCCAGGTGAACTACAAGCTCCGGGACTGGGTGTTCTCCCGCCAGCGGTACTGGGGCGAGCCCATCCCCATGGTGCTGTGCGAGAAATGCGGCTGGCAGCCTCTGCCGGAGGACCAGCTGCCCCTGCTGCTGCCGGATGTGGAGAGCTATGAGCCCACCGACGACGGCGAGAGCCCGCTTAGCAAGATGACCGACTGGGTCAACACCACCTGCCCCTGCTGCGGCGGACCCGCCCGGCGGGAGACAGACACCATGCCCCAGTGGGCCGGGTCCAGCTGGTACTTCCTGCGGTATATGGACCCCCACAACGACAAGGCCCTGGCCTCCAAGGAGGCGCTGGACTACTGGTCCCCGGTGGACTGGTACAACGGCGGCATGGAGCACACCACCCTGCACCTGCTCTACTCCCGGTTCTGGCACAAGTTCCTCTATGATATCGGCGTGGTGCCCACCAAGGAGCCCTATGCCAAGCGCACCAGCCACGGCATGATCCTGGGTCAGAACCCCCACTGCTTCAGCTGCATGTCTCCCGACAAGCAGAAGCAGCTCATCGACGAGTTCGGCAGCGAGGAGGCCGCCAAGGCCCACCTGGTGGAGAAATACGGCGAGATGGCCGAGCGGCCCAGCGTGAAGATGTCCAAGTCCCTGGGCAACGTGGTCAATCCGGACGATATCGTCCGGGACTACGGCGCGGATACGATGCGGCTGTACACCATGTTCATCGGCGATTTTGAGAAGGCCGCCGCCTGGTCCGATAACGCGGTGAAGGGCTGCAAGAAGTTCCTGGACCGGGTCTGGGCCCTGGCCGAGGCCGGACCGGAGGGGGAGGATGTGACCGCCGCCAACGAGGCCATCCTGCACCGGACCATCAAGAAGGTGTCCGAGGACATCGAGGAGATGAAGTTCAACACCGCCATCGCCGCCATGATGACCCTGGTCAACGAGTTCTATAAGTCCAAACCCAGCAAGGGCGATATGCGCATCCTGCTGGAGCTGCTGAGCCCCTTCGCGCCCCATATCGTGGAGGAGATGTGGGAGATGCTGGGCTTCGCGGGCCGGGCCATGGGCCAGAGCTGGCCGCAGTACGACGAGGCCAAGATGGTGGAGCAGACGAAGGAACTGGCCGTGCAGATCAACGGCAAGTTGAAGAGCACCGTCCAGGTGCCCGCCGACGCCCCCGATGAGACCGTCGTGGAGGCGGCCAAGGCGGACGCCAAGGTGGCCCGGGCCATAGAGGGCATGGAGATCGTCAAGACCATCGTGGTGAAGAATCGCCTGGTCAACCTGATCCTGAGACCGAAAAAATAAGG
>CANROZ010000070.1 GCA_947632365.1 uncultured Oscillospiraceae bacterium
AACGTGGAGACCGCCCAGGTCTTTGCCAAGAGCGAGGTCAAGGTGTGGGAGTGCCGCAACTGCGGCCACATCATCGTGGGCACCGCCGCCCCCGAGGTATGCCCGGTGTGCGCCCATCCCCAGGCCTATTTCGAGGTCCACGCGGAAAATTACTGATACCGGGACAGACAAAAGCCCGCCGGATGCAGCGCATCCGGCGGGCACTTCTTTTTTGACTCAGTAGCTGATGTTGGCGGAGGCGGTCACCGTGGGCAGAGACACCTTGCTGTAGGTGCCGTTGTAGTCCCAGCTGACCTCCAGCGTGCCTGTCTCTCCGGTGGACACGTCCATGGTGGTGGAGAACAGCTCCGTATTGCTCTCCACGTTCTCGTCGATCATGATGGCGTTGCCCTTCACCGTGGTGGAGTGGCTGCCGAACTTCACCGTCACGTTGCGGCCCATGACCTGCAGCCGATAGGAGTGCACCGTGCCTGTGATGGCCAGGCGGGTGGTGCCGCCGCCCATATCGGTGGCCTCCCACTTCACATCCAGGCGCAGATTCGTGCCCGTGTCAGAGGAGGCGGTGCCGCTGGCCACCACCGTGCCGGGCGCCACCGTGGGCTCCGGGGTCGGCGAGGGCGCCAGAGTGGGAGGCGGCGCGGGCGTGGGCGCCAGGGTGGGCACCGGGGTATCCTGAGCCGGGGCCGGAGTCTCCGCCGCGGGCACATCCGTGGGCAGCGCCGTGGGCGCTACGAACTGCTCCGACTGGGAGGGCATATTGGCAGGCTGCTGAACAGTCGGTTCTTCCCGGGAGCACCGGGTCATCATGAATACCTCCAGCGCCAGCAGAAGAAGGATGACCACCACCAGCGTGACGATCAGGCCCGTCTTGCTCTTCTTCTTTCCGCCATCGTCGTAGTAGCCATAGCTCTCATAGCGGTCATAGCGGATGCCCGTGTCCCGGCGGGGCTGTTCATAGTAACGGTCATAGCGGGGATCGCTCTGCCCGCCCCGGGGCCGCTGCTGGCCGCCGCGATTGACCTGGCTGTTCCGGTTGACCTGGCCACTCCGGTTGGCCTGGCCGCTGCGGTTGACCTGGCCGCTCCGATTGGCCTGACCGCCGCGGTTGACTTGGCCGCCGCGATTGACCTGGCCGCCGCGGCTGACCTGGCCGCCCCGGCTCACAGGCTGCTGGTAGCTGTCATCATAGCCGTCGTCATAGGTATCATACTCGTCATAGCCGTCGTCCGAGCTGTAATGATCGTCGTACTGCTCGTAGTTCTCGTCATACTCGTCGTCCCGGCTGTGACGGCCCTGGCGCTGGGGCTGGTCGTCCTGCTGGTAACGGTCGTATCTGTCGTCTCTTCCCCTAGGCATGTCTTACCCTCCTCGCGCCGGAAACAGGCGCCCATCCCAGGGGCGGCTGCGACCCACGGCGCTGTACAGCGTTGTCGATGTCCTTATTATAAATTACCAGTATGAAGTATGCGCTAAGAAATAGTAACAATTAATAACATTTGGTTACAATTTGTGACCTCCATCGGTCCCGCTCACAGCGCCGCCAGCACCCGGGCGATATCGCCGTTGATGCAGATGGAACGGTCCGCGATCTTCTCCGGGGCAAAGGCCTTGCTTCGGTTCAGGCACGCATACACCGCCGCCGGATTTTCCTCGGTCAGCCGCCAGAAGCTGTACTTGATGATGCCGGGCGTATTGAATCCAACGGCCAGCTCCAGGAACAGAACCCGCCCCCGGCGGGTCTGGAGAAAATCCCTGTACCGCACCGCGGCGGCGTGCCAGCCCCCGTCCTCCACGAACCGCTCGTCCGCCCGCAGATTCGGCATCATGGGCTTTCCGCACCGGGGGCAGCGGGGGATCAGCTCCGTGGGAACCCGCATATCCCGCTGCCGCTCCGCCATCTCGCGGATCAGCGGCTCATTCTCATAAGTCTCCTGCCGACAGGGCACCGAGCACTGGAGCAGCCCGTAATCCCCCTGGGTGTAAAAAAGCCGCGCCTTGTCGACCCCCGCTTTCTGGAAACAGTGGTCCACGTTGGTGGTGAGCACGAAATAGTCCTTGTCCCGCACCAGCTCCAGCAGCCGCTGATACAGGGGCTTTGGCGGGTCCATATAGCGGTTGATGAAGATAAAGCGGCTCCACCAAGCCCAGTACTCCTCCTGGCTGGCAAAGGGATAGAACCCGCCGGAGTACATATCCCGGATGCCGTACTTCTCCGCAAAATCGGCAAAGTACTGATAAAACCGCTCCCCGCCGTAGTCGAACCCCGCCGCTGTGGAGAGCCCCGACCCGGCGCCGATGACCACCGCGTCCGCCTCCTTCAGCGCCCGGCGCAGCTTATCGATCAAGACCGAAAAGCTCTCTGTAGACGGCCGTATTGGCCTCTCCGAAAACATTGAAGATCACCTTCATCTCACTGTGATGTCGCCGCCGCCAGGCCCGGACGGTGTCCACGGCGATGCGTCCCGCCAGCGGCCGGGGAAAGTGGAACTCCCCGGTGGAGATGCAGCAAAAGGCCACGCTCTCCAGGCCCTTTTCCGCCGCCAGGTCCAGGCAGGACCGATAGCAGTCGGCCAGAAGCTGTTTATCCCGGGCCGTCACCGGACCGGATATGATGGGCCCCACGGTGTGGAGCACATAGCGGCAGGGCAGGTCATAGGCGGGGGTGATCCGGGCGCGGCCCGTGGGCTCGGGGCGGCCCTGCTCCTGCATGAGCCGGGCGCAGTCCAGCCGCAGCTGCACCCCGGCAAAGGTGTGGATGCAGTTGTCGATGCAGGCGTGGCAGGGCACATAGCATCCGGTCAGGCCGGAATTGGCCGCGTTCACGATGGCGTCGCAGCGCAGTGTGGTGATGTCTCCCCGCCACAGATAGAGCCCTTCCTCCACTGGATCCAGGTCCCGGATATCCGTGATCCCCTTGCGGGCCAGCTCCTCCTGGAGATACTCGTCCTGCACCCGGAGGAAATCCTCCCCGATGGGCGCCGCCGGGCGCACGTTCATCAGCGAGCGCAGAAGCCGCCGCTGCTCCCCCTCGTCCCCGGGCACGCCCACGCCCCGGTACCGGGGCTGCTCCCGCAGCAGGGCGTCGATGAGATAGGCCCGGCGCTGTGCCTGATCCATGCCGCCGCCTCCTTTCCACGCATACAGTATAGCACATCTCCGGCAAAAAGCGAAGGGCGCGCCGGGAAAGTTCCTGTTGCAAATCCACCGGGAAACGCCTATACTGGAGGAAAGTTCAGGCAAGGAAAGGTGATCGTCATGAAAAGCTATCTCGATATGGATAAAAAAGAACTGGCCGCCGAGCTGGAGGCCGTTCGTATGCAATATGAGGCCCTGAAGGCCGTCCCCCGGAAACTGGACATGTCCCGGGGCAAGCCCAACCCCACCCAGCTGGACCTGTCTATGGACATGCTGGCTCTGGACCCCGCCTCCCTGGCCCACACCGCCAAGGGCACCGACGCCCGCAACTATGGCGAGCCCACAGGCACTGAGGAGTGCAAGGCGCTGTTCGCGGACGTTTTGGGCCTGGAGCCGAAAAACATCATCGTGGGCGGCCAGTCCAGCCTGAACCTGATGTACGACAGCGTGGTCCGGGCCCTGCTGCTGGGCGTCTATGGCGGCAGCAAGCCCTGGGGCCAGCAGGGTCCGCTGAAGTTCCTCTGCCCGGTGCCCGGTTATGACCGCCACTTCGCCATCACGGCGGAGTTTGGCTTTGAGCTCATCAACATCCCCCTGCTGCCCACCGGACCGGATATGGACATGGTGAAGAAGTATGTGGAATCCGACCCCGCCGTCAAGGGCATGTGGTGTGTGCCCAAGTACTCCAATCCCTCCGGCATCACCTACTCTGACGAGACCGTCCGGGCCATCGCCGCGCTGAAGCCCGCCGCGGACGACTTCCGCGTGTTCTGGGACAACGCCTACTGCGTCCACGGCTTCGAGGAGCAGGACGACGCGCTTTTGAACATCTTCGATGCCTGCCGGGAGCAGGGCAGCGAGGACATGGTGTACGAGTTCGCCTCCACCAGCAAGATCACCTTCGGCGGCGCCGGGGTGTCCGTGCTGGCCGCCAGCGAGAACAACATCAAGTTCATCGCCCGCCAGATGGGCGTGCAGACCATCGGCCACGACAAGATCAACCAACTTCGGCACGTCCACTTTTTGAAGGACGCGGCTGGGGTGCGGGCCCATATGAAAAAGCACGCCGCCATCGTCCGGCCCAAGTTCCAGTGCGTTCTGGGCGCTCTGGACGCCGAGATCGCCCCCCGGGGCATCGCCAAGTGGAACCGCCCCCACGGCGGCTACTTCGTGGCCTATGAGGGGCTGCCCGGCACCGCCACCCGGTGTGTGGCCCTGTGCAAAGAGGCGGGACTGGTGCTCACCCCCGCCGGGGCCCCCTTCCCCCACGGCAAGGACCCTCAGGACAACGTGATCCGCATCGCCCCCACCTTCCCCAGCCTGTCCGAGCTGGAACAGGCGGTGGAGCTGTTCTGCGTGGCGGCCCGTCTGGCCGCGCTGGAGGTGCTGACAAAGTAAACCATTCCATGTGCAAAAGCCCCTGTCTCTCGACAGGGGCTTTTTCTCTGCTACGGTCTGCGGTGAAAAACTTATTCCTGGAACATGGGGGTGGAGAGATAGCGGTCTCCGGTGTCAGGCAGCAGGACCACGATGGTCTTGCCCTCGTTCTCCGGGCGCTTGGCAAGCTCGATGGCCGCCCACAGCGCCGCGCCGGAGGAGATGCCCACCAGTATGCCCTCGGTGCGGCCCAGCTCCCGGCCCAGCGCGAACGCGTCCTCGTTCTCCACGGAGATGATCTCATCATAGACCCCGGTGTTCAGCACCTCCGGCACGAAACCCGCGCCAATGCCCTGTATCTTGTGCGCTCCGGCCACGCCCTTTGAGAGCACCGGAGAGGAAGCGGGCTCCACCGCCACCACCTTCACCGACGGCTTCTGCCCCTTGAGGTACTCTCCCACGCCCGTTAAGGTGCCGCCGGTACCAACGCCGGCCACGAAGATATCCACCTGGCCCTCGCTGTCCCGCCAGATCTCCGGGCCCGTGGTGGCCTTGTGGGCGGCGGGGTTGGCCGGGTTCACGAACTGGCCGGGGATGAAGGCCCCCGGCGTCTCGGCGGCGATCTCGTCCGCCTTGGCGATGGCCCCCTTCATGCCCTTGGACCCCTCGGTGAGCACCAGCTCCGCGCCATAGGCCTTCAGGAGGTTCCGCCGCTCCACGCTCATGGTCTCCGGCATGGTCAGGATGATCCGGTACCCCTTGGCCGCCGCCACGGCCGCCAGGCCGATGCCCGTGTTGCCGGAGGTGGGCTCCACGATCACCGCACCGGGCTTCAGTTTCCCGGAGGCCTCCGCGTCCTCGATCATGGCCTTGGCGATGCGGTCCTTCACGGACCCTGCCGGGTTGAAATACTCCAGCTTGGCCACGACCTTGGCCTTCAGGCCCAGCTTCTTCTCCAGATTGCTCAGCTCCAGCAGCGGGGTATTCCCCACCAGTTCCAGAAACGACTTATGGATAGCCATCGTTAAATCCCCCTATTTCCTATTGGTTTAATATGTTTTCCGGGAATGATGCTATTATACACCTTTTTCCCGGCCTGTCAACAGTTTTTTGCAACAAAAGTGCCCCGGGATATCCCGGGGCGCTCTGCACGCAGGATTCAGATCACGTAGTCGTTCCCGACAGCGGCATTGGCCCGGTCCACCACGTCCTGGAGGGTGATGTTGCCCAGGTAGTCCGTGACCACCTTATACAGCCCCGACCACATGTCCAGCGTGGCGCAGCTGGCGCAGCGGTCGCAGGCGTTCACGTCCGACTCCAGGCACTCCACCGGGGCCAGGCTCCCCTCCACCAGCTCCAATATCTCGCCGATGTTGTAATCCTTCGGCTCCCGGGCCAGGCGATAGCCCCCCTGGGGTCCCCGGATGCCCTTCACCAAACCGCCTTTGCTCAGCTGGGTCACGATCTGCTCCAGGTATTTCTGGCTCAGCTCCTGGCGGGCCGCCACGTCCTTCAGCGTCACCAGGCCCTCGCCGCTGTGCTGGGCTAGGTCCACCATGGTGCGGATGGCGTATCGGCCGCGGGTGGAAATTTTCATGACGCCGCCTCCTTTTAAATCGTTCAGAAAATGAGCGCGCTCAAAGTTTCTCCATGGCCGCCTGCACGTCTGCCTCGCAGGAGCGCATGGCCAGGATGGTCTTCTCCATCAGCTGTTCCAAGGGCCAGCCCAGCATATCGGCGCCCCGCTGGATGACCTCCCGGCTGCACCCGGCGGCAAAACCCGTGGACTTGAACTTCTTTTTGAGGCTCTTGACCTCCATATCCTGTACGCTCTTGCTGGGCCGCATCAGGGCCGCCGCGCCGATGAGCCCGGTGAGCTCGTCCACAGCGAAGAGGACCTTCTCCATCTCCAGCGTGGGCTCCATGTCCACCCCCGTCAGACCCCAGCCGTGGCTGCAGGTGGCGTGGATGGTGGCCTCGTCCACCCCGGCCTGACGCATCAGCTCCTGCTGCTTGACGCAGTGCTGCTCCGGCCACATCTCAAAGTCAAGGTCGTGCAGCAGGCCCACCGTGGCCCAGAAGTCCGCCTCGCCGCCATAGCCCAGGTCGTTGGCGTACCAGCGCATGACCCCCTCCACCGTCAGCGCGTGCTGCAGGTGGAAGTGGTCCTTATTGTACGTGGTGAGAAGCCCCCACGCCTTTTCCCGTTCCATCACGGTCCCTCCGTTTCCCATATAGTACCGCCCCCCAGGACCAGATCCCCGTCATAGAGGACCACCGCCTGTCCGGCGGTGACGGCCCGCTGGGGCTCATCGAATATCACTTCCAGCTCGTCCGGCCCGGTCTGGGTGACCGTGGCGGGCTGCTCGGTCTGGCTGTAGCGCACCCGGGCGCTGCAATGGATAGGTCCCGGCAGGCTGTCAAAGGGGATGAGATTGACGTGCCGCGCCAGCAGCCGCCGGGAAAAGAGCCGCTCATTCTCCCCCAGGACCACGGCGTTGGCGGCCATATCCTTGCGCAGCACGTACAGCGGCCGCGCCGCCGCCACCCCCAGGCCCCGCCGCTGGCCCACGGTGTAGCCGATGATCCCCTTGTGGCGGCCCAGCACCGCGCCTCGCTCGTCCACAAAGTCTCCGGGAGAATACTCCTTTCTGGTATAGCGCCGGATGAAAGCGGCGTAATCCCCGTCCGGGACGAAGCAGATGTCCTGGCTGTCCCGCTTATGGGCGTTGAGAAAGCCGTTCTCCGCCGCCAGGGACCGAACCTGCTCCTTGGTCAGCGCCCCCAGGGGGAAGCGGGTGCGGGCAAGCTCGTCCTGGGTGAGCATGTAGAGCACATAGCTCTGGTCCTTCTCCCCGTGGACCGCCTTGCGCAGCAGCCACCGCCCGTCATCGCGCCGCTCCACCCGGGCGTAATGCCCCGTGGCCATCACAGCGCATCCCAGGGGGACGCATTTGTCCCACAGGCGGGAGAATTTCAGCCGCCGATTGCACTCGATACAGGGATTGGGCGTCGCCCCGGCCTCATAGGTCCCCACAAAGGGGGCGATCACATCCCGGTCAAAGTCCTCTTTCAGGTTCAGCACATAAAAGGGCATCCCCAGCCGGACCGCCACGGACCGGGCGTCCGCCGCGTCGTCAGCGGTGCAGCATGTCCTGCTGTCCGCCGCCGTCTGCCCCTCATAGAGCTTCATGGTCACGCCCACGCAGTCGTAGCCCGCGCGCCGCATCAGCAGCGCGGCCACGCTGGAATCCACGCCGCCGGACATCGCCACCAGCGCCTTATCAGCCATCGTCCTTGTCCTTTATCATGATCTCCGCCGCCACGCAGGCCAGGATCAGCGCCCCGCCGCCGATCCCGGCGGCGGTCAGCCGTTCGCCCAATATCAGCCGGGAGAACAGCGCCGTCATCACCGGGGCGGCACACTGCAGCAGTGAGACCCGGCGGGACGGAATGTACTTCAGCGCGGTGTTCTGCAAAAAGTACCCCGCGATGGTGCAGCCCACCGCCTGATACAGGATGCCCGCCCAGGTGCCCGCGGTGGCGCCCGTCAGGGTCCAGCCGCCGCCCAACATCACCATGCACACCACCGACATCACCGCGGAGGCAGCCGTCATCATGGTGGTCAGGGTGATGGGGTCCACTTTGTTCAAGGACCGCTGGCTGAACACCAGCGAGCCCGCCAGCAGACAGGCCTGGCTCAGGGCAAAGGCCTCCCCCGCCCCAAAGCGGGCCAGGCCCCCCAGGCCGCACAGCAGATACATCCCCACCAGCACCAGCGCCAGGATGGGCAGATGCCGCCAGCTGTAGCGCTTGCGAAACACCGCCAGGGCCAGCAGCGGCGTCAGCACCGAGGACAGGGACCGGAGAAAGGCACAGTTGGTGGCCGCGGTGCGCTCCACCGCCAGGTTGCCCATGATGAACGCCCCGCCCATGCACAGGCTGGGCAGCAGCCAGTCCGCCACCCGGCAGGCCCGCAGTCCGGCCGCGATGCGCCGCCTGAACAACACCAGCAGGATCGCCAGCGCCAGCAGATACCGCACCACCATCACCGGATAGACGGGCAGCACCCGGTATACCAGCTTGGTGATGGGGTCGCCCATGCCATAGACGACGCTCTGGGTCAGGATCAGCCCGTAGGCCAAGCGGCTGCGGTCAGCCACAGCCGTGTCCGGCGCGTTCGTCTGCACCGTTTACGCGTCCGTGGGCGTGTGGTCGTGCTCGTGGGCCTTGGCGCAGTCCTCGCAGCCGAACAGGGCCGGATCGTAGGCGATGCCCTGCTTGTCGTAATAGTCCTTCACCGCGGCCCGGACCGCCTCCTCCGCCAGCACGGAGCAGTGCAGCTTGTGGGCGGGCAGGCCGTCCAGCGCCTGGGCCACGGCCTTGTTCGAGAGCTCCAGGGCCTCCTCGATGGGCTTGCCCTTGATCATCTCCGTGGCCATGGAAGAGCTGGCGATGGCGCTGCC
>CANROZ010000071.1 GCA_947632365.1 uncultured Oscillospiraceae bacterium
CTGGACCTGCCGGAGGTGTCCCTGGTGGCCATATTGGACGCGGACAAGGAGGGCTTTCTCCGCTCGGAGACCAGCCTGATCCAGACCGTGGGCCGGGCCGCCCGGAACGCCGAGGGCAAAGTCATCATGTACGCGGACGAGATCACCCCCTCCATGGACGCCTGCATCCGGGAGACGGAGCGCCGCCGGGCCAAGCAGAATGCCTTCAACCAGGCCCACGGCATCGTGCCCAAGACCATCATCAAGGATGTGAAGGACATGATGGAGATATCCGCCGGAGCCGAGGAGGCGGAGGCCGTCACCGCCGCGGGCATCCACATGACCACCGCCGAGCGGAAGGCGGAGATCGAGAAGCTGGAAAAGCAGATGCGCAAGGCCGCCCAGATGCTGGAGTTCGAGTACGCCGCCGTCATCCGGGACCGCCTGGTCAAGCTCCGGGGGGAGAAATGAGAAGGAACATGATAATGACCCGCTGCTCATAGCAGCGGGTCATGTTTTGTCTTTTGGGCGATACAGCAAAAAGTAAATGCCGCCGCCGCACTGATAGGCCAGAAAGTCCCAGGGGTCGAACACCGCCGACGGTTTCATCGCCGGGGCCAGGCACTCCCACACCACGCCGCAGAAAAGCAGCAGGCACGCCCCCGCCCAAAAGGGGAGCCGCCTCCAGCCGCCCAGCGCCAGCAGGATGTTGGCGATGGCCACCAGCACCAGCCCCGCCAGCACATCGTTGCAGTAGCAGCGCAGAAACCACCCCAGAACCCCGGCGGCATGGTGCGACCAAAGGAACCGATTGCAGCCGTAGAGCAGCGCCACAAGTCCGACGACGAGGATGTCCGCCCGGGCGGGACGCCTCACAGCAGCGCGATTATCAACACGATGATCAACAGTACCAAGGCAATGATGACGAGGGTGCGGACCGTCCCGTCGCCGCTCTTTCCGGCCGCGGCCTGCTGTGGTGGCTGCCAGGGGGTCTGGCTGATCGGTGGAACGGGCGGCTTTGCTATCCCTTTTGCAGAGGAAAAGCGCGGCTCCCCATATATGTATCTCTCGGCTGGCTCCTTTTGGAGCAGCTGACCCAGACTTGTGCCGTCCTCGTCGAAATATGCGTAGACGCTCCCCTTGCAATAAAACATATCCAGGGTATTGACCATGCTGTTATAGGGCAGTCTTTTGCACAGGATCACCGTATCATTCTCCGCCACCTGCTGTATGAGAAAATCCAGCGCCTGCGATATTTCCACTGCTGTGCAGTCACTCAACAGCTTTCCGGTAGGCAGCGCGCCGCCTATGCAGTATTTGCTGTCGCTGAAAAAAGTTCTTATTCCCGATATAACATTATCCCGATGGGCGCGGTCCACTTTTACGACCACTGTGTATGTCCTTGTAAATTTCCCTACACGATCGTTTCCCGTGAGCAAAAACTCAGGGTCCACACCAAGCACTTGGCAAAGCATGTTCATCTGTGCTATAGAGGGTTCTTTTTCTCCTCTCTCCCAGGCCTCTACCTCGGACTGCTCCACCCCCAGCGCCAGGCAAACCTGTGTCTGACTGATCCCCGCGGTCGTTCTTGCTTTTACAATGCGTTCCCACAGCTCCACTGCTTTTTCCTCTCTTTCCTGTAAGTAAAATGACCGTTTAGTCATTATTAGGATAATAATACCGCATACTCCTGGTAAAGTCAATCGCGAATATCCATCTTTGGGATGGCGCGGGGAGACGGGACCATGAAGATATATGCGTACAACGGTCGGTGCAATCTGTCGGGGCCGCAGGTGCGGGCAGTCCGGGATCAGCTGGGTCTGAGCCAGGAGCAGCTGGCGGCACGGATGCAGGTGGAGGGCGTGCCGCTCACCCAAAAAGCCATCAGCCGCATCGAGACCGGGGACCGGGTAGTAGCGGATTACGAACTGATGCTGCTGGCCAAGGTGCTGAAAACCTCGATCTCCCACCTACTTGGCCAATAGAACACACCGACATCCTTGACGAGGTCGGCGTTTCTATGTAAAATACTTCCAGAAAGGCGGGATGATATGCCAACTGCCATCGTGACCCTCAAAGAGGGGGAGGGCCGCGCGCTGAAGGCGGGCGGGCCCTGGATATATGACAACGAGATCGCTTCCATCGACGGGGCGGTCGCCGACGGGGACATGGTGACGGTCCGGGACTTTCGGGGCCGCTTCCTCTGCCAGGGGTTCATCAACCGCCGGAGCAAGCTCACCGTGCGGGTGATGAGCCGGGACGAGGGCGCCGTCATCGATCGGGATTTTCTCCGCAGGCGGGTGCAAAACGCCTGGGAGTACCGCAAGCGCACGGTGGACACCGCCGCCTGCCGCCTGATCTTCGGGGAGGCGGATTTCCTGCCCGGGCTGGTGGTGGACAAGTTCGCCGACGTGTTGGTGGTCCAGTCCCTGGCCCTGGGCATCGACCGGATGAGATCCACCATCCTGGAGCTGCTCAAAGAGACCCTGGCAGCGGACGGCGTGCCCATCCGGGGCGTATACGAGCGCAGCGACGCGGCCGTCCGGGAGCGGGAGGGCCTGCCCCGGGTCAAGGGCTTTCTGGGCCCGGCCTTCGACACCAAGGTGGAGATCGTGGAGAACGGGGTCCGGTACCTGGTGGACGTGGCCGAGGGGCAGAAGACCGGGTTTTTCCTGGACCAGAAATATAACCGCCGGGCCATCCGGCCCCTGTGCCCGGGCGCGAAGGTGCTGGACTGCTTCACCCACACCGGGTCTTTTGCCTTGAACGCGGCCCAGGCCGGGGCAAAAAGCGTGCTGGCGGTGGACGCCTCCGAGCCGGCCGTGGCCCAGGCCCGGGAGAACGCCGCCCTCAACGGTTTGACGGACCGGGTGCAGTTCCAATGCGCGGACGTGTTCCAGTTCCTCCCGGCCCTCATCCAAAAGAAGGAGTCCTTCGACCTGGTGATACTGGACCCGCCCGCCTTCGCCAAGAGCCGGGGCTCGGTGAAAAACGCGGTGAAGGGCTACAAGGAGATCAATCTGCGGGCACTGCAGCTGGTGCGGGACGGCGGGTATCTGGCCACCTGCTCCTGCTCCCATTTCGTGGACGCGGCGCTGCTGGCTCAGACCGTGCGCCAGGCCGCCAACAACGTGCGGGTGCGGCTGCGGCAGGTGGAATTTCGCACCCAGGCGCCGGACCACCCCATCCTCCTGGGGGCCGAGGATTCGGATTACTTGAAATTCTTCATCTTCCAGGTGTGCCGGGAGCATTGAATACAAAAAAGTCGGGTCACGGCTCTATGCCGTGGCCCGGTTTGTTTTCCGTCCGCCGCTTCCGCAGGAAGGACCCCGGCGGGGCCTGGACGGGCAGGGTCATGTATAGCTCCATCTTGGGGTGGCTGGCGGCCTGGATGGGCGCGCCGTCCCCGCCCCGTATCTCCCCGGCCGTGAAGGTCAGAGGCGCCGCCCCGGGCATGACCAGCTCCAGCTCGTCCCCGGGGAAGAAGCGGTTGCGCTGGGTGAGAAGGGCCCGGCCCGTCTCGTCGCACCGCTCCACCGCCGCCATCACGTCATAGCGGGAGAAATAGCGGGCGTCGTCGGTGTACTGGCCGGGCTGGCCGAAGTAGAACCCCGTGGAATAGGGGCGGTGGCTCACCGCGTATACCTCGTTTTTCCAAACCTCCGCCAGCGGCTGTCCCGCCAGGGCGGCGTCCGCGGCGTGGCGATAGGCCCCCGTGACGACGGCGGCGTAATAGGCGGACTTGGTCCGGCCTTCGATCTTGATGCTGTCCAGCCCCGCCGCCAGCAGCTCCGGCACATGCTCGATCATGCACATGTCCCGGGAGTTGAAAAGATACGTTCCCCCGTCCTCGGTCAGCTCCAGCAGCTCTCCGGGGTGCTTTTCCTCCATAAGCCGATACTTCCAGCGGCAGGGCTGGGCACACTGGCCCCGGTTGGCGTCCCGGCCCGTGAGATAGTTTGAAAGCACGCACCGCCCGGAGAAGGATACGCACATGGCCCCATGGCAGAAGGCCTCCAGCTCCAGCGCTGCCGGGACCTTGGCCCGCAGCGCGGCGATCTGCTCCAGGCTCATCTCCCGGGCCAGCACCACCCGGCTGGCCCCCAGATCATGAAACATCCGGGCCGCCCCGGCGTTCATCACCCCCGCCTGGGTGCTGATGTGCACCGCGGCCCGGGGCGCGTATTTTTTCGCCAGGGCCAGCACCCCCAGGTCGGACAGTATCAGCCCGTCCGCCCCGGCGGCGTCCAGCTGCTCCAGATACTCCGGCAGCGCGTCCAGCTCAGCGTCCGTGGGGATGGTGTTCACGGTCACATAGACCTTCACGCCCCGGCCGTGGCACCAACCCACGGCCCAGGCCATGTCCTCGGGCCCGAAGGCCCCGGCCGCCGCCCGCATGCCGTATCGGGGCCCGGCCAGATACACCGCGTCCGCCCCGTAGAGCGCCGCCATCATCAGCTTCTCCCGGTCCCCCGCCGGAGAGAGCACCTCCAGAGCCATCCCATCACCTCCCGCTTTTCAGTATAACATACTCTGCAAGCAAAAGCGCCCCCGCCTGTCCGGCGGGGACGCTCTGCGCTAGTCAGCAGATATTTTTACCACCCGAAGCCGCCGAAGAACTGGCGGAAGAAGTCGTCCATATCCCCGAAGCCGTACTGGTACTGCTGGCTCCGGTCCTGCTGGGGGACGGGCGTGGCCTCCACGGGAGGCTGGCTCTCACCGAAGGTGACGGTGAGGGTGAGGGTCTCGCCGCCGCGCCAGATGGTCAGCTCGGCGCTGTCGCCCACCGCGTAGGTGCGCACGATGCCCGTCAGCTCTGTGTACCCGGTAACGGGGACGCCGTCCACGGCGGTGATGATGTCCCGCTCCTGGACGCCCGCCTGGGCGGCGGGGCCGTCCGGGGTGACGATGCGCATATAGGCGCCCACGGTCAGACCGTACCGCTCCGCCATGGACTCGGTGACGGTGATGCCCGCCGTGATGCCCAGAGTGGCCCGGTCGGTGACGTAGCCGAACTGGATGAGCTGGTCGGCGATGTGGGCCGCGTCCTGAATGGGGATGGCGAAGCCCAGGCCCTCCACGCCCGTGGCGCTGGTCTTGGCAGTGACCACGCCGATGACCTCTCCATCGCTGTCGTACACCGGGCCGCCGGAGTTGCCGCTGTTCACCGCGGCGTCGATCTGGAACATGTTGATGGGGGCGCTGTCCGCGTCGGTGGTGATGGTCCGGTCCGTAGCGGAGATGATGCCCGTGGTCATGGTGAAGTTCAGCTCGCCCAGGGGGTTGCCCACGGGATAGATCTCCCGGCCCACCACGATATCCTCGGCGGCGCCCATCGCCACAGGTTCCAGGTCCGCCGCGTCGATCTTCAGCACGGCGATGTCGTTGGCGCTGTCGTAGCCCACGATGTCGGCGGTGTACTCCGTGCCGTCGTACATGAGCACGGACACCTCGTAGCCCCCGGTGCGGGCCTCCTCGATCACGTGGTTGTTGGTCATGATATAGCCGTCGTCGCTGATGACGAAGCCGGAGCCGGACACGCTGGCGGAGCTGATCTGGCCGAAGTAGTTGGTGTAGGTGATCTCGGTGGTGATGCCTACCACCTGCTTTTTCGCCAGGTCATATATCCGCTCGCCAACAGCGGCGTCAGCGTCCGCCTGAGTCGCCGCGGCGGCTGCCGCCGGGCTCTCCTCCGGGGTGGGCGCGGCGGTGGGGGCAGGGCCGTCGTTGGGGGGCGTGGGCGTGGGCGCCGCCGTCGGCGCCAGAGCGTCCCCGGCCCCGTCAAATCCGCCGTGCAGATAAAACCAGGTGCCGCCCACGCCCAGGGCCGCCGCCAGCAGCGCGCAGACCACACAGATGGCCACCACCGCGCCGCCGCTCATGCCCTTTTTCCGCTTCCGGGCGGGCTCCGGCGGGGTATAGCTGCCATAGCTCTGATAGCTGCCCGCGCCGTAGTGGGCGGAGGCGTCCTGGGTGGTATAGCTCTGGCCGCTCAGATCGTGATCGTTGTCATGCTCGTTCATGATGCGTCCTCCTACAGGGAACTTTCACTGTGCTCTCACTGTGTATAATGTAGCCCATCCGAAGGCACAATTCCACAGAAAACTGTAAACAAATTATGGATATTTTATGACAGCAAAACGGGACGGAGCGCTCCGTCCCGTTTTTTGTCGTCCCTCAGTCCCGGGCGGACAGATAGGCGATCAGGCCCCGCCGGGTCAGGATGCCGCACAGGGCGTTCCTATCGTCCACGATGGGGACGAAGTTCTGGTTCAGGCAGGCCGCCACCGCGGCCTCCTCCGGTCCGTTCACCGACAGCGCCGGGCAGAAATCCTTGCGTAGGATGTCCCGTATGTAATAGTTCTCCAGCCGCTTTCTGTCCGTTGTGTCCGCCGACAGCAGGCACCGGAGAAAATCCCCCTCCGACACGCTGCCCACGTAGCGGTCCTGTGCATCCAGTACGGGCACCGCCGTATACCCGTGCCCGGCCATCAGCTCCAGGCCCTGCCGCACCGTCTGGTCCTCGTAGAGAAAGACGGTCATCACTTTGGGGATCATGATTTTTGCGATGTTCATTCGTCGGGTCTCCTTTGGAACGCTTTTTCTGATTCTATCCTATCCCGGCCCCCTTGTCAACGGCGGCCCCGCCGCCTCCGGCGCTTTTCAGCGGGCATAATGGCAGGCGGACAGCAAGGCAGACCGCGCCCTTTGTGCCGGGTGACGCCCGGTCATTGGCAAAAGCATTGACGCAAATACTACTATATAGTATAATCCTATAAAGAACCAAAAAGGAGGGACGCCCATGGAACGGCAAGGCGGATTTTTGATCACCAGGATCAAACAGGTCGGCGGCAGGGTCTTTGAACGTATCCTGGCCCAAAGGAACATCGACGCTTTCAACGGTCCGCAAGGGCGTATCCTGTATGTTCTCTGGCAGCACGACGGTATCCCCATCAGCGAATTATCCAGAGAGACAGGATCGGCCGTGACGACGCTCACCAGTATGCTGGACCGCATGGAGGCGAGCGGTCTGGTCCGGCGGGACCGGGGCGACAAGGACCGTAGAAAGATCCTTATTTTCCTGACGGAAGAGGCCAAGGAACTGGAGCAGGAATACCATGCGGTAACTGAGCAGATCAGCAATATCTATTATAAGGGGTTTTCCGAAGAAGAGATAACGCAGTTTGAAAACTATCTTTTGCGAGTCCTTGAAAATGTGGAGGAACGAATTTAGTATGTATGAGAGAAAATGGCGCAAATCCGTGAAAACGGCGTTTTGATCGCCGATGCGGTCATGCGCCATATCCCCGCAGGCGCAGAGGACGTCGGCCGGAAAGCGCCGGATGCCGGGGCAAAACGGAGCTCGCCCGAACAGGGGGAGACTTTCGCATAGAAAGGGGACTGAAACGATGGACGTGGAAAAAAGAGTGCGCTGTAAGGCGCTGCGAGAGAAAATCATGGCCGCTGAGGAGGCAGCCATGCTCATTGAGGACGGCATGACCGTGGCGGTGAGCGGCTTCACCCCCTCCGGCAATCCCAAGGCGGTGCCCCTGGCCCTGGCGGAGCAGGTCCGCTCCGGCCAGCGGAAGGTGCGGGTGAACCTCCTCTCCGGCGCTTCCACGGGGCCGGAGATCGACAGCACCTGGGCGGAGCTTGACATGATCGCCCGCCGGACGCCTTACATCACCAGTCCAACCATGCGAAAGGCGGTGAACGGGGCAAGCGAGCAGGGCGTAGCCTATCTGGATCAGCACCTGGGCATGACAGCCCAAAACACCCGCTACGGGTTTTATGGGCCCATCGACGTGGCCGTCGTGGAGGCCGTGGCCATCACGGAGGAAGGCAACATCATCCCCTCCACCGCCATCGGTTGTACACAAACCTACGTGGCCCTGGCAAAAAAAGTGATCGTGGAGGTCAACGACATCCAGCCCGAGGGGTTGGAGGGGTTCCATGACGTCTACATGCCTGCCGATCCTCCCCATCGGGAGCCTATCCCTCTCACACGGGCAGACCAGCGCATCGGCAAGCCCTACATCACCTGCGGCGCGGACAAGATCGCTGCGGTGGTCCCGTGCAGCCTGTCCGTGAATCCCCGGCCGTTGGCCCCCGCCGATGCGGTGAGCCAGGCCATCGCGGACAACATCGTGGCCTTTCTCAAGGCGGAGAAGGCGGCGGGCCGCCTTTCTGCCGGGGACGTGCCCCTCCAATCCGGGGTGGGCTCCGTGGCAAATGCCGTGCTGATGGGCCTGGAGAGCGCGGGGTTCAAGCATCTGACCTTCTTCTCCGAGGTCATCCAGGACGGGGTCATCAAGCTCCTGGACGCCGGGTGCGCGGACATGGCCTCCGCCACAAGCCTGAGCATGTCCCACGAGGGTATGCAGCACTTCGTGAAAAACCTGGAGGCCTACCGGGGCCGCATCGTGCTGCGGGACTCGGAGATATCCAATGGCGCGGAGACCATTCGCCGCCTGGGCGTCATCGCCATGAACACCGCGGTGGAAGCAGACATTTACGGTAACGTCAATTCCTCCCACATGGGAGGGACCACCATCTATAACGGCATCGGCGGCTCCGGAGATTACGCCCGCAATTCCTCCGTTTCCATCTTCATGACCGCCTCCACCGCCAAGAGCGGGGCCATTTCCAGCATCGTTCCCATGGTGACACATGTAGACCACACGGAGCATGACGTGGATGTGTTGGTGACAGAGCAGGGCTACGCCGATCTGCGGGGCCTGTCTCCCAAAGAACGCGCCGCGCTCATCATCGAAAACTGTGCCCATCCTGCCTATCGGCCCCAGCTGCGCAGATATTTTGAGAGGGCCTGTGAGGCCACCCATGGGGCGCAGACGCCGCAGCTGCTGGAGGAATGTTTCAGCTTTTACACCCAGCTTCGCGAAACGGGAAGCATGCTGATAAAAAGTGAGGA
>CANROZ010000072.1 GCA_947632365.1 uncultured Oscillospiraceae bacterium
ACCTTCAAGGTGGAGTCCCGCCGGGGGGATAAATCCTTCCCCCTGACCAGCGTGCAGCTGAGCCAGTACGTGGGCGGGGAGCTGAACGACGCCTTCCCGAACCTCACCGCGGACATGCACCAGCCCGAATTTACCGTGCACCTGGAGGTGCGGGACCGGGCGGCCTACGTCCACGGCGCCCCCATCGAGGGGGCGGGGGGCCTGCCCGTGGGCACCGCGGGGGCGGCGGTGACGCTGCTCTCCGGAGGCATCGACAGCCCCGTGTCCACCTGGATGATGGCCAAGCGGGGCCTGCGGCTGATCCCGGTGCACTTTTTCTCCTTCCCCTACACCTCGGAGCTGGCCAAGCAGAAGGTGCTGGACCTGGCCCGGCTGCTGGTGCCTTGGTGCGGGCGGATGAACGTGCAAATCGTGCCCTTCACCCACATCCAGGAGGAAATACGGGCCAAGTGCCCGGAGGACTATTTCACCCTCATCATGCGCCGGATGATGATGCGCATCGCCTGCGCAGTGGCGGCGGACAACCAATGTGGCGCCATCGTCACCGGGGAGAGCCTGGGCCAGGTGGCCAGCCAGACCATGGAGGCCATGGCCGCCACCGAGGACTGTGCCGACCTGCCCGTGCTGCGGCCCCTGGTGGGCATGGACAAGAAGGAGGTCATCGCCGTCGCCGAGAGGCTGGGCACCTTTGCCACCTCCATCCTGCCCTATGAGGACTGCTGCACCGTGTTCACCCCCCGGCACCCCTGCACCCACCCCAAGATCAAAAAGGTCCGGGAGGCGGAAGCCGCCCTGGACGTGGACGCGCTGGTGGCCGAGACCGTGGCGGAAATCGAATTTGTGAAGATAGGATACTGATAAAATGATCGAAAATTTTGACGCGAAGCTGAAAGAATACGCCCACCTGCTGGTGGAGATCGGGGCGAATGTGCAGCCCGGGCAGATCGTGCGGCTGTCCTCGCCGGTGGAGTGCGCCCCCCTGGCCCGGATGTGCGCGGCGGCCTGCTACGACTGCGGGGCCCGGGAGGTCGTTCTGAACTGGTATGACGACTTCATGGCCCGGGAGAAGTATTTAAAGGCTGACGAGGCGGTATTCTCCGAATTTCCCGCCCACAAAAAGGCCGAGTCGGAGTGGCTGCTGGAAAAGGGCGCCGTGTCCCTGTCCATCATCGGGTCCGACCCGGAGATGCTCAAGGGCGTGGACCCGCGCCGCATCCAGACCTGGCAGCGGGTGTCCGGCGAGGGCACCAGGGCGTACTTTGACGCCATGACCGCCAGCCGCTTCCAGTGGTCCCTGGGCGCCCACCCCGTCCCGTCCTGGGCGAAAAAGGTCTTCCCGGACCTTCCGGAGGATGAGGCCATGGATGCGCTCTGGGACGCCATCTTTTCCGTCTGCCGGATCACCGGGGACGGCCAGGCCGTGGCCCGCTGGCATGAGCACATCGAGACTGTGGCCATGCGGTGCGAGGTGCTGAACGCCTACAACTTCAAAAGCCTGCACTACACCAACTCCCTGGGCACGGACCTGACGGTACAGCTGCCCGAAAACCACGTCTGGGAGGGCGGCAGCGAGGCCAGCGCCGCGGGGATAGAGTTCGTTGCCAACATCCCCACGGAGGAGATATTCACCGCGCCCAAGTGGGACGCCGTGGACGGCCGGGTATACGCGGCCCTGCCTCTGGCTCTGGACGGGAACCTGGTGAAGGACTTTTATCTGGACTTCAAGGGCGGCCGCATCGTGGACGTGCACGCGGCCGAGGGCATCGAATTTCTGCGCCATTCCATCGACCTGGACGAGGGCTCCAACTACCTGGGGGAGGTGGCCCTGGTGCCCTACGACAGCCCCATCCGCAACAAGGGCATTCTCTTTTACGAGACCCTGTTCGACGAGAACGCCTCCTGCCACCTGGCCTTCGGCTCCTCCTACCCCACCTGCGTCAAGGGCGGGGCGGATATGAGCGAGGAGCAGCAGAAGGCCGCGGGCCTGAACCAGTCCATCAACCATGTGGACTTCATGGTGGGCACCGCCGACCTCTCCATCGTGGGGATCACCCATGACGGCCAGCAGGTACCCATATTCATAGACGGGAATTTCGCGTTTTGACTGATATTGTCTCTCCCCCAGTCACCGCCTAACGGCGGCGACAGCCCCCTCGTCAGAGGGGGCCGGATCCTGGGGAGGGAATAGAATATGCCTCCCTCTGACGAGGGAGGTGGCACGGCGCAAGCCGTGACGGAGGGAGAGATTACCATGAACTGTGAGATACTTTGCGTGGGCACGGAGCTGCTGCTGGGCAACACGGTGAACACCAACGCCGCGGAGCTGAGCGACCTGCTGTCGGGGCTGGGGATCAACGTGTTCTGGCACACGGTGGTGGGGGACAACCCGGGCCGCCTGGCGGAGGCGGTGGCCATCGCCCGGGGCCGGGCCGACCTGATCATCACCACCGGGGGTCTGGGGCCCACCTATGACGACCTGACGAAGAACGTGCTGGCGGAGTCCTTCGGCCGGAAGATGGAGTACCACCCGGAGGAGGCGGAGTTCCTCAAGGCATGGTTCGCCCGGAACACCTCCGTCAAATTCACCGACAACAATATGCAGCAGGCCTATCTGCCGGAGCGGTGCACGGTGCTGCACAACGACTGGGGCACCGCCCCGGGCTGCGCCTTTGAGGAGGGCGGCGTGCACGTCATCATGCTCCCCGGCCCGCCCAACGAGTGCATCCCCATGTTCCGTCACCGGGCGGTGCCCTATCTGAAGCGCCTCACGGGCGAGGTGATCTTCTCCCGGCAGATACGGGTGTTCGGCATCGGCGAGAGCGCGGTGGAGGACATGCTGCGCCGGGAGATGGAGCACATGGCCAACCCCTCCCTGGCCACCTACGCCAAGTTCGGCGAGGTAATGCTCCGGGCCACCGCCAAGGCCCCCACCGAGGAGCAGGCGGAAGCCATGTGCCAGCCCGTGGTGGAGCATGTGTGCCAGCTCCTGGGGGACAAGGTGTACGGCGTGGATGTGGACAGTCTGGAGGCGCTGGTCCTCTCCCTCATGAAGGAGCGGGGCCTGACCTTCGCCGCGGCGGAGAGCCTCACCGGGGGGCTCATCAGCCAGCGGTTCACCGCCCTGCCCGGGGCCTCCGCGGTGTATAAGAGCGGCGCCGTCACCTACTGCAACGAGTGCAAGGCCGCCATGCTGGGCATCGATCTGGCGGCTATCGAGGAGAAGGGCGCGGTGTCCTATGAGACCGCCGCCGCCATGGCCCAGGGCGTCCGCGCCTGCACCGGGGCGGACCTGGCCGTATCGGCCACGGGCCTGGCCGGGCCGGACGGGGACGGGGTCCATCCCGTGGGCACCGTGTTCGTGGGCCTGGCGGACGGGGAGAACGTCTGGGTGCGGGAGCTGAAGCTGGGCACCGGGCGCTCCCGGGTCCGACAGCTGGCCGCCAACAACGCCTTCGATATGCTCCGCCGCTACCTCCAGGGCCTGCCCATCGTGAACAAATGACTGACGAAATGGGGAAACAGATATGCGCCTGTCACTGATCGTGCCCTGCTACAACGAGCAGGAGGCTTTGCCCATCTTTTATGAGGCCGCCACCGCCGTGCTGGCGGGGATGGACTGCGAATACGACCTGATCCTGGTCAACGACGGCTCACGGGACGGCACCCTGGCCGTGATGAAGGACCTGGCCGCCCGGGACGGGCGCGTCACCTACCTCTCCCTGTCCCGGAATTTCGGCAAGGAGTCGGCCATGTACGCGGGGCTGTGCAACGTGAAGGGGGACTATGTGGCCGTGATGGACGCGGACATGCAGGACCCGCCCAGCCTGTTGCCGGAGATGCTAGCCAAGCTCCAATCCGGGGACTATGACTGCGTGGCCACCCGGCGGGTGACCCGGGCCGGGGAGCCCCCGGTGCGCAGCTGGTTCGCCCGGCGGTTCTATGGGCTCATCAACCGCATCTCCGAGACGGAGATCGTGGACGGGGCCCGGGACTTCCGGCTGATGAAGCGGGCCATGGCCGACGCCATTGTGTCCATGGGGGAGTACAACCGCTTCTCCAAGGGCATCTTCAGCTGGGTGGGCTTTCGCACCTGCTGGATGGAATACGACAACGTGGAGCGGGCCGCGGGCCAGACCAAGTGGAGCTTCTGGAAGCTGTTCAAATACGCCCTGGACGGCATCATCAGCTTCTCCCAGGCGCCACTGACCTTCGTATCCCTGTTCGGCGTGTTCATGACCTCCCTCTCTTTCCTGGCCCTGGTCTTTGTGGTGGTGCGCAAGCTCATCTTCGGCGACCCGGTTGCGGGCTGGGCCTCCACCATCTGTGTGATCATCTTCATGGGCGGGCTGCAGCTGTTCTGCCTGGGCATCATCGCCCAGTACCTGTCCAAGACCTATATGGAGTCCAAACATCGGCCCCACTTCATCATCGCCGAGACAAACGGCGAGGATGTGACGAAAATACGCTGACACAGACCAACGGCTCCCTCTCACGAGGGAGCCGTTTTAGCACAGGGTAAAGAATATGGCCCCCTCAGACGAGGGGGCTGTCGAGCGTATGCGGGACTGAGGGAGGGAAAACTTATCGTCTGGCATATCCCGGCATCCACTTCCCCTCAGGGGGAGACGTTTCGCATATCGGTGAAAAATCCACGCAGCAGATCGGCGCACTCCCGCTCCAGCACCCCGCCGTAGATGGCGGGATGAAAGCCGTAGCGCTCCTCGAAGAGATTGATCACGCTGCCGCAGGAGCCCGTCTGGGGCTCCTTGGCCCCGTAGACAACCGTGGGGATGCGGGCGTTCAATATGGCCCCGGCGCACATGGGGCAGGGCTCCAATGTCACATAGAGGGCGCAGCCGTCCAGCCGCCAGGACCCCACCGCGCAGCAGGCGGCCTGGATGGCCTCCATCTCCGCGTGACAGACGGCGTTTTTCCGCTGCTCCCGGCGGTTCCGGCCCCGGCCGATGATCTGCCCGGCGGCGTCCGCCACCACGCAGCCCACCGGAACGTCCCCGGTGTCCAGCGCCTGCCGGGCCTCCTCCAGCGCCAGGCGCATATAGTCCTCTCGCTCCATGATATCACCTCGCTCCCATTATGGCATACCCCGGGGCAAAATGTAAAGCCCGACGTCACAGATAGGCGACCAAAACCGCATGCGCTTGTACCCGCCGGGGCGCCGCCCACGCAAAATGTGGAATATTCTATAAAATTTTCCGCTCCATCCCCCCAGGAGGGGGACAGAGCGGGATTTTTTATGGTATTCTTTACAAGAAGTTACATTTTGGTTATAATTTATTCAACTAGTGTCGCACATATCCCCTACTCTATCACCAGCCGACGCAGTTCGGCTGTACCGGGAGGAAGCCGATGAACGATGAACTGTTCCCCGCCCGTCTGCGCCAGCTGCGGGAGGCAAAGCATATAGACAGAAAGACCCTGGGCGAATTGTGCGGCCTTTCCAAGAATATGATCGGAAAATACGAGAGCGGAGAGCGGGACCCGTCCATCAAGACCCTGACGGTGATCGCGGATTACTTCGGCGTGTCCCTGGACTATCTCATGGGCCGGGACGAGGAATAAAATATTTTTGTCCGTCCCCCCAGGGGTGGGACGGGGCACAGACAGCCGTGTTATAGTTACAATAGTAACACGGCTGTTACTAATTTCCGGATAAGGAGATGGAACGATGAAGCAGAAGAAATGGATTTGCCTCCTGCTGGCCGCCGCGCTGATGACGGCCTTGTGCGCGCCCGCCCTGGCGGACGGCGCGCCCCCGGCGCCTGTGGACGACAGCGTATCTGACGGCTGGACGGACAGCGAGAACTGGTCGCCTCTGCCGGAGGAGGAGCTCTCCGCCGACGGGGAGGCCGAAGCACCTCCAACGGAGGAGAGCGTCCCCGCGGGCGTGGCCCTGGTGCTGTCCGGGGCGGTGGAGGGCGTCGAAAAGCTGGCCTATCCCACGCCGGAGGGGGTCCGCCAAGAGGCCCGGCAGGACGGCGTCTATACTTTTGAAGATGCGGACGGGGACCCTGTGCTGACGGAGAGCGCCGACGGCATCCCCACGGCGCTGACCGCGGCTGCGGAAAGCCAGATCACCCTGACGCTGGCGGCGGGCTATACCGCCCGGGCGGACAGCGGCGACATGACCGCTCAGGAGGACGGGACCCTCGCCCTCCTTCTCCCGGCGGAGGGCACCGTGACTATGACCATCGAGGCCGTCTCCGAGACGGAGACCGCCCCCGAGACCGAGGCTGTCCCTGAGACCGAGGCTTTACCCGAGATGGAGACTACTCCCGATGCCGAGGCTGTCCCTGAGGCGGAGGCCACTCCCGAAGTCGAGGGCGAACCTGAGGCGGAGACGGAGACGGACGAGCCCTTTCCGCCCCCCGACGCGGCCACCGGGACCTTCAAGGACGTGCCGGACAGCAGCTGGTACCGGGACATCGTGGAGCGGGCCTACGCCAGCGGCATGATCGCCGGGGTGACGGCGGACACCTTCGCCCCCAATGACACCGCCTCCCGGGGCCAGACCGTCACCATGCTGTGGCGGCAGGCGGGCTCCCCCGCGGCCAGCGCCGGGGCCTTCACGGACCTGAGCGCGGACTACTACAAGGACGCCGTGGCCTGGGCCAGCTATGTGCACGCGGTGAACGGCGTGACCAGCACCAGCTTCGCCCCGGGCAGCTGCGTCACCCGGGAGCAGCTGGCCGCCATCCTGTACCGGATGGCGGGCTCCCCCAGCGCCTACTCCGGCGGCCTGGTGTCGGGCTGGGCCGACAGCGGCGACGTGTCCTCCTGGGCCCGCACGGCCATGCAGTGGGCCCTGGACTACGGCATCGTCAACGGCTATGAGGACGGATACCTGCGCCCCGGCCAGGCCGCCTCCCGGGCGGAGGTGTGCGCCATGCTGCTGCGCTACAACGAGCTGGTGGGCCTGTTCCCCACCGAGCCGCCCACCCCCACCTTTGAAGAGCAGGCTATCAGCCAGAACGTCTCTCACACCCAGCGGAACCTGGATAACCCCAAGCTCATCCCGCCCAAGCGGGCGGCCATCGACAAGGGCCTCTACAGCCGAGGCGACAGAG
This sequence comes from uncultured Oscillospiraceae bacterium, assembly GCA_947632365.1. GTDB lineage: Bacteria > Bacillota > Clostridia > Oscillospirales > Oscillospiraceae > CAJOIG01. The sequence goes on from CANROZ010000072.1 coordinate 7,086, forward strand.
ACGACCCCTGGATGCAGCAGTGGGTCGAGACCTATTGGGACCTGGACCGCTCCGGCGAGGACCTGATGTGGAGCCTTCAAAATCTGACCCGCATGCACTCCGGCCCCGGCGAGGCCTACCCGGTGGTCTACACCCTTTACGCCACCTATGAGGTGTCCCGGCTGGGCCCCGACGAGAACGGCTGGACCCCCGTGGTGTACCACGAGTATGAGACGGGAGAGGGCTTCACCGGATGGGACCACACGGGCTACGTGCGCACCGACGAGATATGCGACATCCGGCCCAGCCACACCCATGTGGCGGACTTCTCCTCCGGCCCGGCGCTGTGGGATTGGTGCCGCCAGGGCGGCGTGCCCGAGGGCGACCGATACTACGACTGCGGCGCCACGGCCAACGGCACCTTCTACCACGAGACGTATGCCCCGGTCATCGACGGCGACACCTATACCTACACCCTCCGGGGCGGCGGCCATGTGATCATCCACAACGTACTGCCCGAGGGGCTGGTCTCCGTGGAGGCCAGCGGTGAGGAGGAGCTGGACAATGTGCTGCTGTTCGTATCCATCGAGAAGGGCTACGGCTTCACAGCCGACAAGGGCTACGGCGGCGGCTACAGTCTCAGCCCCAGCGGCGACTACATGAGCTGCGGGATAGACTGGACGGTGGACATGTCCACCGACGAGGATATCGAGCTGACCATGTTCTGCGGCGAAGGCGCCCCCCGGGTGCTGAAGGCCACCCTCAAGGACCCCAAGGGCGGCAGCCGCATGGGCAACGGGGCGTCCCGGTTCGTGTTCCTAGACGAAAACGGCAGCCTTTACTCGGAGTACGAGAACTTCTTCAACCTGAAGAGCGGCTACAAGCTGAAGAGCCTGAGCCCCTACGCCACCGTGGGCCGGGTGGAAAACAACGAGCTGCACCACTTCTCCGTGAAGAATGTCCCCGCAGGCGTGGACCAGATCTTCTTCGAGGTGGTCCGCAAGTAAAATAGCCTCGCCGAGTTTGTGCCCGCAGACGCAAATAACATGAACGCCCCGTCCTGAACAGGACGGGGCGCTTTGCGCTTCTGCGGGCCGCAGCTTTTTATGCCATGTTGGCCTGGGCGGCGGTGATGATGGCCATGGAGTAGACCTCCTCGGCGTTGCAGCCACGGCTCAGGTCGTTGATGGGAGCGTTCAGCCCCCGGAGGATGGGGCCGTAGGCCTCGAAGCCGCCCAGCCGCTGGGCGATCTTGTAGCCGATGTTCCCGGCGTTGATATCGGGGAAGATGAACACATTGGCGTAGCCCGCGACGGGGTCGGTGGGGCACTTGGTGTGGGCCACACGGGGGCTCACGGCGGCGTCGAACTGCATCTCTCCGGTGATGGGCACGCTGGGCATCATGGCCTTGACCCGGTGGGCGGCGTTGCGCATCCGGTCCACGTCCTCGCCCTTGCCGGAGCCAAAGGTGGAGTAGCTGAGGAAGGCCACCTTCGGGTCCACGCCGAACATCTGGGCGCACTTGATGGTCTCGGTGGCGATCTCCACCAGCTCGTCCTCG
>CANROZ010000073.1 GCA_947632365.1 uncultured Oscillospiraceae bacterium
AGATTCCCGGAGTAGTCCGTGACCGTGGCCACGTCCCGGAACACGTCCCGCAGGCCCTCCTCCAGGAACCACTTATAAGAGTTCTTCTGGATCTCCAGCAGGTTGGGCATGTCTTGGATCTCTTCGACCCGGGCAAAACTCTTGCGGAGAGTCTTGCCATAAAGGACTTCCTTCGGCATGAAACTCGATCACTCCTTTGGAATATGATACGCGAGGGGCGGTTGTTACATTTTCTGTCTATTGCCTTGATTTTTTCTGTGGATGTGGTACAATAGGTCCACAAAGGATGGGTGCACACGCCCATCTTTTAGCGCATAGCATATTATTCTAGCATTTTCCACCTGAGCTTGTCAAGACATATATTATAAAATTTTCCAGCGGCGGAATATCCGCCGCTGTTTTCCGTGAGGGGGTATTCTCTTTGGATTACCGGGCCACCATCCTGCTGTACGGGGAGCTGCTGTTCGCGCTGTACCTTCTGTGGCGGGAGAGACTTTTCCGCGGCGGCGTGCAGCGAGCCACCGTCCTGTTCCTCATCCCCATGGCCTTCGTGCTGCGCTACTGTTTTCTGACCTACGAGACCCTGGACTACCAGGATTGGATCAAGGTGTGGATACAGTCCCTGCGGGACGCGGGGCCCTGGAAGGGCCTGGGCCAGGAGATATGGAGCTGCAACTACAACGTGCCCTATCTCTACTTCCTCTCCCTTATCTCCGTCAGCCCCGTATACGATCTGCTGCTGGTGAAGGACCTGAGCATCTTCTTCGACGTGGTGCTGGCCTGGGCGGCCATGCGCATCGTGGGCCTGCTCACGGGCAGCGACGCCAAAAAACTTTCCGCCTTCGCCCTGGTGCTGTGGCTGCCCTCGGTGATGCTCAACGGCTCTCTCTGGGGCCAGTGCGACAGCATCTACGCCGCCTTCGCGCTGCTGGCCGTCTATCTGGTGCTGGACGACCGCCCCGCCCTGTCCGTGGCCTGTGCGGCGCTGAGCGTGTCCTTCAAGCTGCAGGGGGTGTTCTTCCTGCCCGTCTACTTCCTGATGCTGCTCACGGGCCGGATCAAGGTCCGGCACATCTTCGTGTTCCCGGCGGTGTATGTCCTCTCCATCCTGCCCGCCGTTTTCGCCGGGCGGGGCTTCTGGGAGCTGCTGACGCTGTATCTGCGCAACACCAGCACCATCGGCGACGGGCTGAACTACAACTCCTCCTCCGTCTATTCCCTGCTGGACCTGAGCAGCCTCTCCAACGAGGCCGCCGCCCGGATCGGGATCGTGTGCACCTTCTTCTTCTGCGCGGGGCTGTTCGCCTGGTTCGTCATCCGCTACCAGTCCATGGGCGGTGACCGCACCCTCTTTTGCGCCACGGCGCTGTTCGCCATCGGCGTGCCCTTCCTGCTGCCCCACATGCACGATCGGTATTTCTTCCTGGCGGACCTGCTGACCCTGATCCTGGCCGTGACAGAGCCCCGGCTTGTCCTGGCGGCGCTGTGCGTCAACTTCGGGTCTCTGCTGGGCTATCACGCCTATCTGAAGATGCGCTATCTTCTGCCCATGCGTTACGGCGGCTGGGCCATGCTGCTGGCTCTGGTGCTGGTGCTGGTCTATACTGCCCTCACCCTGCCCCGCTCCGCCGATCCGGAGGACCCGCCCCTCCCTGCGGAGGAATGATCCATCCAGGCAAAAAGAGAGACACGCCATGGCGTGTCTCTCTTTTTTAGTCTGTCAAATCGATCCGCGTCTGTCCGCTTTCTCGGGGAAAGGGGCTCAATCCAAAAGCTCCAGCACCTGGCCGAAGCCCACCGTCCGCCCCCCGTCCCGGATGGGGAAGGTCTGCTCCTTCTCAAGATATACGGGCTTTGCCAGCTTCACGGTGAGCTTACACTGATCGCCGGGCATCAGGTACGCATCGGCCCCATCCCCGTCCAGGATGAGCTGGCCATCCACCGCCGCCGTCCGGAAATAGAACATGGGGCGGTAGCCGCTTTTGACCCCTCCGCGGCGGCCGCCGTCCTCGGCCCGCAGCAGCCTCACCTGGGCGCGGAACGTCTGGCAGCAGGCCGCGCTGCCGGGGTCGGCCAGGACCTGCCCTCTCTGCACGAGGCCCGGCTCGGGGCACTGAAGGGCCACGCCGATCACGTCCGCCACATTGGCTATATCCGTGCTCTTGTGGAAAATTTGTATATCCTGGACGGTGCACGCCTGGGTGCTGCCAAGGCCCGTCAGCTCCACACTGCTGCCCGGCCGCAGAGCGCCCTGCTCCACGCACCCGGTGACCACAGTGACATCCTCCCGCGCAAAGACCTGGTGCACCCCCATCAAAAACGGCTGATCCCCCGGTCTGTCGTAATCCGGCAGATACTCCTGGATCGCGGCCATCAGCTCTGCGATGGGTCCCCCGCATTCGTTGGGGTCCTCAGCGGCCCGCCGACAGTCGCCCACCACGATGGGCATGTCTGCATAGCCGTTTTTCTCCAGCAGCCGGGCCACGTCACCTTTCAGCTTCTCCGTGTCCGCATCCGGCGATGCGTTCAAAAACCCCACCACATAGGGCACACCCATCTGCCGGGCCAGGAGCACATGCTCCCTGGTATGCTCCATGATCCCCTCCCGGGCGGAGACGACCAGCACGGCCACGTCCATCATGGGCATCATGGCGATGGCGTTTTTCACATAAAACGGGTCCCCCGGGCAGTCCAGCAGGACGTAATGCCGCCAGTCGCAGACCGCCTCCGCTATATTTCCAGCTATGGTGACGCCCCGCTCCCTCTCCTCCGGCAGGCTGTCCAGGTCATACCGGGAGGTGGAGCCGTGGGGTCCCTTCCGATAGGCCATGACCTGCAGTATGGCCGCCGCCAGGGTGGTCTTTCCCTGCTGGGACTGGCCGATGAGGCCGAGAACATAGTGGGGCATGATGTGGCCCAGGACCAACGACTCGTCCAGCTCTTCGCCATCGTCCTGTTCTTCGTCATCGTCCGGCTCGTTGTCCGGCTTTTGCTCATCGTCCGGCTCGTCGTCCGGCTTTTGCTCATCGTCCGGCTCGTCGTCCGGCTCAGACTCGAGATCAAGATCAAGATCGAGATCGAGATCGAGATCAAAGTCCAGATCGTCGTCCGGGACCGGGTCCGCCTCGGCGATCGGCTCCTCCTCCGTACGCCTGACGGGCTCGGCCTGCTCTACCTGCTGCTTTTTCTTTTTTCTGGAGCCAAAAAGAAACATTTTGCTTACCTCCTGGGACCGACCCGGATAAGATCAACACTGGGAATCGTTGTATTTTACCGCTTTCTCCTTTTAAAGTCAAGATTGGCCCGGCCGGACGCGCATGGGTCCCGGAAAGCGGCGTAGACTGAAAAAGAGAGACACGCCACGACGTGTCTCTCTTTTTTGTTGCCATTTCAGGATCACTCGGTGATCTCCACCGTGATGTCCTCTTCCCGCTCGTTGATCTTCACATGCAGCACCGTGCTCTGGCCGGGCTGGCCCACCATCTTGGCGTCGCAGTAGATGCCGCTCTCGTTGGGAGAGATGGACACGATGGTCTCGTCGTCCACGCTCCACTCCGGCATAGCGGTGATGCTGGTGGGATACCAGATGGCACACAGGGGGATGGTGCTCCCCGCGGGCATCCGGAAGGAACCCAGCTCCACATAGTCATAGGTCCCGGAGGGGCCCCAGCGGACCTGCACGTCCTGCAGCTGCGGGGCTGGCGTGGGAGACGGGGACGGGGTCGCCGTGGGCAGCGGGATGGGGGTGTTGATATTGGCGGCGATCTGATCGTCGATATCCTCGCGGGCCTTGAAGTCCTTCCCCACGTTCACAGACACCAGTACCACGGCCGTGACGATCACGGCCAGCACCAGCACGCCGCCGATGAGCATTTGCAGGTTCAGCGCCTCGGCCGCGTTCCGGGAGGCCTGGGTGCCAGGCACGGCGCTGTCCGTCTCCGGCACAGGGCTGCGCACTTCACGGACCTTCTTGGTGCCGCAATAGGGGCAGCGGCTTCGGAAGGATGGATACTGCCGATGACATCTCCGGCAGGTCGTATTCGGAATGAAACCCATAGAATCACACCTTTCTGTAACCCAATTATAACAAAGGTTACAGAAAGATACAACCCTTTTTTGCTTGATTCCGAAAAATTTTTAAAAAATTTTTCCTGTTTTTCGCCGAAAAACCGCGGTTTTTTGTCAAAATGCGCCTTTTCAGACCGTCAGGGTGCCCGTCTCGTCCTCCAGCAGGATGAGGATCTTCTCCTCCTCCCCGGTGAGGGCGTTCACGTAGAGCAGGTAGCGCTCTCCTCCCTCTGCCTGGCAGACGAACTCATGACACAGCCGCTCCTCGCCTCCCGGGGAGGGGATGATGGCCATGGCGTGATCCTGCACGCTCAGGTCTTTGGCCACGGCGCTCTGGGCGTCCGATCGGGAGACCGTCGCCTTGGGGATGGTCCGGTCGGTATGGGCGCAGATATAGCCCTGGGCGTCATAGCTCATCAACGATCCGTCGTCCAGCGCCACCCCCACCTTGACCAGGTCTGGATAGCAGCGCACCCCGTCCTGGCAGTACTGGAAATTCACCTGCAGTACGCCGCCGGAGACGGCGTGATAGCTCTCCTCCAGGCCCTGGATGCCAAGGCTGCCGACGATGTCCTCGGCTGCGGCCAGTCCCTGTCGGACGGTATAGCTCTCATGGCCCACAGGCCGGGAGCAGACAGCGCTCCATATGGCGCCCCCCTGCTTGGTCACGTATACGGTATATTCCCCGCCGCTCACCCGTCCGGTGAACACCCAGCAGGGCACGTCCCCCTCGCAGGACCCGGCGGCCTCTAGGGCGCTCTCGTCACGGCCCAGGAACTTGGCGGCGGCGGTCCGTGCCTGCTCCTGGCTGACCTGGCGTTCCCCCTCCAGGAAGAGGGGCTTTTTGTGGGTCATGCTCTCGGAAAAGGGCCCGTCATAGATCAGCGAGGGCACCTCGGGAAACTCCTGCTCGATGGTCTGGAACACGGTGCCCGCCGCGGGGGGCTGGCCCTCGCCTCCCTCGGCGTCGTCGGCGGCACGGTATACATCCGCCATGGTCATGGACCCGGCCGTCACCTGGCTCTGCATGTCCTGCAGGTTCAGCTTCATGACGGAGGCAGTCTCCGCCAGCTCCCGCAGGCTTTTCAGCTCCTGGGCGGAATAGCCGCCGTTTTTGCCCACGGTCCGGGCCAGGGTCCCGGCATAGTCCCCCACCTTGGCCACGAAGCTGGCGGTCTGCTCCAGCTCCTGGGAGGCATAGGGCAGCGCGCCCATCGCCATCTGGGCCGTCATGGCTCGGCCGAATATCTGGGTGCACATGGCGCTCTCCAGGGCCGGGTCGGACAGATACTGGCTCTTCTCCAGGGCGTTGGAAAGCTCCGTCACACTGGTCACCAGCTCGTCGAAGGCCCGCTGGGTATTGGCCTTGGCGCAGAGCTCCAGGGACCGGGCCCGGCGGGCGTCCCGCACCGCCAGCACCCCGGCCACGACCAGCGCCGCGGTCAAGAACGTGATGATGCGTACGGTTGTTCTTTTTTTCATAAAACGATACACCTCTTTGCTAGTTTTGCCGCAAAAGAGGTGTATTTGCAGTATGAAAATCTTCCAGAGCCTCAGCTCAGCCGTCCGATGCCGTCCTGCATCCGCCGGATGGTCTCGTCCTTGCCCAGGATGCGGCATATCTCCACCGCCCCGCCAGGGGTGACCGCCGTGCCGGTGACGGCGATGCGCACGGGCCACATGAGCTTGGCGTTTTTGACCTCCAGCTTCTCCGCCAGACCCACCATGGCGTCATGGATGTGCTCGTCGTCCCAGACATCCACCGCCTCCAGCACAGGCAGGGCAGCGTTGAGCATCTCTAGGGCGCTATCCTTATCGCTCTTGGACTTTTTGTGCACATAGAGCTCCGTGTCATAATCTGGCAGCGCGTCGAAAAAGCCCAGCTTGCCGGGGATATCGGTGAGCACCTCGGTGCGCTGCTGCAAGAGGGCCGCGATGGCCGCCGGGTCGATGGCGGGGTCTTTCACCGCCTGGCGGATATAGGGCTCCGCGGCGGCGGCGAATTCCTCCGGCGCCATGGCCCGGATATAGGCAGCGTTGAAATAGGTGAGCTTTTCGATGTCGAAGATGGCCTGGCTCTTGGAGATGCCACCAAGGTCGAAGGCCTCTGCCAGCTCCCGGATGGAGTATATCTCCCGCTCACCGCCGGGGGCCCAGCCCAGCAGGGCCACGTAGTTGACGATGGCGGCCCGCAGATAGCCCCGGTCCAGCAAATCCTCATAGGAGGGGTCGCCGTGGCGCTTCGACATCTTGTTGTGGGCGTCCCGCATGACGGGCGAGCAGTGCACGTACTTGGGCACCTCCCAGCCAAAGCCCTCATACAGGAGATTGTACTTGGGCGCGCTGGACAGATACTCCGAGCCCCGGACCACATGGGTGATGCCCATCAGGTGGTCGTCGATCACGTTGGCGAAGTTATACGTGGGCAGGCCGTCCCGCTTGATGAGCACCTGGTCGTCCAGGTCCTTGTTGGGGGCAGTCACATCGCCGAATATCTCGTCGTGGAAGGTGGTGGAGCCCTCCTTGGGTATCTTCTGGCGGATCACATAGGGCATGCCCGCCGCCAGGCGGCGCTGCACTTCCTCCTCCGGCAGGTCCCGGCAGGGGTCGTCGCCCCGCTGGAAGGAGCCGCTGTCCTCCTCGCTGTCCGCCTTGTCGCAGAAGCAGTAATAGGCATGTCCCCGCCGGACCAGCCGCTGGGCGAAGGGAAGATAGAGCCCCCGCCGCTCGGTCTGCACATAGGGCCCCACCGGGCCGCCCTTGTCCGGGCCCTCGTCCCAGTCCAGCCCGCAGTCGGTGAGCGTGCGATAGATCACATCCACCGCGCCCTCCACCAGGCGGTTCTGGTCGGTGTCCTCGATGCGCAGCAGGAATTTTCCGCCGTTGTGGCGGGCGATGCACCAGGTATAAAGCGCCGTGCGCAGGTTGCCCACGTGCATATACCCCGTAGGGCTGGGGGCGAAGCGGGTGCGCACCTCCCCGTGGGGGATACGGCTCTCCAGCTCGTCAAAAAATTTCTCGTCCATATCTATCTTTCCCCGTTCGTTCAGACTTCCATTAGCATATTTTATTCCGAGCCGCTTGTCAAGGGATAATCGGATGTGTTATTATAAATAGTTGTGAGATCATAATATGAACGGCGGCAGCCGTGGAAAGCGTGGGACCATGGACGAGAAGAAAAAAGTGATGCTCTCCGGCATCAAGCCCTCCGGCGATCTGACTTTGGGCTCCTATCTGGGGGCCATCAAGAACTGGGCGGAGCGTGCCGAGACCTATGACTGCTATTATTTTATGGCGGACCTGCACGCGCTGACCACCCGCCAGGACCCGGCGCTGCTGCGGCGGCGCACCCTGGAGCAGCTGGCCCAATACGTGGCCTGCGGTCTGGACCCGGAGAAGAACACCCTGTTCATCCAGTCCCACGTGCCGGAGCACGCCCAGCTGGGCTGGGTGTTACAGTGCTACACCATGTTCGGGGAGCTGAGCCGCATGACCCAGTTCAAGGACAAATCCGCCAAGAACGCGGACAACATCAACGGCGGTCTGTTCGCCTACCCCTCCCTGATGGCGGCGGACATCCTGCTGTACCAGCCGGATTACGTGCCCGTGGGGGACGACCAGAAACAGCATGTGGAGCTGACCCGGGACATCGCCCACCGCTTCAACGGCGTATACGGCGATGTGTTCAAGATACCCGAGCCCTTCATCCCCAAGGTGGGCGCCCGGGTGATGGACCTGCTGGACCCCACCAGCAAGATGTCCAAGTCCGACGAGGTGGGCAACGGCCGGGTGTGCCTCATGGACCAGCCCCAGGATATCGCCCGCAAGTTCAAGCGGGCCGTCACCGACTCCGATACCGGGGCCAACTGCGTGCGCTACGACCGGGAGAACAAGCCCGGCGTGGCCAACCTGATACAGATATACGCCAGCTGCACGGGCAAGAGCTTTGAGGCCATCGAGGCGGAATTTGCCGGGCACGGCTACGGCGACTTCAAGACCGCCGTGGGCGAGGCGGTGATCGAGACCCTCCGCCCCATCCGGGAGGAGGCGACCCGTCTGATGAAGGACAAGGGCTATCTGGAGGCGCTGTGCCGCAACGGCGCGGAAAAGGCCTCCTATATCGCCGGCAAGACCCTCCGCAAGGTCTATAAGAAGGTGGGCCTTGTTCCCCGTGCCTAAAGCCTCGCAGAGTTGCGCCCACAGGCACAAAGAATCAAATCGTTTTTTCCCAGGGCGTGTACCTGGGAAAAAACTCTTCTCAGCCCGCAAACGTGGAAATCCCCCGCCTGA
>CANROZ010000074.1 GCA_947632365.1 uncultured Oscillospiraceae bacterium
CTGGTCATGGGCTCCTGGAACACCACGCCGATGTCCTTGCCCTGGACGCGGCGCAGCTCCTCCCGGGAGCAGGCCAGCAGGTCCCGCCCCTCAAAGAGCACCTGGCCGGACATCTCCACGTTCCACCGCTCGATGAGCCCGGACAGGGCCATGGCGGTGACGGTCTTGCCGGAGCCGGATTCCCCCACCAGGCCCAGCCGCTGGCCGGGCTCCATGGCGAGGTCCACCCCCCGGACCGCCTCCTTCCCGGTGGAGAGGAAGCGCACATGCAGGTCCCGTATCTCAAGCAGCGCCATATTCCCCTCCCATCCCCTCGCTGAGCAGGCCGAAGCCCAGCACCAGCAGGATGATGGCCGTTCCGGCGCTGATGGCGTACCAGGGCGCGGACATGAGATAGCCCTGGGCCTCGTTGAGCATCCGGCCCAGGCTGGCGTCCGGGGGCTTGACCCCCACGCCCAGATAGCTCATGGACGCCTCCGCCAGCACGGCGTTGTTGAACCCGATGGCCACGCTGGGCAGCAACACGGGCACGATGTTGGGCAGGATGTGCCAAAACAGGATGCGCATATCCCCCGCCCCCATGAGCCGGGCGCTGGCCACATAATCCAAACTTTTCTGCCTGGCCACCTCCGCCCGGACGATGCGGGCGAAGCTGGGGATGAACAGCACCCCCAGGGCCACGATGATCTTGTATTTGCCACCGCCGAACAGGGCGATGAGCACCAGGGCCAGCAAAATGCTGGGAAAGGCGGTGACGGCGTCGTTCAGCCGCATCATGACCTCGTCCAGCCACCCGCCGTAATACCCGGTGAGCCCGCCGATGACCAGCCCGGCCGCCAGGCCGATGGCCACCGTGGCCGCGGCGATGACGAATGTGGCCCCCGCCCCCTCCACGATGCGGGACAGGATGTCCCGGCCGAAGTTGTCCGTGCCCAGGGGGTGGGCCAGGCAGGGCGCCAGCATCTTGGCCTTGCCGTCCATGGCGTTGGGGTCATAGGGCGTCCACACCATGCCCACCAGGATGACGAGCAGCATCACGGCGGTGATGGCCGCGCCCCACGTGAAGTTTTTGTTGTGTCTCAGTCTCATGTCCTCACCCCAGTCTGATCCTTGGATCGATGGTCTGGGTGACGATATCCGCCAGATAGTTCATGAACACCACGATGAAGGCGATGATCACCACGATGCACTGCACCACCGGATAGTCCCGGTTGCCGATGCTGGCCAGCAGCAGCCGTCCCAGCCCCGGCAGGGCGAACACCTGCTCCACCACGATGGACCCGGCCACGATGTCCGCCAGCGTCATGGCCACGAAGGTGATCACAGGCAGCAGGGCGTTTCGCAGCACATGGTCTTTCAGCACGCTCCAGCGGGAATTGCCCCGGCTGTAGGCGGTGCGCACATAGTCCTCGTTCATTTGGTTGAGGATGGACGAGCGCAGCAGCTTCGTCACCATGGCGGCCTTGGGGATGGCGATGGCCAGGGCCGGGAATATCAGATATCCCAAAAAGCCCCAGAAGCTCTTGTCCGGCCCCACGAAACCGCCGGGGACGAACAGCTTCAGCACCAGGCCGAACACATAGGTGAAGAGGATGCCCAGGAAAAACGGGGGAATGGCCATGAACACTTGGTTCATGGCCACGAATACCCGGTCGAGCCGTCTGCCCTGCCAGCGTGCCAGCGCGATGCCAAGAGGGATGCTGATGGCGATGACCAGCAGCCACGCCATGACCGACAGGGCCGCCGTGACGGCACCCTTGCCCTCCATGACCTGGCGGACCGTCATGCCATAGTTATAGCTGACGCCCATATCGCCCGTGACGAATCCGGTGAGCCATTCCCAGTAGCGCACGAGCACATTCCTGTCCAGTCCCATCTCATGGCGCAGCGCCGCCGCCCGCTCCGGGGTGTAGTCGCTGCCCAGCAGCTTGGTGACGGGGTCGCCGGGGATGAGCTGGAAAGCCAGGAATGCCAGCAGAGATATGAGGAGCAGGGTGACGAGCAATACTCCTGTTTTTTTCAGTACATACCGCAACGCTTACCCGACGCGGCAGACGTTCGCCATATCCATGACGTACAGGGGATAGAACTGGTACCCCTGGATGTCCGTCTGGGTGACCACGAAGTCGGCCAGGTCCTGGATGTACACATTGGCGGCGTTCTCGGTGAGGATGCGCTCGCACGCCTTGAACTGCGCCGTCTGCTCATCGGCGTCCGTGGAGGATACGGCGGCGGCATAGGCCGCGTCATAGTCCTCGCTGGCAAAGCCGATGAAGTTCTTGGCGTTGTCGCTGACGAACCGGGCCAGCAGCGCGGAGGCGGTGAGGGTGGAGGCGTCCATCCCGGTGATGGTGGCGTCGAAGTCCCGGCCTTGATAGGCCTCGGAGTACCAGGTGGCGTTCTCCATGGGCAGGATCTCCGCCTCCACCATGCCCGTCTGACGCAGCAGCTCCACCACGGCCTGGGCGGTATTCATATGGGGGGTGTAGGCCTCCACCACGGCGATGGTGAACGTGAGGGGGTCGGACTGGCTGTAACCCGCCTCCTCCAGAAGCTCCATCGCCTTGGCCAGGTCCGGCGCGTAGTAGTCGGTGAGCTCCTCGTCGAAGAACCGTCCGAAGGCCGGATACATGCTGCTGCCCAGGGCGGTACCGTGGCCGTCGCAGGCCAGGTCGATGACCATGTGCTTGTCGATGGCGTAGCTCAGCGCCTGCCGCACCCGCGCATCGTCGAAGGGGGGCCGGGCGTTGTTGAGGTACAGGGCCTGGACCAGGTTCATGCTGCCCTCCAACACGTTCAGCTCGGACAGCTCCGCCGCCTGGCTGGCGTCCAGATGGGCGGCCAGGTCGATGGCGCCGGAGTGCAGGGCCATGACCATGGCCTGCCCGTCCTCGATGATCCGGAAGGTCACCTTGGCGCATTTGGCCTTCTCCCCCCAGTAGTCGTCAAAGCGCTCTATGACCACGTTCTCCTGGGGCGAGCGGGATACGTACTCGAACGGGCCCGTGCCCACGATGCCGTCGGCGGGATCGCTGCCCTCGGGGATGATGGCGGCGGTCATGTAGGCGGGAAACTCCGCGTCCGGCGCGGAGAGGGATACGACGACAGTGCTGTCGTCCGTGGCTTCCACAGAGGATACGCCCGCCAGGGTGGCCACCAGCGGCTCGCCCGTCTCCAGACCAGCGGCCCTGGTCAGGGAATAAACGACATCCCCGACCGTGACCTCACGTCCGTCATGGAACCGCACGCCCTCACGGAGGGTGAAGGTGTATTGATCGGCGGTGTCGTTGACGGTATACTCTTCGGCTACGGCGGGGATGAGATTTCCTTGTGTGTCGGGCTTCAACAGCCCTTCATAGATGTTGAAAAGGACTTCTCGGGTTCCTGCCAGCGACGAAGATACGTGCGGGTCAAGACTGCTGTCCAGATCTGAGGCGATGCCAACGGTGATCTCCTCTGCGGAGCCGTCGGCGGCGAGGGCTGACTGGCCGCCTCCGGTGAGGAGTGCCGCCGTCATGATGACCGCCAGCGCAAGGGTAAGGATACGTTTTTTCATTGCATTCTTTCTCCTTTTTTGGCTCCGTATTCAGTTTTCTCTTGGCGGGAAGAGCATAGCACAAAACCCCCGCCCGGTCAAGAGGAAAAGCGCGCCGCCGTTTTCAGCGGCCCGCCAGGTCCTTGATGACCTCTCCGGCCAGGATGAGCCCGGCCACGGCGGGGACGAAGGCGGTGCTGCCCGGCGTCTGCCGCCGCCCGGTCTGTTCCTCGCTTGGGGCGGGGGTCATGGGCTCCTCCCGGGACCAGACCACCTTCATGTGGGTGATGCCCCGCTTTTTCAGCTCCCGGCGCATCACCCGGGCCAGAGGGCAGACGCTGGTCCTGGCGATATCCGACACCGCAAAGGCCGTGGGGTCCAGCTTGTTGCCCGCGCCCATGCTGCTGATGATGGGCACGCCCGCAGCTTTGGCCCGGAGGGCCAGCTCGATCTTGCCGCTCACCGTGTCGATGGCGTCCACCACATAGTCATAGGCGGAAAAATCGAACCCGTCCGCCGTGTCCGGCCCGAAGAACACCCGGTGCGCGTTCACGGTCATAGCGGGGTCTATATCCAGCAGCCGCTCCCGGGCCGCCTCCACCTTGTACTGCCCCAGGGTGCTGTGCAGGGCGAATATCTGCCGATTCAGGTTGGTGAGGCTGACCCGGTCGTCGTCGACCAGGTCCAGGGTGCCCACGCCGCTGCGGGCCAGAGCCTCCGCCGCGTGGCCGCCCACGCCGCCCACGCCGAACACCGCCACCCGGGCCCGGCGCAGCCGCTCCATGGCCTCCCGGCCCAGCAGCAGCTCCGTTCTGGAGAATTGATCCGGCATGGTCCTTCCTCCCTCTGCGCCAAATCGTTCAAAGGCCCCCTCGTGAGAGGGGGCCGATGGTCTGCGGCGCGGTCTTATTTCATGTACTTGTCCACGATGGTCCTGGCCGCCGCGGCGTCGTTGGCCACCACGAAGATCACATAGTTGTCCGCGGTGACGACGATGGCGTTGTCCAGCCGGGGGATGGCGTCGGGGGCGTACATCTCCAGGGCGGCTTTCTGGCTCTCCACACGGGTCTTGCACAGGCCCTCCAGCTTGGCGGCGGCGTCCTTATCCGCGGCCTTGGCCAGGAATATCTCCTCGGCGGTGGCGTTGTTGAAATAGAAGACGCTCTCGGTCACGTCCGCCTCGTCAAAGCCGTAGGTGGGCCCGGCCAGGGCGGCGTTCATGGCGTACTGTCCCATGTCCATGGTGAAGGCGCCGCTGGCCACCAGCTCGGCGGAAAGCTCGTCTATTTTTACCTCCTTGCCGCCGCCGCAGGCGGTGAACAGCAGCAGCATGCAGGCTGCCAGGAGCAGGGCTGTGATCTTTTTCATGGTCGTTTCCTCTCTTTTTGCTTATTTCTCTATTATCCGACGGGGGTCTCCGCCGCGTCCTCCGCCGGGGCGATCTCCTCCACGGGGAGGGGCTGGGTGTGCCCGTCGGGGACGTAATGGGTCTTCATATAGTCGAACCAGCGCTGATACCATGCGCCGTTGAAGTGCACCCCGTCGGGGGTCACGTCGGAGGGCAAAAATCCGTCCTCGTTGCACAGGGCGGGATACACGTCCAGGTACCACACCTGCTGCTCCCGGGCGATGTCCCGGAGCATGTCGTTGAAGGCCTGCACCGCGCTGCGCTTGAAGGAGCGGTTGGCGTCGCACCAGGCACTGACCGGGGTGACGCTCATCAGGTAGATGATGGCGTCGGGGTGGTCGTTCTGAAGCTGGTCGATGACGGTGTTGAAGGCAGCCCGCAGGGCGGTCTTGTCGTAGTTGACCTCGTTGATGCCAAAGCCCATATAGATCTTGCCGAAGGTCTGGCCCGACATCTGGGCGGCGTAGGGCGAGGCGCCCAGGATGGTGAGGCTGTCGGCCCAATGCCAGTGGCTGGCGTCGGTGGGCAGCAGCTGCTCGTTGTTATAAAGCCACAGCCCCGAGGTGACGGAGTTGCCCAAAAACCCCGCGTCGGCGAAATAGTCCGCTCCCATGGGCGCGTCCTGTTCGGGCACCAGCGGTCCCGGCCAGGGGGTGGCCGTGGGCTCCGGCGTGGGCGCCGCCGTGGGCTCCGGGGTGACGGTGGGGTCCGGCAGCTGCTCGCTCTCCGTGGGGAGCGCGGCCGCCTGCATCGTCTGGACAGACTCCTCTGCTGTCCCGATCCCGCCGCCCCAGGTCATGAACCCCAGCGCCACCGCGGTCAGCCCCAGCGCCACGCTGACGCAAAGCAGTATGATCGCTATCGTCTTATGTCTCATACTATCCCTCAAGAACCCTCGTAATGACGGAATGACACGCGCAAAACGTCATTTTATGTCTACCGATACACTATAGCACGCTTTCTCCCCATATGCAAGCAGAAACTGCGTCGGGCGCCCATCCTGCCCATCCCTCCGCAGACAGCATCTCCCGCGGCCGGGCCCTTCATGCGCGGCGGTCGGGACGGAATATCATGGAAGGAGGCCCTTTGCGGCGGTTTGCGATTGCAATGTGCCGGGGAAAGGCGTATAATCATTACAAATAATTTTAAAGAAACGGCATCGAATGAAAGAGACGATCTGGAACATCCCGAAGGCTGCGTCCGCACCGGAGGCGCTGCTTCGGGCTGGCTGCACGCCGCTGTTGGCGGCGCTGCTGGCGGCCCGGGGCGTGACCGACGGGTCGCAGGCCCGCGTCTTTTTGGACGGAGGGCCCGCCGACCTGGGCGATCCTATGCGCATGACGGATATGGCCGCCGCCGCCGCGCGCATCCGCCGGGCCATGGCCGACGGCGAGACCGTGGCGGTCTACGGCGACTATGACGTGGACGGCATCACCGCCACCTGCCTGCTGACGGACTATCTCCGCTCCGCGGGCCTGCACACCCTCAGCTACATCCCCGACCGCCTGGCGGAGGGGTACGGCGTCAACGCCCTGGCCATCCGACGGCTCCGGGACCGGGGCGCCAGCCTCATCGTCACGGTGGACTGCGGCATCACCGCCGTGGAGGAGACGGCCTACGCCGCCTCCCTGGGCGTCGATATGATCATCACCGACCACCACGAGTGTCAGTCCGCCCTGCCCGGGGCGGCGGCGGTGGTGGACCCCAAGCGGCCGGACGGCCCCGGGGAGGACCGGGACCTGGCCGGTGTGGGCGTGGCCTTCAAGGTGGCATGCGCCCTCAGCGGGGACAGCGCCGCCATGCTGGCGCGCTACGCGGACCTGCTGGCCGTGGGCACCATCGCGGACGTGATGCCCCTCACCGGGGAGAATCGGCGCATCGTAAAGACGGGACTGGCCATGCTCCGCACCGCGCCCCGTCCGGGCCTGGCCGCTTTGATGGAGCTGGCCGGGGTGAACATCCCCCGGCTGGGCGCCAACACCATCGGCTACACCCTGGCCCCCCGCATCAACGCCGCCGGCCGTCTGGGCCAGGTGGAGCGGGCGGCGGAGCTGATCATGGAGCAGGACCCGGGCCGGGCCATGGCCCTGGCGGAGGAGCTGTGCGAGATGAACCGCCGCCGCCAGCAGCTGGAGGCGGGCATCTGGGACGAGGCGGTGGATATGCTGGCGGGGCACCCCGCGGGCATGCCCATCGTGCTGGCCCATGAGAACTGGCACCAGGGGGTCATCGGCATCGTGGCCTCCCGGCTCAGCGAGGCCTACCAGGCCCCCACGGTGATGATCACCCTGGACGGGGACCGGGGCAAGGGCTCCTGCCGCAGCTGGGGCGGGTTCAATCTTTTCGACGCCCTGGCCGCCTGCGGTCAGTATCTGGAGTCCTTCGGCGGCCACGCCCTGGCAGCGGGGCTGAACCTGCGCCGGGCGGATGTGGACGGCTTCCGTCAGGCCCTGACGGCGTATTATCTCGCCCATCCCGCCCAGGCGGAGGAGGGACTGAAACCGGAGCTTCTCATCTCCGACGGGCAGATGCTCTCTATGGAGTGCGTGGAGAGCCTGGAGGCCCTGGAGCCCTATGGCAGCGGCAATCCCCGGCCCCTGCTGTGTATGACGGATGCGGTGCTGACGGACGCGGCCGCCATCGGCGGCGGCAAGCACACCCGTCTCACCCTGGAGAAGTTCGGCCGCCGCTTCGACTGCGTGTGGTTCGGCCAGCGCATCGGCGAGTTGAACGTCAACCCCGGGGAGCGGGTGGACGCCGCCTTCTGCCCCCAGATCAGCGAGTTCCGCTCCCGCCGGAGCGTGCAGCTGGTGCTGGAGGGCCTGCGCCGGACGGATATGGACGGCCTGTGCCGGGATATCCTGACAGGCGGCCCCTTCGGGGAGCACCGCCTGACCCGCCAGGAGCTGGCGGGGCTTTGGAAGGCCCTGTCCCGCCAGTGCCCCTGCCAGACCCGGCTCAGCCGCCTGGCCCGCATCGACAGCCGTCTCCACCCGGCCCAGATCGCCCTGGGTCTGCGGGTGCTTTCCGAGCTTGACCTGGCCTCCGTCCGGCTGGACGGCCAGTTCATCCATATCATGCTCATCGCCTGGGAGGACAAGACCGATCTGGACCTCTCCCCCACCTGGCGGGAGCAGCAGGGATAAAGGAAGAGAGAAGTATGGCAGAATTTTCCCCTGAAGCCGCCTTTGAGGAGCTGTGCGCCGTATTGGATGAGAACTGCCCCAGCGCGGACCACGCCCGCATCCGCCGGGCCTTCGACTTCGCCGTGGCCGCCCACGAGGGCCAAAAGCGCAAGGACGGCTCCCCCTACGTGACCCACGCCATCGCCGCGGCCAAGATCGCCGGGGAGATGGGCCTGGACGACGAGTCCATCATGGCCGCGCTGCTGCACGACGTGCTGGAGGACACCGAC
>CANROZ010000075.1 GCA_947632365.1 uncultured Oscillospiraceae bacterium
CCATTTTGCAGAAGTGAACATCAGGTCTTTACCCCTTTTTTACCCCCTTTTTTGCGGGTTCACTTTTGCAATCTAGGGTCGTTTCTGACCGTAGGATACCGGAACGGCTGGGTCATAAAACGGACAGCAAGCGGCCCTTTACGGATGGGGCGGGATGGGATATAATGGGATACAAAGATATCGGGACAGAGAAAGAGAGACGCCATGAACTGTATCCTTTTCAATCCCCTCTCCAACAACGGCCAGGGCACCGAGGGCCTGGACGCGGTCATCGCCGCGGCGGGCCGGCGCCATCCGGGCGAGACGCCCCGGCTGGTGGACGTGACGAAGGAGGACGAGGCGGCGGTGCTGCTGGGCCTGGGCCCGGAGGATGAGGCCATCGTCTGCGGCGGCGACGGGACGCTCCACTACCTCATCAACGCCCTGGATGGGGCGGTGCCCGCGGCGTCGGTATACCTGTGGCGCATGGGAACGGGCAACGATTTCATCCGGGACGTGATGGGCCCCGCTCCGGAGCAGATGGTGCGCCTGAACGACTACATAAAGGACCTGCCCCGGGGGACGACGGCCGACGGGACCCGGCGGTTTTTGAACAATCTCAGCTTCGGCCTGGACGGGCAGGTGTGCGAGCTGGGGGAGCAGGAGAAGGAGCGGCTGGGGCGGCAGATCAACTACGTCCAGCTGACCCTGTGGCTGGCGCTGCGGGACTTCAAGCCCGTGAACGCCTCCGTCACCGTGGATGGGGAGACCCGCCGCTATGAGCGGGTGTGGGTCGCCTCCGCCTTCAACGGCCGCTATGTGGGCGGCGGGGTGAAGCTGGCGCCGGATCAGGACCGGACCGGGGGTGAGCTGTGCTGCGTGGTGCTCCACGGGATGGGCCGCATCATGGCGCTGCTGAACATGGCCAAGGCCCTCCGGGGCGAGCATGTGAAGATGCGACAGTGCGACGTGCGCTTCGGACATGAGATCACCGTCACCGCGGATCAGCCCGTGTCCGTGAACATGGACGGGGAGCCGCTGGGCCGCTTTACGGGTTTCCGGGTGGTGAAGTGAGAAGAGCAAAAAAGGCCCCGGCGGGACCTTTCGGTCCCGTCGGGGCTTTGCGCTGTGCTCATTTCTCCGCGGGCAGCTCGGAGGCGCAGTGGGCGCACTTGGTAGCGTGATAGGGGATCTCGCTCAGGCAGTAGGGGCAGGTCTTGGTGGCGGGCTCGGCGGGGGCCTCCTCCTCGACCTTTTTCTTGGTGAGGGAGCTGGCCTTGTTCAGGGCCTTGATCATCAGGAAGATGACGAAGGCCATGATGACAAAGTCGATGACCGCGGAGATGAACGCGCCGTAGTTGAAGGTGGTCACGCCCAGCTCCGTGGCGGTGGCCAGGCTGGTCACCTGCTCCGCCTTCACCCCTGCCGGGAGACGGAGAATGAAAAAGGCGTCGTTAAAGTTGGAGTTTCCGGTGATAAGGCCGATGAGGGGCATCACCAGATCGTTCACCGCGGAGGTGACGATCTTCTGGAAGGCGGCGCCGATGATGACGCCGACGGCCAGGTCCACCACGTTGCCCCGGGTGGCAAATTCTTTAAATTCCTGGAAGAACTTTTTCATCTGCTTGGACCTCTCTTTGTAGTTTAATGTTGATAGAGAAATTATAGCATATGTGTCAAAGAAAGGCTACCGCTTTTTTCCCGGCTGTGCTATAATCGCTTGGCGCGTTTGTGTAGACAGAGAGGAGTTCAAATGCTGGGATATCTGAAGCGGGAGAAGGTGCTGACCGTCTCCCTGATTTTGGCCGCGGCGTCGGCCTTTTTTGTGCCCCCAGACCGGGGCTATCTGGATTACATAGACCTGCGGGTGCTGGCGCTGCTGTTCTGCCTGATGCTGCTGGTGAAGGGCTTTCAGCATGTGGGGCTGTTCGATCGACTGGCGGACCGCCTTTTCCGGCGGGTGCATACCGCCCGGCAGCTGAGCATGGCGCTGGTGCTGCTGTGCTTTTTCTCCAGCATGGTCATCACCAACGACGTGGCCCTCATCACCTTCGTCCCCTTCGCCATGCTGGCGCTGGAGATGTGCGGCCGGGAAAAGCTCATCATCCCCGTGGTGGTGCTGCAGACCGTCGCCGCCAACCTGGGCAGCATGGCCACGCCCATCGGCAACCCCCAGAATCTGTATCTGTTCTCCGTGTCCGGCATGGACATGGGGCGGTTTCTGGCTACGGTGCTGCCGCCCGCGGCCCTGTCCCTGGCGCTGCTGGCGGGAGCGGTGGCGCTGCTGCCCAGCGGCCCGGTGCAGGTGCAGGTGAAGCACCTGGACGGAAAAACAGACAAAAAGCAGCTGACGGTATACGGCGCGCTGTTTGCCCTGGACCTGCTGGTGGTGTTCCGGGTGCTCCACTGGGCCCCGGCGCTGATCGTCACCGTGGCGGGGGTGGTGCTCATCGGGAAAAAACAGCTGCTGGGCCGGGTGGACCACGCGCTGCTGCTCACCTTTGTGGGCTTTTTCATCTTCGTGGGGAACCTGGGCCGCATCGACGCGGTGAGCCAGTGGGTGGCCGCGGTGCTCCGGGGTCGGGAGGTGCTGATGGCGGCGCTGTTCAGCCAGGTGCTCAGCAACGTGCCCGCCGCCATATTGCTGTCCGGCTTCACCAATGACTACGCGGGACTGCTGCTGGGGGTGAACGTGGGCGGCCTGGGCACGCTGATCGCCTCCATGGCCAGCCTCATCTCCTATAAGCTCTACGCCGCCCGGCCTGGCGCCGAGACAGGAAAATATTTCCTCACGTTCACCGTCTATAATCTCATCGGCCTGGCGATCCTGCTGGCTTTCTGCCTGCTGATCCTGTGAGGCGCGACGGCTGCCCGGTCCTTCCTTTTTGGGAGGGCCGGGCGTTTTTTCGCGCAAAAATTGCCATGCTATTTTTCTATGCCCCGGACAGGATAGTATTGATGCGCGGCAAACGCGCGCGTCAAAATTTGTCTTTTTCCGTGAAACGGCGCGGCGTGGGCGCGTCGGCGCCGGGTGGCAGCAAAGAGATATTTTAGCGCGGTTTCAAAGCCCGCTTTCTCGCATACTGAATGGGCCGGCAGAAAGACGGGAGGAAGTAGTATGGAAAAGCATTGGCTGCTGCGGCTGCGGATCGTAGCCGCGGTTTGGATCATGACGGCCGTTTGCACAGTGACGGCCTTCGCCGAGGGCTCGCTCATCCCCGTGGGCGAGACGGTGGGCATACAGATCAAAATGGACGGGGTGCTGGTGGCGGGCGTCACCGATGTGGAGACGGCGGAGGGCCCGGTGAGCCCGGCGAAGGACGCGGGCCTGCGGGCCGGGGACGTGATCGTGGCGGTGGACGCCAAGGCGGTGCACAGCGCCGCGGAGCTCATCGCCGCCGTGGAGGCGCTCCAGGGCCGGACGGCGGCGGTGACGGTGCGCCGGGAGGGCCGGACCGTCAGCTTCGACATGACCCCGGCTCTGGAGGAGGACGGCGGTATGCGCCTGGGGCTGTGGCTCCGGGACGGTGTGGCGGGCATCGGCACCGTGACGTATATCGACCCCTGCACCGGGGCCTTTGGCGCCCTGGGCCACGGGGTGAACGATCTGGAGACGGGAGTGCTGCTGCCTGTGGCGGACGGCAGCGTGTGCCGGGCCCGGGTCGTGGACGTGAAAAAGGGCGTGTCCGGCACGCCAGGGGAACTAGCGGGCAGCTTTGACGCGGGCGACACGGTGGGCAGCATCCGCCGCAACACCCCCTGCGGCATCTTCGGCACCATCACTGGGAGCCTGGGGGCGCTGCGCCCGGCCATGCCCGTGGGCGGCCCGGAGGACGTGGAGAAGGGACCCGCCACCATCCTGGCCTGCGTCACAGGCGGCCAGGCGGAGGAGTACGACGTGGAGATCGGCCGCACCGGAGGGGCGGCTGGCAGCGGCCGGGACCTGACCGTGCATGTGACGGACCCGGATCTCCTCTCCCGCACCGGTGGCATCGTGCAGGGCATGAGCGGCAGCCCCATCATCCAAAACGGCAAGCTGGTGGGCGCTGTCACCCACGTGCTGGTGGACGACCCCACACGGGGGTACGGGGTGTTCATCGACACCATGCTGGCCGCCGCAGCATAGGAAAAGACCCGGCCATGGGCCGGGTCTTTTGCTGCGTCTGTTTTCGTCGTTTCAGCCGTTCCAGGCGGCGGTCTGGCGCCGGAGCCAGTCCTCCCAGGCTGGGAAGCCCTCACCGGTCTTGGCGCAGACGGGAAATATCTCGATGGAGGGATTGCGCACCCTGGCGTAGGACAGGACCTTCTCCATGTCGAAGTCGAAGTAGGGCAGCACATCGATCTTGTTGATGATGAGCGCCTGGCAGACCTGGAACATCAGGGGATATTTCAATGGCTTGTCGTGGCCCTCCGGCACGGACAGGATCGCCACGTTTTTGCTGGCGCCCGTGTCGAACTCCGCCGGGCACACCAGGTTGCCCACGTTCTCCAGCACCACCAGGTCGAACTCCGCCGCGCCGATCTCGTTGAGACCCTGCTCGGTCATGCCCGCGTCCAGGTGGCACATGCCGCCTGTGTGTATCTGGATGGCGGCGGCCCCGGCGGCGGCGATGGCCTCGGCGTCCACGGTGGCGTCGATATCCGCCTCCATGACGCCGATGCGCATCTCGTCCTTCAGGTCGGCGATGGTCCGCCTTAGAAGGGTGGTCTTGCCCGCGCCGGGGGAGGACATGAGGTTGACAAGGAAGGTCTTTTCCGCCTTCAGCTGGCGGCGGATGCGCTCCGCCTCGGCGTTGTTGTCGGCAAAGACGCTCTGCTTTACCTCGATGACGCGCACGTTATCCATCGCTCTCCTCCTCCGGTCCGGGGACCTCTATCTCTTTGATCATAAATTCGTTGCCCTGCAGAAGGTATGTGTTGCCGCCGCCGCAATAGGGGCAGGCCCGGCCGTGCTCGATGGTGCCGTACTGCTTTTGGCAGTCCTCGCACCAACTGATGGCCTTGATGGGCTCGATGAGAAGTTCCGCCCCGGCCACCAGCGGCTCCCGGGCCGCCGCCCATTTCCAGCAGTCGCTGAGATAATGGGGGATGACCGTGGACACCTCGCCCAGCTGGAGCGTCACCCGGCTGATCTGGTCCACGCCGTTGTCCGCCGCCACCTTCTTCAGGCTGTCGATCACGTGGAACACCACGCCCAGCTCATGCATTTTTCTTCTTGCCGAACTTGATGTGGATGGCCTGCTTGGCGGCGTAGGGGAGTATCTCCTTCAGCTTATCCTCCGCCGGGATCATGTGGGTGCACTCCGGCCGATCCCGGTGCAGGGTGATGGCGCCGAAAGCGCACTTGGTAGTGCACACACCGCAGCCGATGCACTTGTTGGGGTCCACGATGGACGCGCCGCAGCTGAGGCACCGGGCCGTCTCCTTTTTCACCTGTTCCTCGGTGAAGGGGATGCGCTCGTCCTTAAAGGTCCTGCGCAGGGCCTCGTTGTAGCCGATGCGCTGGCGGGGTGTGTTGTCGAAGGACTCCTCGTTGATCTTGATATCGGTCTTGTCCAGCTCCACGAAGTGGTTGGGGTTGCGGCCGATGGTCAGGCTGGAGTGGGGCTGCACGAACCGATGCAGGGAGATGGCCCCCTGGTGGCCCGCGGCGATGGCGTCGATGGCGAACTTCTGGCCCGTGTAGGCGTCGCCGCCCACGAAGATGTCCGGCTCGGCGGTCTGGTAGGTGACCGGGTCGGCTTTGGCGGTGCCGTTGGGGTTGAACTCCACTTTGGTGCCCGCCAGCAGCTGTTTCCAGTCCACCTTCTGGCCGATGCAGTACAGCACCGTGGCGCAGGCAGCCGTCTCGGTCTGGCTGTCGTCAAAGGTGGGGGCGAAGCGGCCCTCGGCGTTTTTGACGCTGAGACACTTGCGGAATTTGATCCCCGCGCACTTGCCGTCCTGGACCACGATCTCGGTCTGGCCCCAGCCCGCATGGATGGCGATGCCGTCCCGCTCGCACTCGGAGCGGTCCTCCTCGCCCATGGGCATGTCGTCATAGCCCTCCAGGCAGTACATGCTCACGCTCTCGGCGCCGCAGCGCACGGCGGTGCGGGCCACGTCCGCGGCGATGTTGCCGCCGCCGATGACCACTACCTTGCCGGAGAGCTCCGCCTTGCCGTCGATGTTGACCGCGCGCATGAAGTCGATGCCGGAGATCACGCCCTGGGCGTCGTCGCCGGGCACGCCCAGCTTGCCGCCGGACTGCAGGCCCACGGCCACGTAGAAGCCCTTGTAGCCCTGCTCCCGGAGTTGGGCGATGGTCACGTCCCTGCCCACCTCTACGCCGCACTGGAACTCCACGCCCAGCGCCCGCAACACGTCGATCTCCGCCTCCACCACGTCCTTCTCCAGACGGAAGGAGGGGATGCCGTTCATCAGCATGCCGCCGGGCCGCGCTTCCTTTTCGAACACGGTGGGCCGATAGCCCTTCTCCGCCAGGTAATAGGCGCAGCTCATGCCCGCCGGGCCCGCGCCGATGACGGCGATCTTCTCCTCAAACTCGCCCCGGACCTTGGGGATGACTTTCGGGGGGATGAACCGGGTCTTGGCGTCCAGGTCCTGCTGGGCGATGAAACGCTTCACCTCGTCGATGGCCACGGCCTGGTCCACGGTGCCCCGGGTGCAGGCGTCCTCGCAGCGGCGGTTGCAGATGCGGCCGCAGACGGCGGGGAAGGGGTTCTCCCGCTTGATGAGCTGCAGCGCCTCGGTATACTTGCCTTGGGCGGCCAGCTTCAGGTAGCCCTGCACGGCGATGTGGGCCGGGCAGGCGGTCTTGCAGGGGGAGGTGCCGGACTCGTGGGAGTTGATGCGGTTCTTGTCCCGGTAATCCACGGTCCACATATGCTCGCCCCAGCTCTGCTCGCTGGGCAGGGGCTGGCGGGGATACTGCACCTCGCTGCCGTCAGCCTTGCACAGCTTCTGGCCCAGCTTCACGGCGCCCGCGGGGCAGTACTCCACGCAGCGGCCGCAGGCCACGCACTCGTTCTTGTCCACGTGGGCCACATAGGCGGAGCGGGACATATTGGGGGTGTTAAACAGCTGGCTGGTGCGCAGGGCGTAGCACACGTTCACGTTGCAGTTGCAGATGGCAAATATCTTATTCTCGCCGTCGATATTGGTGATCTGGTGGACGAAGCCGTTGTCCTCGGCCTTCTGGAAGATGGCCAGGGCCTCCTCCTTGGTGATATAGCGGCCGCCCTTGCCGGTCTCCACCACGTAGTCGGCCATGTCGCCCACGGCCACGCACCAGTCCATGAAGTCGTCGGCGCAGCCCTCCTCATAGGTCTGGCGGGAGCGGCGGCAGGAACAGGGGCTGGCGGCGTATTTGCCCTCGTACTTGTCCAGCCAGTGGGAGATGTGCTCCAGGGAGACGGATTTGTCCTCCATCTCGATGGCCTTCTCCACGGGGATGACGTGCATGCCGATGCCCGCGCCGCCGGGGGGCACCATGGGCGTCACCTTGGTGAGGGGCAGAAAGCTCATCCGCTCAAAGAAGCGGCCCATCTCCGGGTGCTCGCCGATCACGTCCATGTTCATGTTGGTGAACTCAGCGCTGCCGGGCACGTACATGGGCAGGACCCAGCGCTTCTCGTGCTGGGGGTTCTTGCCGTCCAGGTCCTCCCAGTTGTATTCCAGGATGCCCAGCCAGCTCAGATGCTCCAGCATCTTCTCCAGCTTTTCCGTCTCCATGCCGCTCAGCTCCTGGAGCTGCTTGAAGGTTTTGGGTTTGCGGACCCCCAGCTTGGCGGCGAACTCCGCCTCCTCGTCGGTGAGGATGGCGGACAGGGCCCAGTACTCCGGGTCGTCCTTGGTGATCTTCTTGATACCCAGCTTCTGGGGGATGCGGTCGGTGATCAGCTTGCCCAGCTTGGCAATGGGCTCCCGCATGGGTTCCTCCCGCACGATCTTGTCGGGATTGGGGTCGTGTATGGAAGCCATAGATTTTCCTCTCTTTCGGTCGGCCCTATGCCCCGGGATGCGGGGCATAGGGTATGGATTGGGGGGATGGGCTCTGCCGCGGGATCACTCGGCCCGGGCCATAGCCTCCTCGAAGTCCTTCGTGCCCTTGAAGACTTCCTGCTTATAGGGGTTGATATGCTGGGCCTTGGCACGCTTGATGATGAGCGCCAGCGCCGCGCAGTTGATGAGGATGCTGAGCACCGCCACCACGCCCTGGGCCCTGGGATCGGCCAGGGTGGGGTGCACGGCCTTGTCCATGAACCCGTCGGCGTACAGGCTGGGGATCACGGAGAAGCGGCTGTAGTCCTGGAACATGGGGAACACCTGGGCGAACATGCACCAGGT
>CANROZ010000076.1 GCA_947632365.1 uncultured Oscillospiraceae bacterium
CCGATCTCATAGACCCGCTCCATGCCGCCCACGATGAGCCGCTTCAGGTTCAGCTCCGTGGCGATGCGCATGTACATATCCAGGTCCAGGGTGTTGTGGTGGGTGATGAAGGGCCGGGCGGTAGCGCCGCCCTGGATGGTGCCCAGAACGGGGGTCTCCACCTCCAGGTAGCCCCGCTCATCCAGATACCGCCGCACCAGGCTGATGAACCGGGTGCGCAGCTCGAACACTTTGCGGGACTGCTCGTTGGTGATCAGGTCCAGATACCGACGGCGATAGCGCTGGTCGGTGTCGGTCAGGCCGTGGAATTTCTCCGGCAGGGGCCGCAGGCTCTTGGACAGCAGCCGGATGCTCTTCACATGCACGGAGATAGCCCCCGTGCGGGTCTTGAACACGAATCCCTCGGCGCCCACGATATCGCCCACGTCCCAGGTCTTCACCTCTGCCAGGCCCTCGGGCCCCAGCTCGTTGACGCTCACGTACAGCTGGATGCGGCCCTTGTCGTCCTGCAGGTCCATGAAGCCCGCCTTGCCCTGGACGCGCTTGGCCATGATGCGTCCGGCCACGCACACGTCCTTCTCCTCCAGCACGTCATAATCGTCAATGATCTGCCGGGAGAAGTGGCTGCGGGTGAATTTGGTGATCTGGTAGGGGTCGTGCGCCTCGTCCTGGAGCTTGAACAGCTTCTCCCGGCGCACACGCATCTCGTCGGACAAGCCCTCCGGCTCGGTCCGATATCCGGGCGCGTATTGGAACATGGTCGTTTCTTCCTTTCTGCTCAGAACGTGACGTTCAGTATCTGGAATTTCAGCTCGCCTGCGGGGGCCTCCACGGTGACGGTCTCGCCGATCTTGTGGCCGATCAGGCCCTTGCCGAAGGGAGAGTCGTCGGAGATGCGCCCGGTCATGGGGTTGGCCTCCTGGCTGCCCACGATCTGGTACTCGCTCTGCTCGCCCAGCTCCACATCCAGCACGGTGACCCGGCTGCCGATGCCGATGGCGCCGCCGTGGGCGGTGTGCTCCACGATCTCCGCGTTCTCCAGGAGGTTCTTCAGCTCCGCGATCTTGGAATACAGCTTGCCCTGCTCGGTCTTGGCCTCGTCATACTCGCTGTTCTCGCTCAGGTCGCCGTAGCTGCGCGCCTCCTTGATCAGCTCGGAGACCTCCTTTTCCCGGACAGTCTGAAGGTATTCCAGTTCCTTGCTGATCTCATCGTACCGCTCGCGGCTCATTTTGAACTTTGTGTCCGCCATTACAGTTACCTCCGCTTAAGATGTTGTTTTATGAGAATACATTATAGTTTTCCGCCCACGCCCTGTCAAGCATCCAACAGGGCAATGGCCGCCTGGACCTGGGGATCGTCCTCCGGCTCCAGCCAGCCCGTCTGATATTGCAGCAGCAGCTCCTCCGGCATGGCCGCCTCCGCGTCCGGCACCAGGCCTCCCGCCTCATACAGGTCCGTCCGGCTGGGGGTCAGATAGGAATAGGTGGACAGATGCACCGCGCTGCCGTCCCACAGGGAATAGGTCACCTGGCTGCGGGCCTTGCCCGTGGTGGGCTCCCCGGCGATCTTCGCCCAGTCATAGTCCCGCAGGGCCGCGGCGAAAAACTCTGCCGCGCTGTAGCTCTCGGCGTTGACCACCACGGCCATGGGCATTTCCACACAGTCCTCGTCGGAGGTCTCCACCACCTCATGGCCCTTCTTGTCCGCCCGGATGAACAGGTCCCCCTCCGGCAGCAGATAATCCAGTATCTCCACCATCTCAGTCACCTGCCCACCGGGGTCGTTGCGCACATCGAACACCAGGCTGTCCGCCCCCAGCTCCCGGAGGGAGTCCACTGCGGCGATGGACTCCTGCCCTGCGCCCTGGCGGAAGTTGGAGATGGCGATGTAGCCGATATGGCCGTCCAGCAGCTCATAGCGCACGGGGCTGGAGTATATCTCCTCGCAGAGGACCGACACCTCCCGCGTCCCGCCGTCCGCCCCCTGCAGGGTCAGCAGCGCCTCCTGGCCGTAATCCGCCTGGATGCGGGCGCGCAGCTCCTCCAGGGTCTTTCCCGTCATATCCTCGCCGTCCACGGCCAGGATGATATCCCCCGCCGTGACCCCGGCCCGGTCAGCCGGGCCGTCCCGGTCGGTGGCGTGCACCAGAAAACCGCCCGTGGCCTCGTCCACGCTCACCGTGACGCCGATGCCCTGATAGACATTGGCGGAGTAATCCTGATAGGCGTCGTAGCTGTCCGCGTCCATATAATAGCTCCACTCGTCGCCCAGACTGACGATGGCGCTGGACAGCGCCGCGTCGGTCACCGCGTCCGCGTCATACTCCCCCACATAGCGGGAGCGGATGATCCGCTGCACGGAGGCGAACTTGGCCGCCCGGGCAAAGCCGTGAAAACCGCCAAAGCCCAATATCACGATCAAAAGCGCCGTCAGCGCCCCCGCCAGGACGTACAGCGCGGCCATCAGCCGCCGTTTGTTCTCAGAATCCTTTTTCACAGTATCCCCTTAAAAAACCGGGCGACCGCGGTCGCCCGGTGGTGATTGGTGCGTACGATCAGAAATAGGAAAAAGCCAGCGGGTTGTTGGTAGCGCCCGTAGAGCTGTTTCTGACCTCAAAGTGCAGGTGCGGCCCGGTGGAGTTGCCGGTGGAGCCCACATAGCCCAGCACCTGGCCCTGGCTCACCGTCTGGCCATAGCTGACAGCGATGGAGGACATGTGGCCGTAGAGGGTAGTATACCCATTGCCGTGGTTGACCATCACACAGTTGCCATAACCGCCGTTCCAGCCTGCCTGGATGACCGTGCCGCTGGCAGCGGCCCAAATCTTGCTCTTGTAACTGGCGCCGATATCGCATCCGGCGTGGAGCTTATAGATGCCGCTCACCGGGTTTGTGCGCATGCCATAGGGGGAGGTGATGGTCCTGGTATAGCTGGGCCACAGCATCCAGGTGCCGCTGGCGGCGGGAGCGCTGCCGGAACTGCCTGCGGCGGCCGCTGCCTTGGCCGCGGCGGCGGCCTGCGCGGCGGCCTGCTGCTCGGCCAGCTTCCGCAGCCGCTCAGCCTCCTCGGCGGCCTTGGCCTTCTGAAATTCCTTTTCCTTCTGGACGATGAGGGCCTCCACCTGGGCCTGGGTCTCCTCTTCCTGGGCCAGGACCGCCTCATAGTCGTCGGTGTTCTGCTCCATCTGGGCGATGAGGGTGCAGGCGGCGGCGATATCGGTCTCCAGCTGGGCCTTCTTCGCCTCCAGCTCCTGACGTCGGCTCTCGTTCTGGGCGAACATGTCCTCCGCCTGGGCCTCCAGGTCCTCCACGTTCTCCCGGGCCTCTATGTAGGCCGCCTCCAGGTCCTCGTCATAGGTCATGACCTCGTTGACCACGTCCACACGGGTCAGCAG
The DNA here is from genome assembly GCA_947632365.1 of uncultured Oscillospiraceae bacterium. GTDB lineage: Bacteria > Bacillota > Clostridia > Oscillospirales > Oscillospiraceae > CAJOIG01. The sequence continues at coordinate 3,398 of CANROZ010000076.1, forward strand.
GTCGGAAAAGCTGGTGGCGTCAAAGACCACTTGCAGGTAATCCACGTCGGAGCTCTCCTCCATGGCCCGCACACGGGTCAGCCACCGCTGCTTCTGGTATTCCTCTTCTTTCCGGGCGTCGGCCAGGTCCTCCTGCATATTGGTGATCAGGCCGTCGATGATATCGATCTGCTCCTGGATCACGTCCAGCTCCTGCTGGGCCAGCAGGTTCTTCTGGTCCAGGATGGTCTTTTTCTCCAGGGTATTGGCCTTCTCGTAGTCCAGGCTGTCGATCTCCGCCTGTATCTCGTTCATCCGGCCCTGGATCTCGCTCTTCTGGTCGTTCAGGTCGTCGATCTCTTCCTTGATCTGGGCGCTGGTGGCGGCCTCCGCGGGACTGGGCACCACCATCATCACCAGTGACAGCACCATCAGCACGGCCATCAGGATACATATGATCTGAATGAATAGCTTTTGTCTTTTCATTGGAAACTCCCCAAGACGACAGGGTCTTGCCTTACACTTCCAGGTAGTTACGGATGGCGATGGAGCTGCCGAACACGCCCACGCCCAGGCCCACGCCCATATAGATGAGCATGACCACGGCGCTCACCGAGGCGAAGGGGATGACCGTGATCAGGTTGCCCATGAAGCCCGTGGTGATGCGGTTGGCCACGATGTCGTAGATGCCCCATTCCAATATGAACGCCAGCGCGCCGCCCAACAGGCCCAGCACCAGCCCCTCCACCACGAAGGGGAAGCGGATGAACCAGTTGGACGCGCCCACCATCTTCATGATGGCGATCTCGTCCCGGCGGGAGAAGGTGGCCAGCTTCACGGTGTTGGCCATGATGAACACGCTCACCAGTACCAGCACCACGATCAGGATCAGGCTCACGCCGCTGAGCACGTTGCGCACGGCCACCAGGCCCTCCGCCACCTCCAGGTTGGCCCGCACATAGGCCACGCCGATGATGTTCTCCAGCTCCTGCTGGGTCTGGCCCGTCAGGGAGATGTCCTCCAGGGTGATCACGTAGCGATCCCGCAGGATCTCCGGCCCCACGTCCTGGAACAGCTGGTCGTCGAACATGGAGGCGTATTCCTCCATGGCCTGCTGCCGGGGCACGAAGGTGCAGGACTGGACGTTGTCGATGTACTCAATCTCGGGCTGGATGGCTCGGGCCTCGTCCTCGGTCATAGTCTCCTCCACATAGGCCACCACCTCGGTCTGGGCCTCCACCTCATCCAGCAGCGAACCGATGTTCACCGCGATGAGGGTGAAGCTGCCCATGATGACCAGGCAGGCCACGATGATGGTCACGGAGGCAAAGGACATGAATCCGTGGGTGAGTATGCTTTTAAAGCCCTCTTTGATGAGGTAGCCGATCTTACTGGATCTCATAGCTGTAATACCCGTCCATTCCGTCGGAGATGACTTGGCCCTCGTCAATGGCGATGACCCGCTTGGAGAAGGAGTTGACCAGCTCCTTCTCATGGGTGACCACCAGGACCGTGGTGCCCATCTCGTTGTCGTTGATACGGTCCATCAGCAGCATCAGCTCCAGGCTCCGGGCCGGGTCCAAGTTGCCGGTGGGCTCGTCCGCGATGAGCAGACGGGGACTGTTGACGATGGCACGGGCCACCGCCACACGCTGCTGCTCGCCGCCGGACACCTCCCGGGGATAGCGCTTCTCACGCCCGGACAGACCCACCAGGTCCAGCACATAGGGCACCCTCCTCCGGATGTCCCGGTTGGTGGCGCCCACAATGTGCATGGCAAATGCCACGTTGTCATAGACGGTCATATCCTCGATCAGGCGGAAGTCCTGGAAGATGACGCCGATGGTCCGGCGCATCAGAGGCAGCTTCCGTCGCCGGATATGGCGCAGATCGAAGCCGTTGACGTTCAGCGTACCGCTGTCGGCCATCACCTCGCCGGTGATGAGCTTGATGATGGACGTCTTGCCGCTGCCCGAGGGGCCCACCAGAAAGACGAACTCACCGTCCTCGATGGCGAAGGACATGTCGTCGATGGCGCGCATGTCCCCGCCGGGATACGTCATGGATACGTTCTCAAACAAGACCATAAGCCAGGGGTCCTCCGAAAGCTCAGTAACGCGTACTCTGGGAATCTAGATACTGTTTGACCATCAGGGCCACCTTGAACACGATGGCGTGGTCAAATTCCCGCAGGTCCAGCCCGGTGAGCTTCTTGATCTTCTCCAGGCGGTACACCAGGGTGTTGCGGTGGACGAACAGCTTTCGGCTGGTCTCGGACACGTTCAGGTTGTTCTCGAAGAACTTGTTGATGGTGTACAGCGTCTCCTGGTCAAGACTCTCGATGGGGCTCTTCTTGAACACCTCATTGAGGAACATCTCGCACAGGGTGGTGGGCAGCTGGTAGATGATGCGCCCGATGCCCAGGCTCTCATAGCTGATGACGGTCTGGTCGTTCTCAAAGACCTTGCCCACCTCGATGGCGGTCTGGGCCTCCTTGTAGCGGTCGGCCAGCTCTCGCAGGTGCAGCACCGGAGAGCCGATGCCCACCACACAGTGGATACCCATGTCCTGCTCCAGGCTGCGCTGGATCTGCTGGGCAGTGTGCTCCAGCTCCGCCGCGTCGAAGCCCGGCTGCAGCTCCCGGATGATGACGATGTCCGTCTCGCTCATAGACAGGACGAAATCCTTGTCCCGCACGGGATACAGTCCCTGCAGGTACTCTAGCACGGCCATCTCCGCTCCGGCGTTCTGCCGCACCACGAACACGCCCCGGGGCAGCTCGGCGTTGAAGCCCAGCTCCTTGGCACGGACGTACACGTCTCCGGGCAGGATATTGTCGGAGATGATGTTCTTCACGAAGGTGGTGGTGTCGTGCTTGTCGTCGTAGCTGCTCTTGGCCTCCGCCAGCGCCACGGAGATCAGGATACAGATGCTCCGGGCCGTCTCATCCTGGCCGTCCACAAAGGCGATGTAGGTGCCTCTGCCCCCGGCGCCGATGACACGGCAGGTGCGTCCCGCCGCTACGAACAGGTCCGTTCCTGCTTCCTGGACAGCGAGGTGTATCTCACCGATGGAAAAACCCATCAGCGAGAGATCGCTGGACGCGATCACATTCCCCTGCTCGTCCACGACGCCAAAGCAGCGTTTGCTGGCGTCCTTCATCTGCAGGATCACGCTTTGAAAGATTCGGCTCGACATAATTATCTTACCCCCACTATATACATGCCCCTATTGTAAAGCATTTGTCGTCATTTTTCAATAGAAAACACACAAAAATTTGTGAACTTTTTCACCGCACTGGTCGCGCAAATCTGCGAAATGCACAAGAATAGTTCGGACTAATTATACAAATTTATGAAAAACAGGTTTCCGCTTCCTCCCAAGACAGTTTTTTCCATTGTCCGGTCGTCAAAGCCTCGTCCAGCCGCAGCCCCCCGATGGCGGTGCGCCGCATGGTCACGATCCGGTGTCCACAGACGGCGAGCAGGTTCTTCACCTCGTGGAATTTTCCCTCTGTTACCGTCACGAAGCCGTGGCAGGGATCGGGCCCGTCCCGCGTCAGACGGGCCGGGCGGTAGACCGTTCCGTCGGCCATGGTGACGCCCATGGCAAGGCGGTTTTCGTCCTCCTCCCCCAGCGGGCTGTCGGTCCATATCTCATAGACCTTTTCGATCTCCGACCGGGGCGCGGTGACTCTGTGGGAGAAGGCCCCGTCGTCGGTCAGCAGCAAAAGCCCCGTCACGTCCGCGTCCAGCCGCCCCACAGGGAACAGGCCCCGGGCCTGGAGATGCCGGGGCAGCAGCGCTGTGACGGCGGGATAGGCACCGTCCTCCGTAGCGCAGATATACCCCGCGGGCTTGTTCATCATATAGTATACGGTCCGGTCCGTATCCACATGCCGCCCCTGGGCTATAATGACGCTGGCGCGGCTCACCTTCTCCTCCGGGCGGCGCGCGGCCCGCCCGTCCACGGTGACGGCACCGGACAGGATCACGGCCCGGGCCTGAGACCGGGTATAGAGGCCGGAGCCCGTCAGTATTTTGTCCAGCCGCTCAAGCTCCACGCATATGCCCTCCTATCGGCGAATAGATTGTACCATGAAAAGATTCGTGACACAAAAGACAAAGACCTTTCTCATCGTGCTTGTGGCGCTGGTGTTTCTGGGGGTGCTGCTGCTGGTGGGCACGGCGGCGGGCGGCGTCCGCCTGCTGGCGCCGGACGTGGCGTCCACGGTGGAAAAGCGCACGGGATTTCTGGCGGAGTGCGGCTGGCAGGTGGACCCGGCCACAGAGCAAAGCCAGCAGATCCTGATCCCGGAGCACTTTTCCGCGGTGTACGAGAGCTACAACGAGCTCCAGCGGCAGCAGGGCTACGACCTCATCAAATACGCGGGCCGTAACTGCACGCTCTACACCTACACGGTGACAAACTACCCAGACAAGGGGCAGACCGTCCTGGCAGACCTGTACGTCTACAAAAACCAGATCATCGGCGGCGACGTACACTCCACCAATCTGGATGGGTTCATGATCGGGCTGAAATGAGACGCCTCGCAGAGTTCGCCGCCGGAGCGGCGAAGAAAATCAAATCGTTTTTTCCCAGGGCGTGTACCTGGGAAAAAACACTTCTCGGCCTGCAAACGTGCGGCCGTTTTGCGGCCGTGCGCTGCAGCAGGCCGCAGCCTTTTCAAATGAAAATCCCCCGGCTGCAGCCGGGGGATTTTCATTTGATGCTTTTACTCCTCGACCTCGATGACGACGCCGGAGCCGACGGTACGGCCACCCTCACGGATAGCGAAACGCAGGCCGACCTCGATGGCAATCGGGGTGATCAGTTCCACGTTCATGTCCACGTTATCGCCAGGCATGCACATCTCAACGCCCTCGGGCAGGTTGATGACGCCGGTCACGTCGGTGGTACGGAAGTAGAACTGGGGACG
>CANROZ010000077.1 GCA_947632365.1 uncultured Oscillospiraceae bacterium
ATGATATCCACGTTGAAGGGGGTGATGATGTATGTATTGATGGCGACCTTCTTGATCTTGCCGTCGTTGGCGTAGGCAACGCCGGAGAGGAAGTCCACCAGGCGCCGGGCCACGTCCTTGTTGGTGGTCTCCAGGTTCATGACCACGGTGCGCTTCTCCCGCAGGTGGTCGGCGATCTCGGCGGCCTGCTCGAAACGCTCCGGCTTGGAGAGCACCACCTGCACGGCGGTGGTGGTGTGGATGTTCACCACTTTGTTGTCCTTCTTGGTGGCCCGCTCCTCGAAGATGGGGGCGTCGTCCTCGTCCTCGAAGGGGTTGCGCTTGGGCTCCCGATCCGCTTTGGGGACGATGATGGTGGGGTCCTCATCCTCCTCCGGGGCGCCGTCCACGTCGCCGAAATAAGCGTCGTCCTCGTCGTAAGGCTTCGTCAGTTTTTTCAGTTCATCCAAAAAACCCATGGTGTGCCTCCTGCTTCATATGTAATTGCGGGGCCCGAATATCAACGTGCCCACGCGGACCATATTCGCGCCTTGCCGGATAGCGTCCTCATAGTCGTCCGACATGCCCATGGACAGAAAGTCCATAGAGACATTATCGTATTTTTTTGCGCTATTGTCAATAAAAAGGTGAGCCATGGGCTCAAAATAGGCCCTGGAAGTTTCTGCCGGGGGTATGGCCATCAGCCCCCGGACCCGTATGCCGGGCAGATAAGACGCCCTGGCCAACAGCTCGTCCAGCTCCTCGGGGACGCAGCCGCTCTTGCCGCTCTCCCGGCCGATGTTCACCTCGAGGAGCACGTCCTGCGCCGTCTCCAGGGCCGCGGTCCGCTTGGATATGGCCTCCAGCAGGGACAGGGAATCCACCGACTGGATCAGGTCCACCTTCCCCGCCACATACTTAACCTTGTTCTGCTGCAAATGGCCGATGATGTGCACCGCGGCACCTGTGTAGGCCCCGACGGCGCTCTTGTCCCGGAACTCCTGGACATAGTTCTCCCCGATGACGGAGATGCCCGCCCGGATGGCCCGGACCACCATCTCCGCGGGCTTGGTCTTGGCCACGCCCACCAGGGTGACGGGCCGTCCGTCCGCCGCCCGGTCGATGTTCTCCCGCACCTGGGCGATGCGCTGTTCAATGGTCAGTTCCATAGGCACACCTCACGAAAAGACCCGGCCGTTGTAGAGCCCACGGGCCCGGACGATGACCTCGTTGCCCTCCCGCAGGGCGTCGTCCCCGGTGGAGGACAGCAGGCAGTATTCCTCGCCTGCGTAGACCAGGCTCACCAGCTTCCGCTCCGCCTGCATGCCGGTCATGGTGAACACGCACATCCGGTCCGGGATGTCCCACTTGTCCGGGTCGGAATCCTCCAGCTCGTCCGCGCCCGCCCGCATGGTGCGGTAGTCGTAGTAGTTGGTGAGGGTCATGGGCTCGCCGCCCCGGCGGGAGACGAAGCCGCCCCCCGCGCCTGTGTCGGGCGGGCCGTCCTCCCCGTCCCAGGGCCAGCAGAACACCACCAGCCGCCGGGACGGGCGGGTATCCAGCTCGCTGTCCTTCTCCACCCCTTCGGGCAGGTCCCCGTAGCGATTGGCGGAGCCGATCTCCGAGACGAAGGCGTCATAGTCCTGCTCCCCCAGGGTCAGCTTCACGTTCTCGCCCTCCGTGAGCAGAGCGCCCTGGTCCGCGTCCATATAGCCGGCGTAGTAGCGATAGAGTCCCTTCACGGGCACCCGCAGTCCGGTAAATTCCTCGTAGACCAGCTCCGCCGACACCGCCCGCACGGCCAGCATCTCGCCCTGGCCCCGCTCGATGCGGAACAGGATGACCTGCTCGTCGTTGGCGGCCCGGCCGATCTGGGCCACCTCCGCGTCCAGCTCGCCGCTGAAATAGCGGCCGAAGCTGAGCTTCACCCAGTCGCCCTCCAGCAGGTTCTTGCTGTCGTCCCAGGGGACGATGGCGGCGTAGTACCAGTCGTAGGAGGTGATGAGCTTGCCGATGGAGCTGGGCTCCACCACACGCTCGGCGGCGATCAGCTCCCGCAGGCCCTCCGGGTCCATGCCCACGGCGTAGTCCGGGTCCACGCCCTCATAGCCGTCCACCAGGGTGGAGAAAACACCGCTCTCGCCCACTGTGATGGGCTCCGTGTCCCCGGCGCTGGTGGCCTTCAGCTCGTCGTACTCGGCCTTCAGCTGGTCCAGATACTCCTGGGAGGCGGCGGTGCCGCTCTCGGTGGGGAACAGGATGCCCGCCAGGGTGCTGCTGCGGCTGTCCAGCTCCGACAGGTCCCCGCCCCGCAGGCAGGCCGAAAGGCCCGTGATGGCGCTGTAGATGGACTGTTCCCGGTCCCCTGTGACAGTCACGGTGCCGTCGTCGTCCAGGGCTGCGGACACCTCGTCGATCTCCTGGCTGAGCACGTGCATCCGGGAGGCCCGTTCCAGGGCCTCCTCCGAGCTGTATACGGTGGCGACGGTCTCCCCGGCGGCCACCTTGGAGCCGTCGGCGGCGGTCACGTCTATGTACTGCTCGTCACTGCGGATGACCAGTTCGTCCCGGATGACCAGCCCGCTCATGGGCGCGGAATCGCTCATGGTGGCCGTGACGGTCAGGGATGTCTGCACCGGGTTGGCCGCCCGGTGGACGATGTACACCGTCAGATAGGAGGCCAGCGCCACGAATGCCAGCAGCGCCATTATGCGGATGAGGGTGTCGGTCTTTTTCAAGTCAGACTGGTTCCTCCGTCATAGGCAGGTTCCGGGACGGGGCGATGGTGGAGATGGCGTGTTTGTAGATCATCTGCTGCTTGCCCTCGGAGTCCACGAACACCACGAAGGAGTCGAAGCCCCGCACGGTCCCCCGCAGCTGAAAGCCGTTGACGAGGAACACCGTCACCATGATCCGTTCCCGGCGCGCCTGGTTCAAAAACATGTCCTGAAGATTTTGTGTTTTCTGCATCTTTTCCGTCCCTTCCGGGTCGGACAGGCTGAAAATCAATGATTAATTGTATCACAGTCTGCCACCCCGCAAAATAGTGAATTTGTACAAATTCGTTGTACGGTGCCTATTTTACGGCGGTTTGGATGGCAGATGCGGGCGAAAGCTGTCGAGTCAGGCGGACAGATCAGCATTTTCCGCTATGGCCCGGGCGGCGGCGTCGATCTCCGCCGGGCCGGGGTCCGCCTGCCAGCGGACCCAGTGTACGTCCGGGCGGCCGCGCAGCCAGGTCAGCTGCCGCTTGGCGTAACGGCGGGAGGCGCGGCAGACCTCCTCGGCCGCCTGTTCCCGGGTGCACTCGCCCCGGAGACAGGCAGCCACCTCCTTGTACCCGATGGCCTGCATGGCGGTGGTATCGGGGCCCACCCCCGCCTCCAGCAGCCGACGGACCTCGTCCACGAGCCCCTGGTCGAACATGGCCCGGGCCCGGCGGTCGATGCGGCTGTACAGGGCCTCCCGGTCCGCGAAGTCCAGCGCCGCGGTGTAAGCGCTGTATCGGGGCGCGGCCTGCCGGGACTGCGCATCGTGCCAGGAGATGGGCTTGCCCGTGAGGGCGTATACCTCCCAGGCCCGGACCAGCCGCTTTTTGTCCCGGGGGTGCAGCGCCGCCGCCCGGTCCGGGTCCACGGCGGCCAGCTTTGCCCGGAAGGCCTCGCCCCCCAGCGCGTCGTATTCCGCCTCGATGGCCCGGCGGGTCTCCGGGTCCGAGGGGGCCGCGGCATAGTCGGTGCCACGGATCAGCCCGTCGATGTAAAGGCCCGTCCCGCCCACCACGATGGGCCGACGGCCCCGGGCGCGGATATCCTCCACGCAGGCGGCGGCCATGGCGGCGTATTTGGCGGTGGAAAAGCGCTCAGACGGGTCCGCCACGTCCAGCATGTGGTGGGGCACGCCGTCCATCTCCGCCGGAGCGGGCTTGGCGGTGCCGATGTCCATGCCCCGGTATATCTGCATGGAGTCGGCGGAGACCACCTCGCCGTCTATGCGCTTGGCCAGCGCCACCCCCAGGGCGGTCTTGCCCGTGGCGGTGGGGCCTGTGATGACGATAAGGTCGACCATAATGTCACACGATCCGGCCGAATTGGCGGTCCAGCTCTTTCTTCGTCAGGGTGACGGCCACGGGCCGCCCGTGGGGGCAGTAGCGTATCTGGCCGGAGGCCACCTTTTCCGCCAGCACCTGCATCTCCGCCGGGTCCGTATCCCAGCCCGCCTTGATGGCCGCCTTGCAGGCCACGGTCTGCAGTACGCTGTCCCGGGCCAGGTCCCCGCCGCCCTTTTTCAGCTTTTCGCATATCTCCTCCAGGGCGGCCACGGTCTGGGCCGGGTCCAGACTGTCCGGCACTGCCCGGATGATCAGGTCCTCCTCCCCGAAGGGCTCCAGCGCAAAGCCCATCTCCGTCAGCAGCGCCTCGTTGGCCCGAAACGCCTCCATGTCCTCCGGGCCGGGATGCCAGGTCTGGGGGGTGAGCAGGGTCTGGCCCATGGCCTGACGACCCTGGGCCTTCAGCCCGTCGAACACCATCCGCTCATGGGCGGCGTGCTTGTCGATGAGCAGGATGCGGTCGCCCTGCTCCGCCACGATGTAGGTGCGCATCACCTCTCCGGCCACCCGCACAGGGGCGTCCTCCGTCCCGGCGGGAGCGGGCGCCGGACTGGGCCGGGGCCCTGTGAGCCCGGGCCGGGCGGAGGACTGGTAGCTCATAGGCCGCCGGGTGGGCGCCGGGGCGGGTCTGGGGGGACGGTATACCACGTTGGCGCCGGAATTGTAGGCCGGGCGAGGGCTGTGCAGCTCCATCCGGGTCTGGCCGGGGGTCTGGTCCGGGGCCGCCGCCGGGGCGGGCCGCTGGGGGGCCAGCTTTTTCTCTGTGGACCGGGACAGGTCCATCTCCAGGGTGCCACGCTCGTCTTGCAGGGCGCTGAGAGCGGCGTAGTGCACCGCGTCGAACACCCGCTTTTCCGAGGAGAACTTCACCTCGTTCTTCGTGGGGTGCACGTTCACGTCCACCGCCCCGGGGCTCAGGGTGATGTAGAGCACGCAGGCGGGGAAACGGCCCACCATCAGGGTGTTTTTATAGGCCTGCTCCACCGCGGCCTGGAGGCTCTGGGAGCGGATGGCCCGGCCGTTGACAAAGAAGAACTGGGTGGCCCGGTTGCCCCGCCCGGCGGCGGGGGAGCTGATGAAGCCGGACACAGACACCCCTTCGTTCTCCCCGTCCACCGGGAGCATGGACAGGGCGATCTCCCGGCCCAGCAGGGCGTAGACGGCAGAGTCGGCCCGGCCGTCGCCGGGGGTGAAAAACTCCTCCTTGCCGTCCTTGATGCACCGCACGGACACGTCCGGACGCCCCAGGGCCACACGGGCGGCCTGCTGGACGCAGAAGGCCCCCTCCGCCCGGTCGGACTTCATGAATTTCAGCCGGGCCGGGGTGTTGTAGAAGATATCCTGCACGGTGAACACGGTGCCCTTAGGGCAGCCCACGGGGCGCATGTCCTGGATATTGCCCCCGGCCACGGACACATAGGTGCCCTCCCGGTCCTCCGCCTGGCGGGTGAGCAGCTCCACCCGGCTCACCGCGGAGATGGCCGCCAGGGCCTCGCCCCGGAAGCCCATGGTCTCGATGGCCTCCAGGCCCCGCTCGTCCCGGAGCTTGGATGTGGCGTGGCGGGCGAAGCAGTTGCCCGCGTCGTCCGGGGCCATGCCGCAGCCGTCGTCCGTTACCCGGATGCAGGTGGCGCCGCCCCCACGTATCTCCACCGTGACATTCTTCGCCCCGGCGTCCAGGGCGTTTTCCATGAGCTCCTTCACCACACTGCCGGGCCGCTCCACCACTTCGCCCGCAGCGATCATGTCCGCCACATGGGGGGAGAGGATATTGATGACTGCCATAATGATCTCCTTCGCGCACAAACACTTTTGATTGATTATAACACAGAAAAATGATATAATAAAGAGAACTTGTCCAAAAGACTGGATGTCTTTTGGACAAAAGGACACAGCCTGCTGCAGCGCACGCGCAAGCGCGCACGTTTGCAGGCTGATAAGGATTTTTCCGAGGCGCATGTCCCCGGAAAAATGATCCTATTCTGTTCGGCTCTGCGGAGCCGAACTCTGCGAGGCAACGGGGAGAGAACACACTATGTATCAACGCCGCGAGATCACCACCCAGGAGCGCATCGCCCAGAACCAATACTGTGAGCAGATCAAGGGACTCATCGCCGCCCGGCCCCATTACGCCCTGGTGGACACCTACGGCTGCCAGCAGAACGAGTCCGACAGCGAGATATTGCGGGGCTGGCTGGTCCAGTGCGGCTATGAGCTCACCGACGACGCCGACCGGGCCGATCTTGTCGCCGTGAACACCTGCGCCGTGCGGGAGCACGCGGAGAAGCGGGTGCTGGGCAATGTGGGCGCCCTGGCCCACAACAAGGCGAAGAACCCGGAGCTCATCGTGTGCGTGGGCGGGTGCATGACCCAGCAGCCCACGGTGCGGGAGAAGATCAAAAACTCCTACCGGGTGGTGGACCTGGTGTTCGGCCCCCACGAGGTGTGGCAGTTCCCGGAGCTGCTGCTCGCGACCATGGAGCGGCGGGGCCGCCGGGGGAACAGGAGCCGCCTCATCGCCGCGGAGCCCTCCGAGGGCGTGGTGGCGGAGGGCCTGCCCCGGCAGCGGGACGGCCGGGTGAAGGCGTGGCTGTCCATCATGAACGGGTGCGACAACTTTTGCTCCTACTGCGTCGTGCCCTATGTCCGGGGCCGGGAGCGCAGCCGCCGCCCGGCGGACGTGATCGCCGAAGCCCGGGAGCTGATCGCGGCGGGGTATAAGGACATCACCTTGCTGGGCCAGAACGTGAACAGCTACGGCAAGGGCCTGGACGAGGGCGTGGATTTTCCGGACCTGCTGGCGTCTATCGACGCCATACCCGGGGACTACATTCTGCGGTTCATGACCAGCCACCCCAAGGACGCCACGGAAAAGCTGTTCCGCGTCATGGCGGACAGCGAGCACTGCGCCCACCACATCCATCTGCCCTTGCAGTCCGGCTCGGACCGCATTTTGAAAGAGATGAACCGCCATTACGACCGGGCGAAGTACCTGGAAAAGGCGGCGCTGGCCCGGCAGTATATGCCGGACTTGGTGCTGACCACGGACATCATCGTGGGCTTTCCCGGGGAGACCGAGGTCGATTTTCAGGATACCCTCTCCCTGGTGGAGCAGGTGCGGTTCGACGCCATGTTCACCTTCATCTTCTCCCCCCGGCCCGGCACCCCGGCGGCGGGGATGCCCGACCCGGTGACCCGGGCGGAGAAGCAGGTGTGGTTCGATGAGCTGCTGGACGCGGCCAACCGCATCTCCGGGGAGAAGCACGCCGCCTATGTGGGCCGCACCTTCCGGGTGCTGGTGGACGGCGAGACGGGCCAGACGCCCTATAATTTATCCGCCCGGACCAAAGGCGGACGGCTGGTGCATCTGGCGGGGGACCCGTCCCTGGTGGGGCGGTTCATGGACGTGAAGATCACCGACAGCGCCACCTGGGCCCTGTTCGGGGAGCTGGCATAAAAAGGAGGAGACGCCATGAAGCTGGTGACATATCTGGACAACGGCAAAGAGAAGGTAGGTGTGCTGACGGCAGATGAAAAGGCCGTGCGGGCCCTGCCCTTCGCCGATATGACCGCCGCCATCCAGGCGGGGCCGGAGGCCCTGATCCCGGCAGAGAAGGCGACGGCCCTGGAGCGGGTGACGCTGCTGGCGCCTATCCCCCGGCCCCGGCAGGACGTGATCTGCCTGGGCATGAACTACCTGGCCCACGCCCGGGAGGCGGCGCAGTATGACAAGGAGGCCTTCACCAAGGAGCGGCCTGTGGCGGTGTACTTCTCCAAGCGGGTGCCGGAGGCGGTGGCCCCGGAGGGCTTCATCGACAGCCACCCGGGCCTGGTGGAGAAGCTGGACTATGAGGCGGAGCTGGCAGTGATCATCGGGAAGACCGCGAAGAACGTCCCGGCGGCGAGGGCCGGGGAATATATCTTCGGCTACACGGTGCTCAACGACGTGTCCGCCCGGGACCAGCAGACCGGACACAAGCAGTGGTATTTCGGCAAGGGCCTGGACGGCTTCACCCCCATGGGCCCCTGCATC
>CANROZ010000078.1 GCA_947632365.1 uncultured Oscillospiraceae bacterium
GTAGCGGCCTCCTGGATGATGTCCTTGGTCTCCTGGTCATAGGTATCCCAGATCTGCTTGGACATATCGAACAGGAACGGGCTGTAGATGTGGTTGGTCATGGAGATGAAGTCCTGGACCTCCTGGAACTGATAGGAGTACATGTTGGCGATGGGGTTCTCCTCGCCGTCGACGGTGCCGTTCTCAAGAGCGGTGTACAGCTCGGTGGTGGACATGGGGGTGGCAGCGGCGCCCAGGGAGTTCCACAGCTCCTGATGGAACTTGTTCTCCATGGTGCGGATCTTCAGGCCCTTCACGTCGGCCACGGTGGCCACAGCGTGCTTGGAGTTGGTCAGCTCACGGAAGCCGTTCTCGTTCCAAGCCAGGTTCACGATGCCCTTGGTCTCCAGCTTGTCGTTCAGCCAGTCGCCCACTTCGCCGTCCAGGATGGCGTCGGCCTCGGCCTCGTCATTGAACAGGAAGGGGATGTCGAAGATGCCCAGCTCGGGCACGTAGCCTACCAGGGGAGCGGTGGAAGTGTTGTTGATCTCCAGCTGTCCGGCGACCACCAGCTCGGTAGCGGTGGTGTCGTCACCCAGCTGACCGTTGGAGTAGATCTCAACACCGATCTTGCCGTCGGAGTTGGTCTCGATCATGGGGGCGAAGGTGGTCAGCTGCGCCTTGACGCCGGGAGAGGTCTCGCCAGCGCCGTTGGAGACGCGGACGACGATCTCATTGGTCTTGCCCTGGGTCTCGGAAGAGCTGTTGTAGACAGGGCCCTCGGCAGCCTCAGCGGGCTCCTCGGCATCATCAGCAGGCTCCTCAGCCTCCTCGGCAGGCTCCTCGTCCTTGGTCTCCTCAGCGGGTTCCTCGGGCTCCTCAGCCTCCTCAGCAGGCTCCTCGTCCTCGGCCTCCTCGGCGGGCTCCTCGGTCTTCTCCTCGGCAGGGGCCTCGGTAGCCTCGGGCTCCTTGCTGCCGCCGACCAGGCCGCAGCCTACCAGGGACAGGACCATCGCTGCCAGAAGCAGCAGTGCGATCAGGTTCTTTTTCACGTTTTTTCCTCCATAGTGATGAAATATTTAATGCACGGCTATGCGCCGTTCATTACGGGTGTAAGAGTGCCTTTCAGCTCAGCATCTTGGGCACGAACAGGATCAGCTCGGGGAACAGGGTGATGAGCATCAGCACGAAGTACATAACGCCCACGAAAGGCAGGGACGCCTTCACCAGGTCGGCCAGCTTCACCTTGCCGATGGACACGCCGCAGTACAGCACGTTGCCCACGGGAGGCGTGCACAGGCCGATGCACAGGTTGGCGACCATGACCACGCCGAAGTACACCGGGTCCAGGCCGAAGTTCTTGGCGATGGGCAGCAGGATCGGGGTCAGGATCATGATGGCGGGGCCGGAGTCCATGACGCAGCCCACCAGGATGAGCAGCACGTTGACCATGATCATGTAGGCCAGGGCGCTGTGGGTGACGGAGGTGATGGCCTTCGCCAGCAGCTGGGGGATGGCGCAGGTGGTGACCATGTAGGCCGCCACGGAGGCGGAGCCCACCACGAACATCATCACGGCGGTGCTCTTCATGGCGGAGATCATCAGCTCGGGCCACTCCTTGAACTTGAACTCCCTGTAGATGAAGCCGGACACGATCAGCGCGTACAGCACGGCCAGGGCCGCGGTCTCGGTGGCGGTGGCCACGCCGGTGACGATGCAGATGATGATGAAGAAGGGCAGGAAGATGGCCAGGATGGCCTCCTTGGTGGCCTTCAGGATCCCCTTCAGACTGGTCTTGGGACCCACGGGGTAATCGCGCTTGCGCACATGGAAGAACCACGCGATCATCAGGCCCACGCCGATCAGCACGCCGGGGACGATGCCGCCCAGGAACAGCGAGGACACGGACACCTCCGCGCACACGCCGTAGAAGATCATCTGGGTGGAGGGCGGGATGATGGGGCCGATGCAGCCGGCGGCGCAGATGATGCCGGTGGCTTTCTTCTTGTCGTAGCCGCCGCCCTCCATGATAGGCAGCATCATGGAGCCCACGGCGGTGGTGTCAGCCACAGCGGAGCCGGACACGCCCGCGAAGATCATGGACGCCAGGATGCCCACGTAGCCCAAGCCGCCTTTGAAACGGCCCAGCACGGAGTAGGCGAAGTCCACGATCCGGCGGGAGATGCCGCCGCGGCTCATGATCTCGCCGGCGATCATGAAGAAGGGGATGGCCAGCAGGGGCACGCTGTCGGTGCCGTTGACGAACTTCTGGGCCAGGGTGAAGGTGGACCAGGCGGTGGGACGGCTCTGGGCCAGGGTGAGCATCATAAAGAAGCCCGTGCCCACCAGAGAGTAGGCGATGGGAACGCCGATCAGAACGAGGCCGAACAGTGCGACCAGAAATACGACTAACATTACTCCGCCTCCTCCTTCTCGTGGTTCAGTTCAGCATCCGAGGCCTTCAGCACGCGGACCATCTTGACCAGGGTCTGAATGAACATGTAGCCAAAGCCGATGGGGGCGCACAGATACACGGCGCCTTTGGGGATCTCCAGCGCGGAGGTCAGCATGGGCCAAGTGCCCTTGACCACATTGATGCCGCCGACGAACAGCGTCCCCAGCATCACCTCCACGATGAGGAAGGCGATCAGCTCCACGATCTTGCGGGGCACGCCATGGATCTTCTCCACGACGAAGTCCATGCGCATGTGCTCGCCATGGAGCCCGGCGTCGTTGGCCAGGATGGCGCCCAGGAACGTGACCCAGATGAACAGGAAGCGGCTCGCCTCCTCCGACCAGCTCAGACCGGAGTTGAAGACGTAGCGCAGGATCACGTTCATGATCACGAGAATGGTCATCACCGTGCCGAACAGGATCAGCACGACTTTGATGATGCTCATGATCACGTCATTGATTTTTTTCAGAACACTCACTTTTCGTATCGCAATCCTTTCTGCTTAGATTTTGTTTCTCTCCTGCGGGAATGCTCCACTCTCACCTCCGTTTCTCTCCTCTTGCCAAAAACCTTCAATCGGCCGCTTCCAGAAGCGCGCTGACAGCGGCCCGATCACACCAGACGGCCAACTGTCCATTTACCGTCACAGCGTATCTGCGTCCTTCCGTCTGGCAAAAAGACAGGTCTATATCCTCGCCCAGGCGGGTGCCGACATGGATGTGCAGCGCCTCATCCCCCGTCGGCTCCCCGGGCGCCAGCTCCCCGCCGATGGAGATGCGCCCCAGCGCGGTGAACACGGTGTTCTGGAATGCCGCCGCGTCCACGCTCTCCCCATCCCGGGTCACGCTCACCGCGCCCGCCCCGCTCTCGATCCGAAAGACGTGGCTGCCCAGGGTCAGTGTCTCGATATCCGTGATATTCAGCGCCAGCAGCCGTCCGCCCAGGACGTCCGCAGCGGTCATATCCATGAACGCCAGGCTGGCCGCGGGGACCAGCAGCACCGTGTCCCCGTCCGCCGCCGCCACGGGAACGGTGTCCCCCTCCCGAGGGCCCGTCAGCACCGTCACGGCAGTGCCATCAGCGTAGGTGAGGGTGAAGCTGTCGCCCGCCGTTGTCAGACCGTAGTCCTCCGGCGCTCCCTCCAGCACGGACACGCCCTCCAGCTCCCGCAGGGGCGTGAGCAGCGCGCTCTTCACCGGGTCCGCCCCGATCAGCATCCGCCAGGGCTCCGTCAGGCTGAACCACACCGTGGCGCCCGTGTCGCTCACAGCGGTCTGCCGCAGGCGCAGGACGGTCTGGCCGTCCCGGCGTATCTCGATGGTCCGCAGTGCCCCCGCGCCGTCCCCCTCCAGGGAGGGATACAGCGTCAGGTCGAAAAACCGCTCCACGCTCTGCAAAAAGGGCTCGGCATAGGCGTCGCTCATGATGAACACCCGTTCGTCGCCGCTCAGGCAGGTGTATACGCCCTCGCCGCCGGGGGCCTCGTCCCCCAGCCGGAACATCACGCCGCCGTCCCGTACGTCCTGGAGCAGCACCGTGGCCCGTGGCTGGGTCAGGCCATACTGTCCGTCGGAGGCGCTTGCCCCCTCCACCAGCCGCACCAGGGGCAGAAAGCCCGCCCGGGTGAAAAAGGCCGCCACCTCGTCCCCGTCGGCCGGGGCCTGGATATCGCCCATGGCGTAGCGGTCCTCCCCCGCCTGGGCCAGCACCACGCTGCCGCTGTCGTTCTCCACGCTGGCGGCGATCAGCTCCGCAGACGAGGCGTAATTGGTGTAATAATAGGTGCTCTCCCGGTCCTGCTCCGGCGCGTCCCGGCCTGTGAACGCCAGCGCCAGGGTCCCGGCCGTGCACAGGGCCACCGCCCCGGCCAGCAGCGCCAGGGTCCTTCCCCGGGCCCTCATGAGCGCCGCCTTTTCAGGAACACCGCCGCGCCCGCCGCCAGCAGTCCCAGGGGCAGCGCCGCCACGAACACCGCCGCGAAAGCGGTCACGGCGCCCCGGCTGATGGCGATATCCCCCGCCGTGAGGCTCTTGACGGGGATATCCAGCGTCACGTCCCGGTCGTTCATATAGCCCAGGGCCTGTAGGATGAGCTGGCCGTTGGCCAAACTCTCGGTGCCCAGATACCGCTCGCCGTAAAAGCCCGTGCAGGCCGCTGCGAACAGATACTGGGTCCGGCTCTCCCCCGCCTCATCCGTATAGGTCCTCTCGCTGAGGGCCGCCACGGTGAAGGGGCCTGCCGCGTCCTCCGGGGCCTGGTCCAAGCTGGTCATGGTAGCAAAGTCCTTGCCGTAGGCGGCGGAGGTGGAGCGCAGCACCGCACTGGTGAGGCAGCCGTTGACGTTCTCCAGGCTCAGGGCCCGGCACTCCGGCAGCACCAGATAGGTGGAGGTCTCGGAAAAATAGACGTTGATCATGCTCACCCCGAACACCGGGATGATATTCAGGGGACTGTCCATCTGCTGGGTGGGCTCCAGGACGATCTCGTCCTCCACCGTCACGCCCCAGGCGGCCAGATAGCCGTCCAGCAGCGGCAGCGAACCCACCTCCGGGTCCCGGAACACCATCAGGTTCCCGCCCCGGGCCATGAACGCGTCCAGCTGCTCCAGCTCCCCCTGGGAGAAGTCCCGCCGGGGCCCGGCCACGATCACCGTGGACACGTCCCCGTCGATCTGCTGCACCCCCAGCACCGCCTGCGAGGTGCTGTAGCCGCTGTTGGCCAGCAGCTCCTCCAGGGCCTGGGGCACATCCTCGCTGTGCCCGGCGGTGAATACGGCCTTGGCCTCGGTCTGGGTGGTGACAGCCAGGATGGCCGAGGTGATCTTTGCCTCCGCCTGGATGCCCGCCAGGGTGTACCGCTGGGTCCCGCTCTCGTCGGTGTAGGTGTTCAGGGCGTACAGCTCGCTCCAGGCCACGAATCGGGCGTTGGCGCCGCTGCGGATGAGCACCCCGTCGGCGGAGAGGGTGATATCCCGGTCCGCCCACTGCTCCACCGCAGCGGGGTTGGCGGCCAGGTCCATGTATGTGACGCCGATATGGGCGGACGCCGCCTCGTATCGGTCCAGTATCTCTTTGATATTGCTGTCGGCGTTGGCGGCGCTGTTGCAGTATATGAGCTCCACCGACTGATCCAGTCCCGCCAGCACGTCCTTCGTCTCGTCCGTCAGGCGGAATATCTGGTCCTCCGTCAGGTCCAGCCGCCAGCCGAAGCGGTCTGTGGCCGTGCTGATGAAGGCGAACAGGCTCACAGCCAGTCCCACGGTGAGGAGCACCAGCACCAGGGAGCTGATCCGGTCCCGCCGCTCCCGGCGCAGGGCCTCCGGGGGGATGGGCTTTCCGTTGGCACGTCTCGGCTGCATGCTCACCCCCGCTTTCTCTCCAGCACGAAGGCCGTGAGGAACAGGAAGATGAACGTGACCGCCAGTTCCAGGAAGATGGCCGCCGGGTCCAGCACGCCCATGACCAGCTGGGAATAGAGCCGCATCATGCTGACACGGTTCAGCAGCGCCAGCAGCGCCTCGCTGCGCACCGCCGTGCCCAGGCCGTAGGAATACCACAGCAGAAAGATGATCACGTAGGAGATGATGGCCGCCACGATCTGGTTCTCAGACAGGGACGAGGCGAAAATGCCCACGGCGATGAACGCGCTCATCACCAGTATGATGCCCAGATAGTTGCCCGCCGTGATGGCCAGCTGCACGCTGCCGCAGGCCGCCAGGATCGCCGGGAAGGCCAGCGTCACCGCCAGGCCCAGCAGGAACACCGTCTCCGCCGCGAAGAATTTGCCCAGCACGATGTCCGTCCGCCGGACGGGCATGGTGCACAGAAACACGTCCGTGCGCTGCTTTTTCTCCTCGGAGAGGCTGCGCATGGTGAGGATGGGGATCAAAAACATCTCCAGGGTGATGGTGGCCCGGAAATAGTCCGTGATGTCCCCGCTGCGGGTGAGCAGGTTCTGCAGTAGGAAGTAAAAGGCGTTGATGAAGATGAAGATGGCCAGGAACACATACCCGATGGGGGAGTGGAAATACTGGCGCATTTCCTTGCGGTATATCGCTTTCATGCGCCCTCCCTCTCCTGGGTGATCTGCAGGTAAAGGCTCTCCAGGGACACCTCCTGGGGCCGCAGTGTCAAAAGTGTGCAGGGCAGGGTCTTCAAGGTGTCATAGACCTGGGCCCGGATATCGGTGCCGGGCCTGTGGGACACGCGGTACAGCCACTGCTCCGGCCCGGTCTGCTCGTCGGGCTTGACGGAGAGCACGTCCCCGATGGCCTCCAGGGCCGCCGTGACGGTCTGCCGCTCTCCCCGGACCTCCGCCAGCAGTACCCGCCGCCCGCTGAGGGATTCCTGCAGCGCCTCCGGCTCCCCGTCGGCGATCAGCTCCCCCTCCAGGAACACCAGGATGCGCCCGCACACAGAGCGTATCTCCGAGAGGATGTGGCTGGACAGGATGACGGTGTGCTCCCGGCCCAGGTCCCGTATCAGGTCCCGGAACTCCCGGGTCTGCCGGGGGTCCAGGCCCACGGTGGGCTCGTCCAGGACCAGTATCTCCGGGTCCCCCGCCAGAAGCTGGGTCACCGCCACACGCTGGCGGTAGCCCTTGCTGAGGTTGCGGATCAGGCGGTCCTGCACGTCAGTCAGGTCCGTCCGCCGACAGAGCCCCGCCACGTAGTCCCGCAGCGCCCTGCCCTTATAGGGCAGGCGGCGGAGCTGGCAGGCGAAGGACAGCTGCTCGGCCACGGTCATGTCCATATAGAGCGGGGCGATCTCCGGCAGATAGCCGATGTGGCGCCGGGCCTCCAGGGGCCTTTCCGCCATATCCTCCCCCGCGATCTCCACCTGGCCCCAGGTGGGCTCCAGGTAGCCGCAGAGCATATTCATCGTGGTGGATTTCCCGGCCCCGTTCGGGCCGAGAAATCCCACCACTTCACCCTTCCCAATGGTGAAGTTCACATCGTACAGCGCCATATTGGCGCCGTACCGCTTGGTCAGGTGTGTCGCCTTGATCATGCGTGTCGTCAGATCACCACTCGGCCACGGAGCCGTCCTTGTGATGCCAGACGGGGTTCTTCCACTGGTGGGGATGCTCGTTCTCCTCCAACACCAGCTCCTTGTTGACCTCCACGCCCAGGCCGGGCTTGGTGGGCATCTTCACATAGCCGTCCACGAACCGGAAGTCCTCCTTGTTCAGGGCGTAGTCCAGCACTTCCTTGCCCACGTTGTAGTGGATGCCGATGGACTGCTCCTGGATGACGGCGTTGTAGCTGGTGGCGTCCACCTGCAGGCAGGCGCTCAGGGCGATGGGTCCCAGCGGGCAGTGGGGGGCCAGGGCCACGTCGTAGGCCTCGGCCATGGAGGCGATCTTCTTCACCTCGGTGATGCCGCCGGCATGGCTCAGGTCGGGCTGGATGATATCCACGCCGCCCGCCTGGAGCAGGCGCTTGAAGTCATAGCGGCTGAAGATGCGCTCGCCGGTGGCGATGGGGATGTTGCAGGCGGCGGCGATCTCCTTGAACACCTCCATGTTCTCGCACAGCACGGGCTCCTCGATGAACATGGGGTCGAACTCCTCCAGCTTCTTGGCCAGGA
>CANROZ010000079.1 GCA_947632365.1 uncultured Oscillospiraceae bacterium
CTCTCAACTGGATATCCCCTAAACAGGCTCTCCTGGACTTCCCCCTTTTTGTAACACATCATTGACTAACCTACAAACCACACCATCCCCGGCGTTTTCCACCGCCTTTACCTTGATCTCCCCCAGGGAAAATGCAGCCGCCAGGGCCGCGATATTGGCCCGGTGCTGACCGATCATGGCAGACAGGCGCTCCGGGGCCACTCCCAGGGTCACAGACGCGCCGGGCGGCACCATCAAGAGCAGCGCCGCCGCCTGACGGCGCAGCATCTCCGAACGGGCCAGCTCCCCCAAGGCCGGGTGATAGGCCCCGCCCACCGCGCCGCCGTGGGACAGCTCCTCCGTGGGATTGAGCCCCAGGCGGATGACCGGGATGCGGGCCGCCTCAAACAGCGGCAGGATATCCGCGCACACCGCCACCGCGTCGGCCACCGTGTGTTCGCGATAGCGTCCGGCCCGCCACATGGCCTCCAGGGGCGTATTTTTCACGATGACCGTGGGATAGATGCGCGCCCCGTCAGGGCCCAGGGCGATGATGCGCCGGGCAGTCTCTGTATCCGTCTCCCGGTCGGAGCCGGGCAGGCCTGTCATCATCTGCAATACGAGATGCAGTCCGGCGGCCTTCACCAGCGCCGCGGCCCGGACCGTGTCATCGGCGGTGTGGCCGCGCCCGGCGGCGCGCAGTACGGCGTCGGACATGGACTGGGCCCCCAGCTCTACAGTTCCCACGCCGTGGTCCTGCAAAAAAGCCAGCTTCTCCCCATCCACCGCGTCCGGCCGGGTGGACAGGCGTATGGAGCGCACGGTCCCATCCGCCAGATAGGGCTGGGCCGCGTCCAGCAGCTCCCGCTGCAGCCGGGAGCTCACCGCCGTGAAGCTGCCGCCGTAAAAGGCCAGCTCCACCCCGGTCTGCCCCTTCGCCTTCGCCCGCTCCAGCGTCTCGGCCACATCCCGCCCCGAGGCAGGCAAAGGGCTGCCGGAGATGCGCTTCTGGTCACAGAACACGCAGTCGTTCGGGCAGCCCAGATGGGGTACGAATATGGGGAGTATCCTTGCTCTCGCCATCAGTGTCTCAGCATCTCCAGGGCCGCTTTGGCGGCGGCCTGTTCCGCTTCCTTCTTGCTCTTGCCCCCGCCCTGGGCGCTGGCCCCGCCGTGGAGCGCCACGCTGGCGGTAAAGGTCTTGTCGTGGTCCGGGCCCGACTCCCCTACGATGGTGTACTGGGGCGCCGCGCCGCCGGAGCGCTGCAAAAGTTCCTGCAGCTGGGTCTTGTAATCGGTGCGGGCCGGGCGATGTCCGGCCCGGATATCCTTGAGGATCATCCGGTCGATGAACGCCTCTGCGGGCTCCAGTCCCCCGTCCAGATAGATGGCGGCGATGATGGCCTCCACGCAGTCCGCCAGGATGGAGGTGCGCTCACGGCCGCCGTTGCACTCCTCGTTTTTGCCCAGGCGGATGCAGCGGCCCAGCTCCAGCGCCAGGGCCACCTGGTGGAGACTGGCCTCGCACACCAGCTCCGCCCGCAGCCTGGTCAAGCCGCCCTCCGGCATCTCCGGGTACAGACGGCATATGGTCTTGGCCGCGCAGAAGCCCAGCACCGCGTCGCCCAGAAATTCCAGGCGCTCGTTGCTGTGGCGTGTTTGGGGGCTCTCGTTGGCGTAGGAGCTATGGGTCAGGGCCGTCTCAAGCAGCGAGCGGTCTTGAAAAACATAGCCCAGCCGCTGTTCCAGCCGCTCCATTACTCCTCGGTGTGGGCGCTGACATAGGCGACCAGATCGCCGATGGTGTGCATCTCCATGAGCTCCACCTCGGGAATCTCGTCCAGACCGAACTGGTCCTCGATCTCCGACATCAGTTCCACCACGTCCAGGGAGTCGATGCCCATATCGTCGGTGAAGGTGGTCTTCTCGCTGAGCTCCTCGGCCTTCATGCCGAACTGCTCGCAGATGATCTCAATGATCCTGTCGTAAACCATTTTCAAGTCTCCTTTTCGTTGTCCAATTTCATATAGTCGATATTGGCCTCAATGGCCCCTGCCACATCGGCCTTGGCACAGGCGATCGCCTGACGCACAGCGTTATAGATGGCCCGCTCGTCGGAGCTTCCGTGGGCCTTGATGACGGGCTTGGAGATGCCGAGCAGCGCGGTGCCGCCCACCTCGGAGGGGTCCAGCATGGCCTTCATCCCATAGAGGTCCTTCTTGATGAGCAGGGCCCCGATCTTGGTCTTGGTGCTGGAATACATGACCTTTTTCAGTTCCTTGAACATGAACTTGGCCAGGCCCTCCACGGTCTTGAGCATCACGTTGCCCGCCAGGCCGTCGGTCACCAGCACGTCCATCTTCCCCGCGAACAGATCGCTGCCCTCGGCGTTGCCCACAAAGTGGATGCGCCCGGCGTCGGACGCCTCCTTCAGCAGGGCAAAAGCCGCCTTTTGCAGCTCGCCGCCCTTGGTGTCCTCGGTGCCCACGTTCAACAGGGCCACCCGGGGCTTTTCGACGCCCATGAGCTTCTGGGCGTAAAAAGAACCCATGTAGGCAAATTGCAGCAGATACTCCGGCGTGGAGTCCACGTTGGCGCCGCAGTCGATGAGCAGCACGCCCTTGTCCCCGTTGGGGAGCACCGGGCCCAGGGCCGCCCGGCGGATGCCCCGCACACGCTTGACGATCAGCGTGGCCCCGCTCAAAAGCGCGCCTGTGCTGCCGGCGGACACCACCGCGTCCCCCTGGCCGTCCCGGAGCATGTGCAGCGCCACCGCCATGGAGGAGTCCTTCTTCCGGCGGCAGGCCATGCCCGGCTCATCCTCCATAGTGATGACCTCGGGGGCATCCACCACCTGGATGCGGGGCTCGCTCCCGCCGCCGCAGGCGGCCAGGCACGCACGCACCTCCGCCTCCCGGCCCACCAGAACGATTTCCGTATCCAGCTCCCGGACGGCTTTCACCGCTCCGGAAACTACCGCCTGGGGGGCGTTGTCGCCGCCCATGGCGTCCAGGATGATCCTCATGTGAGCGTCTCCTCTCTGCGGATGATCTGGTCCAGATCGGCCAGCGCCCGCTCCGATACCTTCAAATACCGCTCCCGCTTGCCGCGGATGCGCTCATCCAGCTTCTCGATGATGCCGAAGTTCACGTTCATAGGCTGAAAATCACCGCTGGCCGCCCCGCCGGACACATACAGCGCCAGCGCGCCGATGGCCGTGGTCCGGGGAAAGTCCAGAGGCGGCAGCCCCCGCAGTCTGCGGGCCGCCTCCAGCGCCGCCAGCATGCCGGAGGCACAGGATTCCACGTATCCCTCCACCCCCGTCACCTGTCCGGCGAAGGCGATGCGGGGCTGGCTCTTCAGCCGATAGTACCGATCCAGCAGGGCCGGGCCGTTCAAAAACGTGTTGCGGTGCATCTTTCCGTAGCGCAGATACTCCGCCTGGGCCAGGGCCGGGATCATGCCGAACACCCGCCGCTGCTCGGGGAAGGTCAGGTGGGTCTGAAAGCCCACCAGGTTGTAGACCGAGCCCTCGTCGTTGTCCCGGCGCAGCTGCACCACGGCGTAATGGCTCTCCCCGGTCTCCGGGTCCCGCAGCCCCACGGGCTTCAGCGGCCCGTAGCGCAGGGTGTCCTCCCCCCGCCGGGCCATGACCTCCACGGGCATGCAGCCCTCGAACACCCCCGCGTCCTCAAAGCCGTGGACCGGGGCCTCCTTGGCCGCGGCCAGTTCCGTGACGAACGCCTGGTATTGCTCCTTGTCCATGGGGCAATTGATGTAATCGGCGGTGCCCTTACCGTAGCGGGAGCCGAACCAGGCCTTGGTCATATCGATGCTGTCAAAGGCGATCAGCGGCGCGGCGGCATCAAAGAAGTGGAGAAAATCCGCCTCCCCACAGGCCGCCGATATGGCCGGGATCAGCCCGTCGCTGGTCAGCGGGCCCGTGGCGATGATGCACTCGCCCTCCGGGAAGGCGGTGACCTCCCCAGGCACGATCTCGATGTTGGGATGGTTTCGGATGGCCTCGGTGATGGTCCGGGCAAAGGCCTCCCGATCCACCGCCAGGGCGCCCCCGGCGGGGACCCGGTGCGCTTCCGCGCTGGCCATCATCAAACTCCCCAGGCGGCGCAGCTCCTCTTTCAGAAGCCCCACCGCATTGGCCAGATCGTCCCCTCGCAGGGAGTTGGAGCACACCAGCTCTGAGAACAGCGGTGAGGTGTGGGCCGGGGTCATCTTCTCCGGTTTCATCTCGTACAGCCGCACGGAGAAGCCCCGTTTCGCCAGCTGCCAGGCGGCCTCACAGCCCGCCAGGCCCGCTCCCACCACGGAGATATCCGCCATCACGCCTGCTCCTTCTTGCGGCTGGCGCTCTTGGCGGCGGTCTTTTTCGCCGGGGCCTTCTTCGCAGTCGTCTTTTTGCCGGAGGCGGTCTTTTTCGCCCCGACGGACCCCTTGTCCTCCGCCTTCGTCCCGCTGGAGGCGCTGCTGCGGCGGCGATAGCCCCGCCTATCCTCCGGCAGGAAGTTGGCGCACGCCTCGTTGATGCAGAAGGGCTTGCGCTGGCCCTTGCCTGCCAGCTTGAACATGGTCTTGCCGCAGACGGGGCACTCCTCCTTGGTGGGCACATCCCAGCTCATAAAGCCGCAGGCCGCGCCCTTCTCGCAGGCGTAGTAGGTGAAGCCCTTCTTGCTGGTGCGCTTGAAGATGCGCCCGCCGCACTTGGGGCACTTGCCCGGCATCTCCACCACCAGAGGCATGGTGAAGCTGCACTCGGGGTAGCCCGGGCAGGCCAGGAAGCGGCCGAACCGCCCGGATTTGACCACCAGGTTGCGCCCGCAGTTGGGGCATATCTCGCTGGACACCTCGTCCGGCACCTTCAGGCGGGTGCCCTGCAGGGCGTCCTCCGCCTTGTTGAGATTGTCGGCAAAGCCGTCATAGAAGTCGCTGAGCACACCCTTCCAGTCGGCCTTTCCCTCCTCCACCTTATCCAGGGTGTCCTCCATGCGGGCGGTGAATTTCACGTCCACGATGTCGGGGAACCGCTCCTCCATCAGCTGGGTGACCGTCTCCCCCAAGGGGGTGGGCTTGAGGTACTTGCCCTCCTTGACCACATATTCCCGGGCGGTGATGGTGGTGATGGTGGGCGCATAGGTGCTGGGCCGTCCGATGCCCTTCTCCTCCATGGCCCGGATAAGAGTGGCCTCGGAATACCGGGAGGGCGGCGCGGTGAAGTGCTGCTCCGGCTCCAGCTTATCCAGGGCCAGGACCTGGCCCTCGGTCAGCTCCGGCAGGGGCTTTTTCCCGCCGGATGTCTCCTCGTCCTCCTCCCGGTTGTCGTCGTACACGGCGGTGTAGCCGGGGAAGGATATCTTGGAGTAGTAGGCCCGAAACACGTACCCCTCGCAGAGGGCGTCCACGGTGATGTTGTCATAGACGGCGTTGGCCATCTGGCTGGCCGTGAAACGGCCCCAGATCAGCCGATAGAGCCGATACTGCTCCCCGGTCAGGCTCTTTCTCACCTGCTCGGGGGTGAGGCTGGGGATGCTGGGGCGGATGGCCTCGTGGGCGTCCTGGGCATTGGACCCGGCCTTGAAGCGCCGGGGCTTGCCGGGATAATATTCCTCGCCGTAATGACTGCGGATGAACTGCCCCGCCGCGGCCAGTGCGTCCTCGGAAAGGCGAAGGGAATCGGTACGCATATAGGTGATCAGGCCGATGGTGCCCTCTCCCTCCACATCCACGCCTTCATAGAGCTGCTGGGCGATGGACATGGTCCGCCGGGGCGTCATGCCCAGGCGGCGGGACGCCTCCTGCTGCAAGGTGGAGGTGATGAAGGGCGGCGACGGATTGCGCTTTTTCGTGCCGTGGGTCACGGAGACGACGGTGAAGGGCTTGCCGTCCACGGCGTCCGCCACGGTCTGGACCTCCGCCTGGCTGTGCAGCTCCACCTTCTTCTGCTCCGTGCCGTGGAACACCGCCGGGAAGGTCTCATGCTTCGCCGTCTCCAGGATGGCGTTCAGATACCAGTACTCCTCCGGCTGGAAGGCCTGGATCTCCCGCTCCCGGTCCAGCACCATGCGGGTGGCCACGGACTGGACCCGCCCGGCGGAGAGGCCCTTGCGGATCTTCCGCCACAGCAGCGGGCTCAGCTTATAGCCCACGATGCGGTCCAGGATGCGCCGGGCCTGCTGGGCGTCCACCAAGTCCTGGTCGATGTTGCGGGGATGGGCGATGCCCTCCTTGACCACGTTTTTGGTGATCTCGTTGAAAGTGACCCGCCGGGCCTTGCTGTCGGGGATATCCAGCAGCTCCTTCAGGTGCCAGGAGATGGCCTCGCCCTCCCGGTCCGGGTCCGTCGCCAGATACACGGTGTCCGCCTTCTTGGACGCCTTGCGCAGCTTGTCGATCACATCCTCACGGCCCTTCACCGGCTGATAATCCGGCTCAAAGCCATGCTCTATATCCACACCGATGGTGCTCTTGGGCAGGTCCCGGAGATGGCCCATGGAGGCCACCACCTTATACCCGCTGCCCAGATACCGCTCGATGGTCTTCGCCTTGGCAGGCGACTCCACGATGACAAGATCGGTCTTCTCTGCCGCCATCTGTCTACCTCTCATTTATAGTTTCCGGGTATATCGCTTTCCCGCGCCCTGGACCACATGACCGCTCAGCTGGAGCATGGTCAGCGCCGCCAGGGTGGCCGGGGCGGACAGCCCCGACGCGGCGATGATGTCGTCGGCGTGCATATCCGGGCGGGTCATCGCCAAAAGGACCGCGCGCTGGTCGGCGGGAAAGCCGTCCAGTTTCTCCGTGAGGTCAATATAAACTATGTCCTTCGGCTTGTCAATCTCTTTTTTAATATGTATCTCTGTCACATCCCGGCGCAAAAGGTCGGTCCGTACGCTATAGGCGGACAAAACGTCGTCTCCCCGGGCCACCGGGACGGCGCCCTGGGCGATGAGCTCGTTGCATCCCGCGCTGGCATAGGCGTCCGCGTTGCCCGGCACGGCAAACACGTCCCGCCCCTGCTCCAGGGCATGGTCGGCGGTGGAGCGGGTGCCGCTGCGGCGGGGCGCCTCCACCACCACGACGCCCAGGGACAGCCCGGTGATGATGCGGTTGCGCGTCTTGAAGTCGGCGGGAAAGGTGTGCATCCCCGGCGGGTACTCGCTCACCAGCGCACCCCGGACCCGGACCTCCGCAAAGAGGTCCCGGTTCTTGGCCGGATACACCTGGTCGATGGCCGTACCCAGTACGCCCACCGTGACGCCGCCCGCCCGGAGCGCGCCTTCCATGGCCATGCCGTCGCAGCCCTCCGCCAGGCCGGACACCACCACGGCGCCGCCCTCCGCCAGTTCCCGGCCCAAGCGCTCGGCCATCCGCAGGCCATAGGGCGTGGCCTTTCTGGTGCCCACCACCGCCACAAGGAGCTGCTCGTCCACCGCAGGCATGCGTCCCCAGATATACAGCGCCGCGGGCGGGTCCGGGATGTGCCGCAGCCGCTCGGGATAGTCGGCGTCCTGCAGCGTCACCACCCGGATGCCGTGCTCCTCACAGAAGCTGAGCGCCTTGTCAGCCCGGTCCATGCTCTTGTCGGAGAGCTTGTCCGCCTCCCCCGGCTGGAGCAGGGGCTCCGCGGCCGTCAGCTCCTCCCGGGAGGCGAAAAACACCTTGTCCGGCCCGCCCAGGGCCTCCACCAGCCGATATTTGATCAGCGGCCGCACGCCGCCGACGCAGCTGAGCCAGGCCCAGTATTTCAGTCTGGCCATGGCATCTCACCTCTCACCATTTCCCATAAGGCGCCGTGTTTTTCGCGGCCGTTCCGCCCGCTTAAAACATCGCTCCGCTCCCCGGGCAAAGCCCGGCGGACGCCGATCTCATTCGAGGCGGGCTCCCGCCCCCTCGAGCTCCCCCTGCGTATCCCCCTCATATCGTTTCTCTCACCATCTCCCATAAGGCGCCGTGTTTTTCGCGGCCGTTCCGCCCGCTTAAAACATCGCTCCGCTCCCCGGGCAAAGCCCGGCG
>CANROZ010000080.1 GCA_947632365.1 uncultured Oscillospiraceae bacterium
TCTTGTCTACTTCTTTCCTCGCTAAAAGCTCTTTTTCCCCACTAGCATAGCTAGTGGTTGCCTTTGCTACTAGCAAACCAACAAAAGACGCTCCGACGAACCTCGTCGGAGCGTTTTTCTGTTTTTCCCTCTGAAAGCGGCCGATCAAAGGATGCGATCTCTTATCTCCTCCACGTAGGCGGCCGCCTCCTCGTTCGTCATGACCGGGATCTCCCTAAGCGCCATGAGCAGCCCCACCTCGTGGTTTGCCATATCGTCTAGGTACTTGAGGGTCGCCTCATCGTCCGTCAGCATAATCGCCTTCTGGAACCAAAACCTGGATTTCGGGAAGTCCTGCTCGACCCCCTCGTTCAGGTACAGCAGCAGCCCGCAGTTGATCTGCGCCTTGAGATGATCGTGTATGCCGGCCTTCTCATACCAGAGCAGGGCCATATTCTTATCCATGGCCGTGCCACGGCCTTTGGAATACATATTGCCGCTGTTGAACATGGCCGTGACGCTCCCCTGCCGGGCGGCGTGCTCGTACCAGTAAAGGGCCTTAGCCGGGTCCTCCTCTGTCTCTCGGCCGCTGTTATACATGGCACCGCAGCTGAACTGGGCGTCCCTGTCGCCCTGCCGGGCGGCTTTCTCATACCAGTAAAGGGCCTTGGCCCGGTCCTTTTCCGTGCCCCTGCCGATCTCGTACATGAGCCCGCAGTTATACTGGGCCGCGGCGTTGCCAAGCTCAGCTGCCCGCCGGAAGAGCTCCAGCTTCCGGGCCTGGTCTCCGGCCCGGCCCGCCACCTCCGCCTGGGTAAAAAGCGCCCTTGCCTCTTTCTCGCGCTGCTCTGCCCCGGCCTCGTACTGCTCCCGGGCCTGGGCCTTGGCCAGCCGCTCCTCCAGCGCGGGGACGAGGGCGTTGAGCTTGCTGTCGTTCAGCTCCTTCACATACGCCAGCGTCGCCCGTCCATCCTCGGCAGAGAGCTCGTCCCGCCTGGCCGCCAGACGTGCCATGCCCGCTTTGCCGTCCCGATCTCCATATCTCGCGGCGGCGCGATAGCAGTGGTAGGCCTTGTCCGGATCGGGCGCGGCGTCCTTCCGGTTTTCGTAGAGCCATCCCTTGGCCGCCCAGGCGTCTGCCGGATACTCGCCCCAGTACCCATCGACGCTGTCGCAGAGCTGCATCAGCAGAGGGGATGCCTCATTGTACTTTTTGGCCCTATATAGGGACATGGCGTCATGATACCACTGCGTCCTCTTGCTTTTCAGCGACTGCTCCGCCTCGTTTATCAACCCGTCAAGTTCGGCCTCGTCGAGAAGACCGCCGGGGCCTTTTCCTTCCGCCCTGTCCTGCGCGGCCAGCGCCTTCAACCTTCCCGCAGCGTTCTCGCCTCCCCGGATGATCGCCTTCTCCAGCTGTTGCATCCCTCTAGCCCTGTCCATGGCTACGCCGTCACCCCGTGCGCACATGACGGCATAATCAAGCTGTGCCTGGGCGATGCCGTTGTCGGCGGCCAGGCCATACCAGAACAGGGCGTCGGCCGGGTCCCGGTCCACACCGTCGCCTTTGTAGCGCTTGTCACCGCAGACCATCTGAGCCGGGGCATAGCCCGTCAGGGCGGCCTTCTCGTACCAGTCGAACGCCTGGGCCGGGTCCTTGGCCGTTCCCTTGCCCATCTCGTACATCACGGCGCAGCGGTACATGGCCGACATATTGCCAAACTTGGCGGCACAGCGGTACAGCCATAGCGCCTGCCCGTAGTCACCGCCCCTGTCCGCCGCCTCGGCCTCCGTGAGCAGCAGGTCACCTTCCGCCGCATCCCGCTTCAGCTCCGCCTCGCACTTCTCCGAAGCCGCCTTGAGCGGTGCCTCTTTTTTCTTCTTTCCGAATCCAAACAGACCCATGACAGCCCCCTGTGTTCCCCTTTACAGCCCGTAGAGCTCTGTGTACTTTTTCGTGAGATAGTCGGTGTAATAGGTGGGGTCGAACTGGCCGCAGGCCTTTTCCACCACCTGGGCCGGGGTCAGAAGGCCGCCGTATTTGTGGACCTTTTCCGTGAGCCACGCGGTCACAGGGCCCAGATCGCCTCGGGCCACCGGGCCCCACACGTCCATATCCCGCTCCATATTGGCCAGCATCTGGGCGCCGTAGGCGCTGCCCAGGGCATAGGAGGGGAAGTAGCCGAAGCTGCCCCCGGACCAGTGGGAATCCTGTAAGCAGCCACGCCTGTCGTCCGGCACGTCCAGGCCCAGATATTCCTTATAGAGCCTGTTCCAGGTCCGGGGCACGTCCCGGACCTCCAGCGTGCCGCCGATCAGGGCCTTTTCGATCTCGTAGCGGATCATGATGTGCAGGCAGTAGGTCAGCTCGTCCGCCTCGGTGCGGATCAGGGACGGCTCAGCCCGGTTCACCGCCCGCCAGAACCTCTCCGCCGTCACATCCGCCAGCTGCTCAGGGAAAAACGCCTGCATCCGGGAGAATATGGCCTCGATGAAGGGCCGGGAGCGGCCGATGATGTTCTCATAAAAGCGGCTCTGGCTCTCGTGCACGCCCATGGACACGCCCCCGGCCAGCACCGTATACTCCACCTGGGGGTCCACATCCAGCTCGTAGCGGGCGTGGCCGCCCTCGTGGATGACGCTGTACATGGAGCTGGCCAGATCGTCCTCATAGTAGTGGGTGGTGATGCGCACGTCCTGGCTGGTGAAATTCAGCGTGAAGGGGTGCTCCGTCTCCCCGATGCCGCAGTGGGCCCGATCCAGGTCCAGCACCTGCATCAGGTAGTCGGAAAAGCGCCGCTGCTGTTCCGCGGGATAGTGCCGATGGAGAAAGCTCACGTCCGGCTGGGGCCTCTCCCCCACGGCCCGGATCAGGGGCACCAGCTTTTCCCGCAGCACGGCGAAAAAGCTGTCCAGATAGGCCGTATCCACGCCCCGCTCATACTCGTTCAGCAGCGCGTCATAGGGGGCCTTGTCCGGATCGTAGTACCCGGCGAACTTCCGGTTGTAGGCCACCAGCTTCTCCAGGCAGGGCCGGAACAGCTCGAAGTCGCTCTGCTCCTTGGCCCGGTGCCACACGTCCTCCGCCTCGTTGGTGAGCTGGGCGTAGGCCATATACTCCTCCGCCGGGATGCGGGTCAGCTGCCGCACCGAGCGGCGCAGCTCCTCCACCTGGCGGGCGTGGAGCAGGTCCAGCTCCCCCTTGTTTGCCTCCAGCGTGTCCAGAGCCTGGGCCAGCGCCGGGTCCGTGAGCAGCTTATGCTGCTCCCCCGCCAGCACACTCAGCGCCACGCCCCGGCCCTCCGCCGTGTCCCTGGGCGCCACGGTGACGGCGTCCAGATAAAGGGACGAGCTTGCCGCGTTGAAGGCAAAGAGTTTTTTCTGCGCGGCCTCGATCAGCTCCAGCGCCTCTTTCGTATCCATATCCATCCTCCTTTTCAGCCTGCGTACACCTGTACGCTCTGTCCGTCAGTCGCCGCCGGGATATAGGCCGTGAAGCTCCCCTCGTTGGGGATAGCCTCGTATACCGTCCCGTCCACGGCCACATAGACCGCCCCGGCCGCCGTCTCCGGCAGGGTGCCTGTGAGCTTCACATACCCCTCCATCGTCTTGTCCGGCTCCTCGGCGGTCACCTGACTCTCCACGCACGCCAGCCCCTCCAGCACCGCGCCGTCCCGCACCGGGGCCGGGTACACCGCCGGGTACTGGAGCAGATAGGGCAGCGTCCGCTCCGCCAGCTCCACCACCACCAGGGTGGCTTCCTGCTGGTTAACATAATCTATTCGATAGTTGTTCTGCCGGGAGAAATAGGCCCGCCCGAAGCTCTGGGCCATATAGGGATAGAGGCTGCGGCCAGAGGAATCCCGGAACATGAGCAGGCTCCCCGCCGCTCCGGCGTTTTCCGTCTCGATGGTGATGTCGTCCGCCGAGCGGAAACGGCTCAGATAGGTGAAGGTGAACCCCGGGTCCCAGCTGTAATCCGCCTCTGTCAGCGTTCCCGTGGGATAGAGCATCTCATAGAGATCGCCCTTGTGGTCCTGCACCGGGGTGAAGGGCCCGGCAAAATAGTCCGTCTCATTCCCCGCCGCCGCCAGGATGGCGTCCGCCGCTAGGGCCGCGCCCCGGCTGTGCCAGTGGCTGTCCCAGTGCCAATAGAGCTCCTCGTCCACCGCGGTGAAGGTCTCATAGAGGTTTACATAATTTACACCCTGCTCCGCCAGCGCGGCCTCCAGCCGCTCCCGGTTGCTCCCCTCCGCCACGGTCACATAGTCCGGGGCGTGCTCCGGGTAGAGGGTGTACTTGCCGCAGGGGACGGTGAACAGGAATTTCGCCCCCTGGCTCTCGGCATACTCCTGCATCAGGGCCAGGCTATGGGCGGCGCACCATATCTGGCGGTCGGTCATCTGCCCCGCGCCGGAGATATCGTTCACCGCGCCGCCGTAAAAAAGCCACCCGTCCGGGCCAATGAGCACATCGTCGTTGGCGGAGGTATCAAAAAGGCCCGCGCACAGCCGATCCCAGGCGGTGATCCCCTCCAGGCGGAGGAAGAAGCCGTTGGACACGTAATTTTGCACCTGGGACAGCACCTCGGGATTGAAGCTGCCGTCCACCTTCGTGAGCTTGGGCTTGGCGGCGGGTATCTCGTTGGCAGCCGCCGGGGCCGGGCCCGCGATGAGCATGCCCACCGAGGGGACCAGGCAGGCCAGGAAGAACACCGCTGTGAAGAGGATGTACCAGATCTTTTTCATGTGCTCCCCTCCCTCAGAACTGCAGGTAGATGAACGGCGCAAAGCCGCTCTGAGCCATATCCATCACGCACAGCACCAGCAGCGCCAGCGCTGCCGCATAGGACATAGGCTCCGCCCATTTCCTTTGCCCCAGGCGCTCCCACCATGCGGGAAGGACGCACAGCGCCAGCCCCAGCGCCAGACAGCACAGGGCCAGGGGCGTGGCCAGGGTCTGCAGCGCCAGGGTGCCCGCGGCGGAAAAGCGCCAGCCCGTCGCCATGGCCGCCAGCATCCGCCCCGCCTGGCCCAGGCTCTCCGCCCGGAACAGCACGTTGCCCACCAGCAGCACCGCGGCGGTATAGACCCGCAGCGCCAGCCGCCCGCCGAAGCTCTTTTCCAGGCCCCGGGTGCGGATGACGCCTACGCCCTCCAGGGCGCAGAACAGCCCGTGCCACAGCCCCCAGAGCACATAGCTCCAGGCCGCCCCGTGCCACAGGCCCGTCAGCAGCCACACCACCGCCATGGGGATCAGGATGGAGCGCTTGTTGGCCCCGTCCCGGCCGTATTTGGCCGACCAGCGCTTATAGAGCCTGCGCTGGAACTTGGTGAGGGTCATGGGCATATAGAGGTAGTTGCGGAACCACCCGGTCAGGCTCATGTGCCACCGCTTCCAGAAGTCCGTCAAACTCAGGGCCGTGTAGGGGCGGTCAAAGTTCTCCGGCAGCGTGAAGCCGAACACACCGCCCACGCCGATGGCCATATCGGTGTAGCCGGAGAAGTCGAAATAGATCTGCACCATGTACCCCACCGCCCCCAACCAGGCCAGCCGGGCGTCCAGGGCGGCCCCGGCAAAGATGCCGTCCACCATCCGGCCGATCTGGTCGGCGATGAGCATTTTCTTGGCCATGCCCACGATGAGGCGGCGGATGCCCCGGGCGGTCTTTTCCACCGAGCAGGTCCTCTCCCGCAGCTGGGGGGCCGCCAGCTTATAGCCGAAGATAGGCCCGGACAGGATGGTGGGGAAAAAGGAGATGTACAGCGCCGTGTCCAGCAGGCCCGCGGCCATGTTTTGGGGCTTGCGGTAGACCTCCAGCACATAGCTCATAGCGGTGAAGGTGAAAAAGGAGATGCCCAGGGGCAGCGGGATGCCGGGCAGGGGGATATCCGTGCCCAGCAGGGCATTGACGTTGGCCACGGCGAAATCCGCGTACTTGAACACCGCCACCAGCGCCACGTTGAAGATGATCGCCAGGGTGACGACGAGGCGGCGCTTTTTCTTCTCCTCCGCCCGGCCCAGCGCCCGGCCCGCCAGATAGTTCACCAATATGGAGACCACCAGCAGCGGCAGATAGGCCAGCCGCCCGAAGCAGTAGAACAGCAGGCTGAACACCGTCAGAACGATATTTTTCCCCTTCATCCCCGGCGTCAGGGAATAGACCGCGAACAGCACCGGGAACAGGACGAACAGAAAGATCGCGCTGGAAAGGACCATCAAAAGGACCTCCTCAAACAGGAAACGTGGGACGGCATAGGCCGCCCCACGTCTCTATAGCCTCGCAGAGTTCACGCCCGCAGGCGTGAAAAAAGTGGGATCGTTTTTTCCGGGGACATGCGCCTCGGAAAAAACTCTTATCGGCCCGCAAACGTGCGAGCGCAGCGAGTGCGCTGCAGCGGGGCGCTCCCCTTCAGCAGAAAAGGCGTTCGCCTTTTTTGCCGAGATTCAGCACCACTCTTTGTAGCCCGTCTCTTCCTTTTTCGTCTCCTGCTTGACGTAAGAGACGACCACGCGGCGGTTGGGCTCCGTGCCGATAGAGCTGGTGGTGACGCCCTCATAATCCTGCAGGGCGGTGTGGATCACATGGCGCTCGTAGGAGTTCATGGGCTCCAGCGCCATGGAGCGCTTGTACTTGATGGCCTTGGCGGCCATCTTCTCCGCCAGATGGACCAGGGAGTCCTCCCGCTTGGCGCGGTAGTTCTCCGCGTCCACGTTGATGTGGGCGTGGCGGTCGCTGCCCCGGTTCACGGCGTAGTTGGTCAGGTGCTGGATGGCGTCCAGGGTCTCGCCCCGGCGGCCGATGACGGCGCCGATGCCGCTGCCGGACAGCTGCACGTCCAGACCGCCCCCCTCCCGGGGGCTGATGGTCATGTCCGCCTGCACGCCCATATGCTCCAGCAGGCCACGGAGGAACGCCTCCGTCTGCTCCGCCTGGGTCCCCTCCGCCTTAAAAACAGGGGCGGGGGCCGCCTTGGGCGCCGCAGGCGCGGGGGTCGGCTCCGGCTTCTTGGGTGCAGGGGCCGCCTTGGGCGCCACGGGGGCGGGAGCGGGCTCCGGCTTTTTGGGGGCGGGAGCGGCTTTGGGCGCCTCAGGGGCGGGAGCGGGCTCCGGCGTGCCGTAGGTCACGCGCACCACGGCGTCCACAGCGCCGATGCCGAACACGCCCTTCTTGCCCCGCTCTACGATCTCCACGGAGGCCTCGTCCCACCGGGAACCCAGTTCAGCCTGGGCCTTGGCAAGGGCGTCCTCCACCGTCTTTCCACGGACTTCTATAGCATTCTGCATTTCAGATACGATCCTCCGTTAGTCTTCAGCGGCGGGCTTTTCCGCCTCATCCACCGGTGCGGGCTCCTCCGCAGGCTCCGCTTCCACAGCGGGCTCCTCTGCCTCCGGCGCCGCCGCGGGCACGGCGTCCATCACCGCCAGGGTCAGGCCGCTGCCGCTCTGCTCCGCCGGGGCGGGTGCCGTCTCTGCGGCGGGCTTCTCCTGCCCCGCCTGGGGGGCCTCGGCGGCCTCGATGAGCTCGTACTCCTCGCTCTCCTCCGCGGCGGCCTGGGTCTTGGCCTCGGCCTCATCCGGGTTGGAATACCGATCCGGCACATAGGCGCGGCCGCGGGCGTAGCGCCGATTGTCCACCTGGGAGGCGGGTATCTCCTCCTCGGGGATGCCCAGCTTTTTCCGCCGCTCGGCGCGGGCGGCACGGGCCTCGGCGGCCTTGCGCTCCACTTCCTTCTGGGCGGCCACGGCGCGCTTGTTCTTCTTGGAGGTGTTGCGGTTCTCCACAGTGGCGCCCTCGGCCTTCAGCCGCTCCGTCTCCTGACGTTTGGCCTCCAGCTCTGCCTCCCGGGCCTTCTCCCGCTCGATGCGGTCCGCGTCCTCGATGTCCAGCTGCTTGGTGTATATCTTGTTCAGCACCACGTCCTGGACGGTGGCGAACACGCTCTGGGCGATCCAGTAGATGCCCATGACGGCGGGCATGGTGAAGCAGATGTAAAGGCTCATGAGG
>CANROZ010000081.1 GCA_947632365.1 uncultured Oscillospiraceae bacterium
TTGGTGATGAGGGGAGAGCCGTATTTCTTGTCCAGGACCACGTTGCGGCCCTTGGGGCCCACGGTGATCTTGACGGTATCCGCCAGCTTATCCACGCCGCGCTGCAGCGCGCTGCGGGCTTCTTCTCCGTAAATGATTTGTTTAGCCATAGTTCAAAACGCCTCCTGTTACTGCACGATGGCCAGGATATCGCCCTGGCGCACGATGGTGTATTCCTGCTCCTCCACCTTCACGGTGGTGCCGCTGTACTTGCCCGTGATGACCCGGTCGCCGGGCTTGACTTCCATCTTGACCTCGTTGCCGTCGATCATCCCGCCGGGGCCCACGGCCACGACCTCGAACAGCTCCGGCTTTTCCTGGGCGGCGGGCGCCAGATAGATGCCGCTCTTGGTCTTTTCCTCCGCCTCCAGGCGCTTGACGACCACCTTGTCGGCCAACGGTTTCAGTATCATTGTATAAAAGCCTCCTAACAAAGATATTACAAACTTTACGGTGTTAGCACTCTTTATCGCTGAGTGCTAACACCGTTATAATACCCCATATACCCGTTTTCTTCAACTGGCATAGTGCACAAATTTAGGATTTTTATTTTGTCGCTAATACCAAGCCCCGTCTCACAGCGCCGTTTTATAGCACATGTACGCCCCCACGCAGCGAAAGCCCAGATCCAGGGCGTCGGCCTGCGTCTCGGCGTCGTTGAAAAAGACCATGGACCCGGCCCCGTCGGCCTTGGCCCCGTTCATGGCAGCCGTCACCAAGGCCCGGTATACTCCGGCGTCATAGCCATCCGCGAAGAACAGCGCAAATATCTCCCCCATCTCGCTGTCCTTCCGGGCCTGGAGAGCTCCCGTCGGCACGCCGCCGGGCACATACAGCAGCAGCCGCCACTCGTCCATGTCCGCCAGCAGTCGGTCCGAGTTCCAGTACATACCCTCGTCCTGGGCGTGGAGGGTGCGGAAAAGATCAAAATTCTCCCTTGTCACCAGTACTACATCCGGGTCCTGCTGCCTTGGCTCGTATCGGTCCAGTTCGAACACATCGTTGAAGTCCCGCTCGATGCAGACAAAGTCCCCGGCCTCCAGGGCCGCTTCCGCCTGGGTGTTCTCTCCCGGAAATTTCAGATAGAGTTCGCTCCCGGGAAAGCGTTCCCGGGCGAAGGCGGTAAACTCCGCTATGGCGTCGCCCATCCCGTCCGCGATGCAGAAGGAGCAGGTGTCCAGATACTTATCCGCCGCCAGATGTTAATAATGTATCCACCCGGCGATCCTGTCCTCCCGCTCATAGAGCAATATTTCCTCGTTCTCCCGCTCGAATGCCTTTTTGGCCCGCTCCACGAAATCCGCCCTGGTCTTGATGCCATCGGTATAGGTGGGATAGCCGGACCTGGCCGGGTCCAGAGCGAGCGCGTATACAAAGTCTATGTGCTTGTCAAATTCCTCTCTCTTAAGCGGTGTCAACATCGTTTTTCCCTCAATAGTACATGTTCAAATAGCACTGGATCATGCCATTATAAAGTTTGCGGCGCTTCGTCGCCGGGCGGCCGTACAGCCGCTCGAAGTCCGGCTCGGAGGAGATGATGTACTGCTTCCAGTCCCCCAGCCGCCCCAGGGTGCGCCCCATATCCCGGTAGAGGGCCTGGGCCTCCTGCCGCTCCAGCATCCGCTCCCCGTAAGGCGGATTGCACACGATCACGCCCTTTTCCCAGGGGGCGGGCATGGACCGGGCGTCGGCCACAGAAAATGTTATGTCAACCCCCACTCCGGCCCGCCGGGCGTTCTCCCGGGCCAGGGCCACGGCCTTGGGGTCGATATCCGAGGCGAAGATGTGATAATCCCCGTGGTACTCCAGGCTCCGGGCCTGCTCCTTTTCCCTGTCCCAGACCGCCGCCGGGACAAGACCCCACGCCTGGGCGGCAAAGGTCCTGGCCAGCCCCGGGGCCCGGTTCCGGGCCATGAGGGCCGCCTCGATGGGGATGGTGCCGCTGCCGCAGAAGGGGTCCCACAGCGCGTCCCGGCCACGGTAGCGGGCAAAGCCCACCATGGCCGCCGCCAGGGTCTCCCGCAGGGGCGCGGCCACGTGCCCGGGCCGATACCCCCGCTTGAAAAGGGGCGCCCCGGTGGTGTCCAGATATATCTCCGCCTGGTCTTTTACGATGGAAAATTGCAGCTGGTACAGCGCCCCGGTCTCCGGCAGCCACTGTGCCCTGTAGGCCTGGCCCAGCTTCACCGCCGCGGCCTTTTTGATGATCCGCTGGCAGTCCGGCACGGAGTGCAGGGCTGAGTCCAGGGAATACCCCTTCACGGGGAACTGCCCGTCCCTGGGGATGAAGTCCGCCAGGGGCAGGGCCTTCACTCCCTCAAAGAGGGCGTCGAAGGTCTTGGCCTCGAAGCCGCCCAGCCGCAGCAGCACCCGCTCTCCGGTGCGCAGGCATATATTGGCCCTGGCGCAGGCGTCCCCGTCGCCGGAGAAGCGCACCCGGCCATTCTCCGCCCGCACGTTCTCCAGGTCCATCCGCCGCAGCTCGTCGGCGGCGGGCCCCTCCAGCCCGAACAGACAGGGCACCACAAATTCAAACATACGATACCTACCTTACAGCCGCTGCACCAGCACGCCGCCGTCCTGGGCGAAATACTCGCTCTCCCGCTCGTGGCAGGAAAACAGCAGCACCTGGCGCTTTTCCGCCACCTGCTTCAAAAGCTCCAGCGCCCGGCCCATCCGCTCCCGGTCAAAGGCCGCCAATGCGTCGTCCAGAATGATGGGGCAGGCCTGCTCCGGGGGCAGCACCAGCTCGCACACCGCCAGCCGCAGCGCCAGATAGAGCTGGTCCCGGGCGCCCTGGGACAGATAATCCGCCTCCCAGCCCACCGCGTCCCCGGTCAGCCGCGCCTTGGCGGACAGGTCCCGGGCCAGGGTGATCTCGTCATAGCGCCCGTCGGTGAGGGCACTGAACAGCGCCGCCGCTCTCTGGGCCAGCACGGGGGAGAATTTCTCCCGCAGCCCCAGGTCGGCCTGTGCCAAGGTCTCCTGGGCCAGGCTCAGCGCCGCCTCCTGGGCCAGCAGCTCCTTCCGGCGGCTCTCCAGCTCCGTCAGATCGGACCGCAGGACCATCTCGTCCCCCAGGGCCTTGACCCGGCCCTCGGCCATGGCCCGCTGCTCCCGCAGCTGGTCCATTCGCTCCTGGCCCGCTGTCACCGCCTGGGAGGCCCGGGCGGCCTCGTTGTCTCCGTTGACGAAGTCCAGTCCGTTGAGCACAGGCTCCTCCGCATCCTTCTGGGCCTGCTGGGCCCGGCCCAGCGCCTGTTCCGCGGCGGTCTGCTTCCGGGTGGCCTCTTTGGCCGCGCCGCACAGCGCCAGATATCTGTCCAGCGCCTCCGATATCCCCTCCGGTCCGTCCGCGCCGTAGCTCTCCAGGAGCGCCGACGCCTCGTCCAGCAGGGCGTCCCGGCGTTTCTCCACATCCTTGGACCAGAAATAGAGCCCCCCAGCCAGCGCCAGAAAGGCCGCGCCGCCCACCACCAGGCTCAGAGTCATCCGCCCGAAGGGCGCCAGCAGCAGCAACAGCACGCCCGCCCCCAGGGGGATGAACATCGGCCACCGGGGCGGCATAGCGTCCGCCCGGCGGAACAGCTCCTCCGCGTCCGCCCGGTCCTGCTCGGCCTGCTCCTTGGCCACATCCGGCCCCACCGTGCCAAAGGGCGTCTCCGTCAGCGCCCGGATGGACTGGTTCTTCTCCTCCTGAGCCCGGGACAACGCCCCAGCCGCCTCCTCGGTGTTCCGCTTGGCCGCCTGGTAATCCGCCAGGGCCTTCTTCCGGGCCTCCGCCCGGGCCTGCTCCATCTGGCGCACCAGCTTCTCCTGGCGGGTCTGGGCGTCGGTCAGCTCCCGCTCCAGCCGCTCCACTGCCTGGGAGGCCTCGCCGATCCGGGCCAGCTCCTCCCGTACCCGGGCGATCTCCCCCTCCGTCTCGGGGATGGCCCCCCGGCGGCCGGACCGACGGCGGCGCAGCCAGGCGCGCAGCCGCTCGTCCGTCTCGGAGTAGGACTGCTCCTCATCTCCGGCGGACACGATGGCCGCGAACCGCTTTTCCAGCTCCGGATCGGCCGTCACCCCCAGACCGGATTGGTGGATGAAGGCGCTGCGCTCGAACACCTCCCGGGGCGCCCCGGTGAGGATGCGTCCCGCCGACTCCCCCGTCATGCCCGCTACAGGCTCCTCCGTCCCGGTGACGGTGGCAGAGAACATCTGCATGGGTTGGCCGGACCGCTCCGTCCACCGCCGCAGGGTGACAGGCCCGTCCGCCGTTTCGATATCCATGGACCCGGACATGGGCGCGCCGCTCCAGGGGCGGTACTTCACCTTATCCGGATGCTGGCCCTGTTTGGCCCGCTGGGCGGTGTCCACGCCGTACAGCATGGCCCGCAGAAAGGCGCACCAGGTAGATTTTCCGCTCTCGTTGGGGGCGTACAGCACGTTCAGCCCCCGGCCCAGCTCCAAACTCTTCCCATCCAGCGCCCCGAAATACGCGGTCATTTTCTTTATGATCATATCTCTATAGCCTCGCAGAGTTCGACTCCGCAGAGTCGAATAAATCGGATTTGAATGCCTGCATTCAAACGACCAACGGTTCCTCCCCGTTCTCCATAGCCGCCAGCCCGTATCGCGCCGCCAGCTCGATGGTCTGGCGCTCCTCGTCGCTCTGGGCGGCCTGGTATCTGGCCCACAGCTTGTCCAGATAGAGGCCCCGCAGGCTCACCACCTCGCGGCCCTCCCACACGTCCCGGGGCAGCCGGGTCTCGTCCCGCAGCTCCAGGGCAAAGAACTTCCCCTCCAGAGCGTTTTTCAGCCCCGATATATCCGGTGGTTCGGCAGTGGTCCCCGTGAGGGTGATGCGGTACACGTCCCGGGAGGCGTCCCGGTCCACGGCCCGCATCACCGCCGGGGCGTCGGCGCCCCCGGCCACATCCATGGACAGCTCCTCATACCGCCGCCCGCCCAGGGGCAGGAACCGGACCTGGCAGGAGCCCTTCTCCACCTCCGCCAGCACCACGCCCTTCTCCCCGGTCTCATCAAAGCCCCGGCCCTCCGGGCACCCGGGCCAGGCGTAGAACGTATCCCCCGCCCGGCGCAGGCCGCTGTAGGTGTGGTTATGGCCCAGGGCCACATAGTCCATGCCGCTGCGGGCCAGCTCCTCCTCCGTGATGGCCCCGTAGGGCGAGGCGGGATCGCCTACCTCCCCGTGGAGCACCATTATATCGATAGTATCCCCGCCTGTCTCCCCGGAAAACCCCGCCAGCGGCGGATTCCTGTGCCGGGACGTAAAGGCCGCGCCCCAGACCCGGGCGTTCAGCTCCGGGAGGCGAACGCACTGGATGTCCTCTCCAGAGAACACATGCACGTTCTCCCCCAGCTCCAGCCGTATCCAGGGAGAGCGGGGCCCGTACCAGTCGTGATTGCCCGGTGCGATGAACACGGGCACGCCCATGCCGGGCAGCACCTGCTCCAGCATCCGGGCCGTCTCGGAAAAGGGGCTGTCCGCATCGAACAGGTCCCCCGCCAGCAGCACCATATCGGCCTTCTGTTCCCTGGCCAGCTCGCCGATCCGGGCCAGCATCCCCCGCTGTTCGGCCCGCCGCAGGGCCGCTTTTTCCCGCCCCAGCGCCTGGAAGGGGGAGTCCAGGTGCAGATCGGCGGCATGCAGTATGCGTATCATGATATCCGCAGCGCCTCCGCGCCCACACAGCGGCCTGTCTCCGTGTCGATATCGAACACGCAGCACTCGATCTTTCCCTCGCCGTCCCCCGACTTATAGCGCATAGGGGGATCGCCCAGGAATTTGTTGATGGACTGGCTCACGTCGATGCCCAGCACGCTGTGGCTGGCCCCGGTCATGCCCAGGTCGCTGATGTATCCCGTGCCGCCGTCCAGCACGCAGGCGTCGGAGGTCTGCACATGGGTGTGGGTGCCCCACACGGCGCTGACCCGGCCATCCAGGAAATAACCCATGGCCAGCCGCTCGCTGGTGGCCTCGGCGTGCATATCCACCAGAATGATCTTTGGCAGGGGATCCAGCTCCTTCAGGAGCATGTCCACCTCCACGAAGGGGTT
This sequence comes from uncultured Oscillospiraceae bacterium, assembly GCA_947632365.1. Taxonomy (GTDB): domain Bacteria; phylum Bacillota; class Clostridia; order Oscillospirales; family Oscillospiraceae; genus CAJOIG01. The sequence goes on from CANROZ010000081.1 coordinate 6,106, forward strand.
GTCCGTATTGGTGTCCAGGGTGAAGCGCCCCAGCGCGTTGATGACGCATATCTCCCCGAAGGGCGTGCGGTACACCCCGAACCCCCGGCCGGGGCACTGGGGAGCGTAGTTGATGGGCCGCAGCATGCGCACATTGTCGGCCAGATAGGGCTTCAGCTCCCACCGTACCCAGGTGTGGTTGCCCAGGGTGATGACGTCCGCCCCGGCGTTAAAGATGCGGTCGCACTGGTCGGGGGTGACGCCTACCACATTGGCATTCTCCCCGTTCACCACCGTGAACGCGATGCCCCGCTGCTTTTTGAAGGCCTTCAGCCGCTTTTCCAGGATGGACAGCCCGGGCGCGCCGCACACGTCGCCCACGGCCAAAACACTGATGATCATAGCAAGCTCCTTAGAAATTTACAGATACACTAAATATATCACAACGGAGCTGGAAATACTAGTCGGGAAAGAGCCAAGAAAGAGGGGTAAAGCATGAACAACATGTCGTTTATGAAGGGCATAGGCGTCGGCCTGATGGTCGGCTCCGTGGTGGGCCTGGCGGCGGCGCCGAAGAAAAAGAAGATGAACGTCGGCAAGACCATCAAGTCCATGGGCGATGTGGTGGAGAACATCGCAGGCACGCTGGGACTGTAAAAAGTTTGAAAAACCCCTTGCAATCTGGCCGGGCTTATGCTATCATATTCGGGCGCGAGCGGCATTAGCTCAGCTGGATAGAGCGTCTGGCTACGGACCAGAAGGCCGGGGGTTCGAATCCCTCATGCCGTGCCAGGACCCGGGTACCGATCAGGTGCCCGGGTCGTTTTTTACGAAAAAGGACCATCCCGTGGGATGGTCCTTTTTGCTTCGTGTTTTTGCCTTGCCTTTTACTTGGCGGCCTTGGCGGCACGAATGGCCTCCGTCAGCATCGGCGTCACCTTGAACAGGTCCCCACAGATGCCGTAGTCCGCTATCTCGAAGATCGGCGCCGTCTCATTCTTGTTCACCGCGATGATGCACTCACTGTCCTGCATCCCTGCCTTGTGCTGGATAGCACCGCTGATGCCAAGCGCCACATATACCTTCGGGTGCACCGTCTTGCCCGTCTGGCCTACCTGGTGGTCAGCAGAGAGCCAGCCGCTGTCTATCACCGCACGGCTGCCGCCTACGACGCCGCCCAGTTCTGCCGCCAGCTCCTCCGCCAGCTTGATCCCCAGGTCCACGTCCTTGCTGATACCACGGCCCACACTCACGATGAAGTCCGCCCCGATCAGGTCCACCAGCTTCTTCGCTGCCTTCACCACCTCGGTGACCTCCGTCTGCATATCCGCCTCGCTCAGCTCGAAGCTGGGCTTCACGATCTGGCAGGCGTTGGCTTTCGCCTCGTCGAACGGGCGCTTCTTCATCACGCCCGGACGCACCGTCGCCATCGTCGGACGGAAACGCGGGCAGATGATGCTCGCCATCAGGTGGCCGCCGAATGCCGGACGGGTCATCTTCAGATCACGGCTCACATCGTGCTTCTCACCCAGCACCATCGCCGTGTTCAGTCCCTCGATCCGCGCGTCGTCCAGCGTGCT
>CANROZ010000082.1 GCA_947632365.1 uncultured Oscillospiraceae bacterium
GCGCAGGCGGACTTCTCCTCCACCAGCACGTTGGCCAGCAGGGCGTCCACGGCCTCCTGGGTCATCTTGCCCTTGGCCACCCGTTTGGCCAGGGATGCGGCCAGCTTATCCTTGTGCTTCTGGGCGGAAGCGACGCTGCTGGCGTACATCAGGGCGGTATGGCCCTTTGCGGCGAACACCTGGGCGATGCCGCTGCCCATGGTGCCCGCGCCAAATACTGCGACTTTCATTGCGTTTCCTCCTGTAATACTAAATTTTATTTAACGAACATGGTGGTCTGTCGTGCCATGGCGCGACAAACAGGCGCGGACCTTCCACGCCATCGTTATTATAATGGCAATCTCTTTATTTATCAAGTAGAATCGGCGGGAAAAGGGGCATTTTTGTGGATTTCTGCAAATCGCACAATATCGACCCATTCCGGTTGTTGATTTCGTTAATTTTTTGCCATACTCACCGGGACGCCCCGGGCTCCGGACCGTTTGCAAGGCCGCCCTCCGCGATGCGCCGGGCGGTGGGCGCGGCGGCAAGACCGCCCTGTCCCGTCTCCCGCAGGTCCGTCGGCATGGTCCTGCCCACGGCGCCCATAGCGTCGATCACCTCGTCGCAGGGTATAGCCGAGCGCACCCCCGCCAGGGCCATGTCGGCGCAGGCCATGGCGTTGACCGCGCCCATCACATTGCGCTTGACGCAGGGCTCCTCCACCAGGCCCGCCACCGGGTCGCATGCCAGGCCCATTACGTTTTGCAGGGCCATGGCGCACGCCGCGGCCATCTGCTCCGGCGTGCCGCCCCGGGCCTGGACCAGCGCTGCGGCGGCCATGGCGGAGGCGGAGCCGATCTCCGCCTGGCAGCCTCCCTCGGCGCCGGAGATGGAGGCCCGCGCGGCGATCACCTGGCCAAAGCCCGCCGCCGTATAGAGGCAGCGGACCATATCCTCGTCGGTGAGCCCCTCTCTTTGCCGCAGCGGCAGCAGCACCGCCGGGAGCACCCCACTGGCCCCCGCGGTGGGCGCCGCCACGATCCGACCCATGCAGGCGTTCTGCTCGGCCACCGCCAGCGCCGCCGCCATCACCGTGCGCATATGCTCCCCGCACAGGGGCGCTTTCAGCGCCGCCACCATAGCCGCCTGCCCGCCGGAGAGGCCGCTGGCGGACCGCCGCTGGGGATCATAGCTCTCCGCGGAGCGGACCATGGCCCGCCACAGGGCCTCCATCCTGTCCCAGCTGTCCCGCTCCGGCGCGCCCCGGTCCCGGCAATCGTCTACCTGCACCGCCCGCCACAGGGCCCCCTCCTTTTCCGCCGCCGCCACCAGGGCGGACACCGATCCAAAGGCCATGTTCACGCCTCCTCCATGTCCAGATAGGTGCACCGCACCACGCCGTCCTGCGCGGCCAGCGCCGCCCGCAGGGACGTCTCCAGCGGCCCGTCGCACTCGATGACCATTACCGCCAGGCCGCCCCGTCTGTCCCGGTACAGCTGTACCGTGGCGATGTTGGCCCCGTTCTCCGACAGCGCGCGGGTCACCTCCGAGAGGATGCCCGGCCGATCCTCATTGCGGATGATGAGGGTAGGCAGCTCTCCGGAGAAGGCCGCCGCCATCCCGTCGATGGCGTTGACGCGGATGCGTCCCCCGCCCAGGGAGGAGGCGGACACGGTGAGCGTCCGCCCATCGGCGTTGGTGACGGTCAGCTGGGTGGTGTTGGGGTGGGCGCCCGGTATCTCCCCTGTGCGGATGGTCACGGCCATCCCGTTTTTCTCCGCCAGCCACAGACTGGAGGGGATGCGCTCGTCGTCCGGGGCCATATCCAGCAGCCCCGCCACGATGGCCCGGTCGGTGCCGTGGCCGGAGCCTGTGGCGGCAAAGGAGCCGTGCAGCAGGATATCCGCCCGGATGGGCTGACTGCCCAGCAGCCTGCGGACCGTGCGTCCGATGCGCACCGCCCCCGCCGTGTGGGAGGAGGACGGCCCCACCATGACAGGCCCCATGATATCGAAGATCGTCATCCCAGCGCCTCCTTTTCTCTCTGACCCGATTATACCCGCCTTTTCCCCCGCTGTAAAGCGCAGAAACGCCTCCGGGACAGCCCGGAGGCATTCATCGTTCGTCTTCCAGCAGCTCCCGCAGCTGGGCCACGGCCCGCCGCTCCAGCCGGGATATCTGCACCTGGCTCACGTCCAGCACCCGGCTGGCCCGCTCCTGGGTCATGCCGTGGTAAAAGCGCAGGAACACCACCTGCCGCTCCCGTTCCGGCAGCCGCTCGATGGCCTGGCGCAGGGCCACATATTCCACCAGCCGCTCCTCCTCGGTCCAGTCCCCCAGCACCTGTTCCAGGGCGAAGCCCTCCTCCCCGCTGGGCTGCTGCAGCGACTCGATGGGCACGGTGGCGGTCTCCGCCACGGCGATGTCCTCGGGGGAGAGCCCCGTCTGCTCGGCCAGCTCCGACACGGTGGGGTCCCGGCCTAGCTCCTGTTCCAGGGCCTTGCGGGCGGCCCGGACGGACCCGGCCCGCTCCTTGATGCCCCGGCTCACCTTCACCGCCCCGTCGTCCCGGAGGAAGCGGCGTATCTCCCCGGATATCTTGGGCACGGCGTAGGTGGAGAAGCGGGTGCCGTAGCTCTCGTCGAAGCCGTCGATGGCCTTGAGAAAGCCCAGGCACCCCAGCTGGTACAGATCGTCCGGCTCCACGCCCCGGCCGAAATATCGCCGGGCCACGCTCCAGATGAGCCCGGCGTTCTGCTCCACCATCCGCCCGGCGGCCTCCCGGTCCCCGGCCTGGGCCGCCCGCAGGAGCGTGATCGTCTCGTCCAATTACGCCCCCGCCTTCGTTTGGATGCGCTTGCGCATGGTGACGGTGGTGCCCCGGCCCACGGCGGAGCGGACCCGCAGGCCGTCCATGAAGCTGGACATGATGGTGAAGCCCATGCCGCTGCGCTCCTCGCCCCCGGTGGAGAACATGGGCTCCATGGCCTTTTTCACGTCGGGGATGCCCCGGCCCTTGTCCCGGACCATGATCTCCAGTTGCTCCCCCTCCAGGATGCGCAGGCGCATCTGCACCTGGCCCACCGTGTCCGGGTAGGCGTGGACGATAGCGTTGGTCACCGCCTCGCTGACGGCGGTGCGGATATCCCCCAGCTGCTCCATGGTGGGGTCCAGCTGGGCGGCGAAGGCCGCCGCTGCGGCCCGGGCGAAGCCCTCGTTCACGCTCTTGGCAGGAAATTCCATTTTTATGTAATTCAGCTGTTTCATCGTTCTTCTCCTTATGTAAGGGCGGTCAGGACCTGGCCGCCGCGGATATCTGTATCACTCTGTCGATGCCGGAGGCGTCCAGCACCTTCAGGGGCTGGTTTTTGGCGTTGGCCACCCAGGCCCTGCCCCCGGTCTCCGCCATAAGGCGGCTGATCTTCAATATGAGGGCGATACCGGAGGAGTCCATAAAACTCAGCTCCCCCATGTCCACCACGCAGTCCCGGGGCAGATAATCGTCCACCGTGCGGCTGATCTTCCGCAGGGCCGCGGCCGCCTCGTGGTGGTCCAGCTCCCCCTTCAAATACAGGGTCAGCCGCCCGTCCTGATAGCTGGATAGTACCTTCATGACAGCCTGTCCGCCTTTCCCCAATAATAAAATCACACCGTACTGATGTACGGTGTGATTTTATGCGATTGTCACTGCCGATTGCCGTCGAAAGGGGGCGGCAGTGAAAAAACTGCCCTTCGGCTCTCAGCTCTGCACCCCTGTGAGGGAATCCACTTGGTAGATATGGGCGTCGATGACGGCCGCTCCGGCGGGGAACTGGACCGTCACCTCCACCGGGCCGCCGGACTCGAGGTCCATCTCAGGGGTCAGGTCCTGGAGGAAACCGTCCTCCCCCGCGCCGCCGTAGAAATGCACCCATTCGGCGCTGTACTCGTCTATGGTGTAGGTCACCTGGGCGGTCTCGTCCAAAAAGCACACGTATACGCCCCGGCCGTCAAAGTCCCCGGTGAGGGAATCCACCGTCTGCACGGGGAAGAAGCTGGCGTAACACATCACGTTCCCGACGGTCATGGTGTACTCCCCGCTGGCCACATCCGTCACCATGTGTATCTGCGTCTCGTCCGTCCAGTCTCCCGGCAAGAGCTCCACGGGGGCAGTGGCCCAGTCCGGCAGGGCGGCCAGGTCCGGCAGCGCCGGGATATCGGAGGAGAAGGTGAACTCGTCCCCCTCCCAATAGGTGGTCAGGTCCACGTCCAAGAAGTAATAGCCGTCCCCCTGGATGGTGGCGGTGCCGGTGGCGGGCTCATCCGCCGAGTGGGAGGAGATGCCGCCGAACCCGCTCTCGTCGCTGGCATCCACAAATTCGATGGACTCCCCCTTGAGCACTGCGGCCTCGTTGGTGCCCGCGTCCGCCGCCGCGCCCTCCAGGGTGGCGTCCCGGCCGTTGTCCCTAAAGTCGATGACCACCGCGCCCGGCTCAAAGGAGATGGAGTTCTGGTCCGTATTCAGCTCCCCCGTACCTTCCTTGTCCCAGGCCATGACCGAGCCGACCTCACGCATATCATCCGCCGCGCCGTTATATATCTCCGCGTGGGCGTCTGAGCCGATGAGGGTATAGTTGACCGTTATGGCCTCGTCCAATGTGCAGACATACGTGCCCGCCACCATGGGGTCAAGAACGGACTCGATCGGATAGGCCAGCGTCAGGTCGGCGCTCAGGCTGCAGGCGTTCTCCGCCTGGATGGTGTACTCCCCGGCGGTGAGCTCCACCAGACAGATCACACCTCCGTTGGCGTCTCCGTAAGACTCCCGGTCGTTCACCACAGCCAGCGCCTCATCCGGAGAGGACACGGCCACCGGCGGCTGGGAGGAGTCCATCCAGGCGCCCTCGGCGTACAGGTCCAGCAGATACGTGCCGTCCTGGGGCACCTGGGCGGTCAGCGTCACCGAGGCAGGCTCATCCGAGCGGAAGCCATTTTTCTCCCCGTTCCCAAAATAGACGGTCACCCGCTCCTGCCCGGCCTCCGGGGCAGCCGCCGCCGGGATCGCCGCCGTGATCAGCAGCAGGCAGATGGCAAGAAGGGTGCTCAAATGCTTTCTGATGTTCTTCATGGCGTTTTTCTCCTGTGTTTCAAATTTTCTTTTATTATATTATACCCCCCCAGTCAAAAGTCAAGGCGGAACTTCCCCGCCGCCTGCCAAGAAAAAAGCGGCACAGCCGCTCCTTTTGGAGCCTCCCCTGTGTAAGGTGGGCATTTCCATCGCCGCAAGGCGATACAGAATCGAGGCTCCCTTGTGTAAAGGGAGCTGTTGAGCGAAGCGAGACTGAGGGATTGATTTGATAGAGGGCTAACGTGGCTGGTCTATAGAATCAATCCCTCAGTCAGCGCCGTTGGCGCTGCCAGCCCCCTTTACACAAGGGGGCCGCCATTATGTGCGCCTTCGCCGCGGATCAAGTATCTCTTTGCAAAGGTTGCGCGATAGTTGGTGGCGCAACCGGCGGGTCTTCTGCTATACTGTCCCCGGAAAGGAGGCGATGATATGTTTTCCACACTAATCCTGATCCTCGTCTATCTCCCCGGGTTCGCCCTGTTCGGCTATCTTATCTATCTTTTGATCCGGGCGCTGCGCAAATATATCCGCTCCGAGCCGGCCCGGCAGGAGAAAATGGAGACGGCCAAGTCGTTGGGCCAAGTCCTGAAAAGCCGCCGGGTCGCATGCAATATGACCCAGGAATTCGTGGCGGAGACGCTGGGCGTCAGCCGCCAGGCGGTATCCAAGTGGGAGAGCGGCCGATCCGACCCCAGCACCACCAATCTCATGGCCCTGGCCAGGCTCTACGGCCTGACGCCGGAGGAGCTGCTGAGAGAGGTGCAGTAATCTCTCCGCCCACACACAAAAAACGGGCCTGCCGCGTCCAGCGGCAGACCCGTCGTTTATATTGCTCTTATCCCAGGTTTTTCAAGCTCTCCCGGAGGTTCTCCGCCAGGGCCTGGGCCTTGGCCAGCTTCTCCCGCTCGGCGGCCACCACCCGTTCCGGCGCCCGGGAGACGAAGCTCTCGTTGGCTAGCTTCCGCTGCTGGTTGGCGATGTCCTGCTCCGCCTTGGCCAGCTCCCTGCCGATGCGCTCCCGCTCCTTGTCCAGGTCCACCAGCTCCGCCATGGGCATGAAGATCTTGGCGTCGCCTGTGACCACCGTGACCATGCCCGCCGTATCGGCGGGAGGCTCGGCCGTCACCTGCACCGCTCCGGCGTAGGCAAGGTTGGCCATATACACCGTGCCCGCCTCGAACACGGCGGTCTTTTCCGTGGCCAGGGTGATGTGGGGCCGCTTGGAGGGCGGCACGTTCATCTCCGCCCGGCGGCTGCGCACGGCCTTCACCGCGTTCATGATGGACTCGAAGTCCGCCTCCTCCCGGGGGAAGGACAGCTTTTCGTCGAACGCCGGATACGTCTCCACGATCAGGGCCTCCCCGTCGTGGGGGATGGCGCCGTATATCTCCTCGGTGATGAAGGGCATGAAAGGATGCAGCAGCCGCAGGATGTCGGTGAGCACGTACAGCAGCACCTGCTGCGCGCTCACGTCCCCCTCCCGCAGGCGGGGCTTGGTGATCTCGATGTACCAGTCGCAGAAGCTATCCCAGATGAAGTCGTATATCTTGGTGGCCGCCAGGCCCAGCTCGTACTTATCGAAGTTCTCGTTGACCGACCCGATCAGGCTCTGCAGCTTGGACAGTATCCACTTGTCCTCCAGCTTCAGCGCCGCCGGGAGCGCATTTTTCTCCACCGTCAGGTTCATCATCACGTACCGGGCGGCGTTCCACAGCTTGTTGGCGAAGTTGCGCATGGCCTCGCACCGCTCCACATAAAAGCGCATGTCGTTGCCGGGGGAGTTGCCGGTGATCAGATTGAAGCGCAGCGCGTCGGCGCCGTATTGGTCGATGACCTCGATGGGGTCCACGCCGTTCCCGGCGGACTTGCTCATCTTCTTGCCGTGGGGGTCCCGCACCAGGCCGTGGATGAGCACGGTCTTGAAGGGCTCCTTTTTCATGTGCTCCATGCCGGAGAAGATCATCCGGGCCACCCAGAAGAAGATGATGTCATAGCCCGTCACCAGCACGTCGGTGGGGTAGAAGTACTCCAAATCTTCCGTCTTGTCCGGCCAGCCCAGAGTGGAGAAGGGCCAGAGGGCGGAGCTGAACCAGGTGTCCAGCACGTCCGGGTCCCGTTCGATATTCTTGGACCCGCAGGCTTCGCACTGGCAGGCGTCCTCGCGGGACACGGTCACATGGCCGCAGTCCGCGCAGTACCACGCCGGTATCTGATGGCCCCACCAGAGCTGCCTGGAAATGCACCAGTCCCGGACATTGTGCATCCAGTTGAGGTAGGTCTTGGCGAAGCGGTCAGGGACGAACTTGATGGTGCCGTCCTCCACCACCCGGATGGCCTCCTTCGCCAGGGGCTCCATCTTCACGAACCACTGGTCGCTGGCCAGGGGCTCCACGTCGCTGTGGCAGCGGTAGCAGGTGCC
>CANROZ010000083.1 GCA_947632365.1 uncultured Oscillospiraceae bacterium
CCCCGCGAGGCGCTTTGCTAATATACCATCCCTAACCATGCTTTGTCAACACCTTTTTTCAGAAATTTTTAAAAAATTTTTCATGAAATCCGGCGGGGTGGGAATGATATCTGTATGTTGGATGATACTGTAAAATACCCACAAGATGTAGACGCCCATCCCTTACCGGACCCACTGTATAACTGCCCGGTAAGCCCTGAAAACACGGAGGATATCTTTTCCGCCTGTGCCGACTTCGAGACCCGACGTGTCTTTGCCGGGGGGACAGGGGCGGCGGTGTTCGCCTGCTGGCTGGACGGAGCCACCTCCGGAGCGGATGTGGCGGAGCTGGTGCTGCGGCCCCTCACCGACCCCGCCCGGTTCGGCGCGCTGCGAAAGAGCGCCGACGTGATCGCGGCCATCGAAAACGGGGGCGTTTACGGCCCGTCCATGAAAAAGACATCCTCCATGGACGAGCTGGTGGACGCCGTGACCTACGGCAGCTGCGCGCTGGTATTCCAGGGCGTGGCTTTCACCTTCCAGGTGAAGACGGACCAGCACCGGGGCGTGCAGGAGCCCACGGTGGAGAAGTCCGTCAAGGGGGGCAAGGACGCCTTCGTGGAGGTGATGCGGGTGAACACCAGCCTGGTCCGCTCCCGGCTGCACACCCCCAAGCTGAAGCTGGCCCAGACCACCGTGGGCCGCAAGAGCCGCTCTCTGGCCGCGGTGATGTGGCTGGAAGGAGTGGCGGCCCCGGACCTGCCCCGGCGGATGATGGCCAGGCTGGAGGCGCTGGACGTGGACGGCGCCGTCATGCCGGACGCGCTGGACAGCGCGCTGGTGGACGCGCCCCGCTCTCCCTTTCCACAGCTCATCCACACCGAGCGGCCCGACAAATTTGCCGCGCTGCTGCTCCAGGGCCGGGTGGGCGTGATCGTGGAGGGGATGCCCGTGGGCTTTCTGGCCCCGGCCTTCTTCCCGGAGTTTCTCAAGACCACCGAGGACGAGTCCCAGCACTTCTGGGCCGCCTCCTTCATCCGGGCCCTGCGGTGGGCAAGCCTGGTGCTGACCCTGCTGCTGCCGGCCTTTTATGTGGCGGTGGCCACCTTCCATCCGGAGATGCTGCCTACCACGCTGCTGCTGAGCGTGATCGAGTCCAAGCAGTCGGTGCCTTTCTCCACGGCGGTGGAGATACTGGGCCTGCTCATCGCCTTTGAGCTGCTGCAGGAGGCGGGGCTGCGGCTGCCCAATCCGGTGGGCCAGACCGTGAGCATCATCGGTGCGCTGATCGTGGGCCAGTCGGCGGTGGAGGCCAAGGTGGTCAGTCCCATCGCGGTTATCGTGGTGGCCCTGGCGGGCATCGCGGGCTACACCATGCCCAGCCAGGACATGGGCGCTGCGCTGCGCATCTTCCGGTTCGCGCTGGTGGTGGCCGCCACCCTGGCGGGGATGTTCGGCGTCATACTGGGGGCGGTGTTTTTGCTGTGGCATCTCTGCTCCCTGGAGAGCTTCGGCCGGGCCTATCTGACGCCCATCGTGGGCGGGCCGGGCCACGATACGGGGGGCACCTTTCTCCGGCGCCCGCCCTGGAAGCACCTGTTCCGGGACCCGGTCATCAACGGCGGCGATATCAGGAGGCGGAGATGAGGCGGCTCTTGATTATATATGTATGCCTCTCCCTGGCGCTGCTGGGCGGATGCAGCGCCTCTCTGGAGGCGGACACCCACGACGTGGAGCGGCTGCTGCTCATCCAGACCCTGGGGCTGGACAGCATAGACGGCGGCATCGAGATGAGCGTCTCCTCCGGCCTGGGGCCCGAGGATGCCCCGGCGCTGGTCATGTCTGTCCAGGCCCGGGGCATCGAGGACGCCATCGCCCGGCTGCAAAACTATTCGCCGGAGAACCAGCTCTTTTACGCCCATGTGCAGTATCTGCTGCTGGGGGAGGGGGCCGCAGAAAAGGAGCTGCAAAAGGTGATCGAGTGGGTGGACCGCAGCCCCACCCTGCGCATGGACACGGAGATGCTTGTGGTCCGCGGCCGGGCGCGGGACGCTGTGGTGGACGTCTCAGAGGACGCCGCCGATATCACCCAGCGGCTGGCCTCCCTGGATCGGCAGGCTCGCTCCATGGGTTGGACCATCCACACCCTCCGGGAGGCGGCCGCCGCCCTGGCCCAGAGGGATGGCGCCCTGGCCCTGGCGGTGGAGGCCGTTCCCACCGAGGGGAAGGTGTTCACCGACGAGCAGCAGTCCGCCGCGGTGGTCCCCATGGGGTACGCGGTGCTGGGCCCGGAGGGACTCCTGGAATTTCTGTCCCCGGAGGCGTCCCTGGGGGCGGAGCTTCTCACCGGGGACCCCACGGGTCTGCTCATCACGGTGTCCGGCTGCACCATGGAGATACTGGATAGCTCCGCCCGGATCGAGGCGGCGCGGGATGAAAACGGCGCCCCCTGCGCCGTCACCGTCCGGTGCAGGCTGCGCACAGGCGTATTGGAGCGGGACGCGGGGGAGGAGCTGTCCCCGGAGGCGCTGGACGCGGCCCTGTGCCAGACGGTCTCCGCCTGGGTGGGGGAGGCGGTGGAAAAGGCCCAGGCCTTTGGCTGTGATTATCTGGGGGCGAAAAAAGCCGTGCTGACCAGCGCTGACGATCTGGCCCGCTATGGCGGGGAATGGGACCAGCTGTTCCCTGCGCTGCCCGTCACCGTCCAGGTGGAGGGCCGGGTAGACCGGAGTTATGACCTGGCTGAATAGTCATTTGAAAGGAGCAAGCTCCTTTCAAATGAGAAGGTCACAGCCCGCTGCAGCGCACTCGCTGCGCTCGCACGTTTGCGGGCTGAGAAGAATGATTTCTGAGGCACATGTCCCCGGAAATCATATCCCAATTTGTTCGGCTCTGCGGAGCCGAACTCTGTGAGACTTTATGGAAGATCATCTCATCACAAGAAAACAGTTCGCCGCGGCCATCCTGGTCTCGCAGCTCAGCCCGCTCTTACGGCTGCTGCCCCAGACGGCGGTGGGCTTTGCGGGGCGGGGAGCCTATCTCTCCGCCCTGCCCGCGCTGGTCCCGGTGCTGCTGCTGACGGCCATGCTGGCCTCCTTCCGCCGCCATATGCGGCCCGGCGAGGGGATGGGCGGGCTGCTGCTGCGGTGGCTGGGGCCTGTGGCGGGGCGGCTCGTGCTGATCCTGTTCGCGGCCTGGTTCCTCTTTTACGGCGGCTTCATCCTGCGCAGCGGTGCGGAGCGGCTGGTGTCCACCATCTACCCCAGCAGCGGACAGGCCCTGTTCGTGCTGGTGACCATATTGCTGTGCCTGCTGGTGGCCCTGGGCACCCTGCGGGCGGCGGCCCGGGCGGCGGTGATCATGCGGGCCGTGCTCATCAGCGCCCTGGCCCTGGTGATCGTTTTCTCCACGCCCAATATGGACCGTCGGCAGCTGCTGCCCATCGGGTGGACGGACGGGGTCCCCATCCTGCTGGGGGCGCTGCCCTTCGCCTCTGTGGGGGCGGTGAGCGCGGGCTTCTCCTTCCTGGAGGGGTATGTGGAGCGGCCGAAAAACGGCCGATGGCTCTGGGGGAGCACGCTTTTGCTGCTCGCCCTGGGCGGTGTCATCTGCGCCACGGTGGTGTGCGTGTTCGGCCCCGCTCTTACCGCCACGCTCACCTATCCCTTTTTCGTCATGATCCGCAGCATCTCCCTGTGGGACCTGGTGCCCCGGATCGAGGCGGTGGTGATCGCCGCCTGGGTGGGGGCGGATTTTCTGCTGAGCACCATGCTGCTGCGGTGCGCCCACGAGGCGCTGCGGCCCGTGTTCGGCCTGCCCAGCCCTGAGGGCCCCGCCATGGGCAGCATCCGGGACGGACGGGCGATGCTGTGGCTGGAGGCAGCCGCGGCCTTTGGATGCAGCTTCTTTTTCGATCTGCCCCCCTGGGAGCTGCGGCTGTGGTCGGATCGGTATATCCCCCTCATGAGCGACTGCGTGCTCTACGGCGGCTTTCTCCTGCTGTGGCTGGTCACGCTGCCCAAGCGGAAAAAGAGGCGGTGAGCGGGCGCTGTTTACAAATTTCCTGCGCTATATTATAATTGGTATAGCTGACGAGAGGTGACGCCTTATGAGAGCTTTCCGAAAAACATGTCTGCGCCCGCTGGCCGCGCTCATCCTGGCGGCCGCCATGGCGCTGTCCCTGGCCGCGGGTTCCGGAGCGGTGATCCCCTGGGATGAGATGACCTATGTGCATATAGACGGGACCGACTTTTTCGCCGATATCGACGCACTGACCGACGCCGGACAGGCCGGGGACAGCGAGGATGTCCTGCGCCTTTATGACAGCCTCTATGACCGCTTCGCCCTGGTCAATACCATGAGCTCCATCACCTATATCCGAAACAGTATCGACGTGACGGACCCGTATTGGGCCGACGAGATGGTCTACTGCGATACCTTGAACCAGCAGATGCGGGACGCGCTGGCCGACGCCTGCCACCAGGTCATGGACGGCCCCTGCGGGGACGCGCTGGCCCAGCGGGTGGGGGAGTCCGCCGCCCGGTATTTCCGGGAATACGCCCCGAAGACGGAGCGGGAGCTGGAGCTCGCCGCACGAGAGACGGAGCTGATCACCCAATATAACGCCAAAATGGCCGCGCTGGATCAGGTGGTCTTTCCCTACCAGGACCAGGACTGGACCCTGGAGCGGCTGCGCGCCGAGGCCCAGACGCTGGACCGGGCGACATACAACGACATCTATTACGGCATTTTCGACGCGGCGGCCCGGGACGTGGGGGAGGTCTTTCGGGAGCTGGTGTCCGTCCGCACGGAGATGGCCCGCCTGCGGGGATATGAGGACTACAATCACTATGCCTACGAGGAGCTGTACGATCGCTCCTATACCCCGGAACAGGCCCAGGTCCTCCTGGACCAGGCGCAGATCATCTGCCGGGAATTTCTCGGCGGCCTGGCGGGCAGTCCGGTCTCGTCCCGCCCGGTGACGTGCCTGTTCCCCCTGGACGACCAGGAGCAGATGCTGGACGTGCTGCACCGATACGTGGGCCAGGTGGACCCGGTCTTTGACGAGAGCTGGCAGCGTCTCGCGGACTACGGCCTGTGCGACATCGCCGCCGGGCCCAGCCGGGCCTCCGGGGCCTTCACCATCGAACTGCCCTCCTTTGGCGACAGCGCCTTCATCTACGGCAGCCGGACGGGCTCCGCGAGCGCGCTGGAGACACTTTTCCACGAGTTCGGCCACTTCACCGCCATCACGCTGTGCCCTGACACCAATCTGGCGGCGGGCGGGACCGGAGCGGACCTGGCGGAGATACACTCCACCGGGCTGGAGCTGCTCAGCATGCGGTTTTACGACGAGCTCTACGGCGAGGATGCCGACACGGCCCGCTTCAATACCCTCTCCTCCGCCCTGAGCATCATCACGGGCCAGTCCTTTTACGCCCAGTTCGAGGCCGCGGTCTATGCCCAGCCGGACATGACCCTGGAGCAGATCGGTCTGACCTATGACCAGCTCCTGGAGGACTACGGTTACGGCGCCGCCGGGCGGCCCAACCAAACCTGGATCCAGGTGCCCCACTTCTTCTCCTCCCCCGACTATATCGTCAGCTATGTGGCCGCCGCCATGGCGTCCCTGCAGATATGGGCCGCGGCGGAGGACGACTGGCGGGCCGGAGCGGATATATACATGGGTATCCTGCGGGCGGGCTTTTACGACGCGGACTACTTCCAGGTGCTGGACAGCGTGGGTCTGGCCTCCTTCGCCCAGTCCGGCACGGTGGAGACAGTCTGCCGCCGGGCCCTGGTCGCGCTGGCAGACCTGGAAGCGGATATCCTGGGTGAGGCAGCGAACGCTGCCTGAGATGAGATAAAATCAAAAAGCAAGGGGAAGACCCCTTGCTTTTTTCATATCTTCTCAAAAAACGTTTGGAAATAGGGATAGGGGACCAGCTCGTCCCGCTCCCACAGGGCCCGTATCTCCTCCCGGGTGGCGGCCCGGGCGGCGGTGGTCTCCCCCTCCAGCAGCTTCACCGCCCCCAGATCGAACTCCTGCCGGAACAGCCACACGTCGCAGAAGGCGTCCTCCCGGCGGTAGGAGAGGATGAAGCGGCCGTTCTCCGGCGCCAGGACCAGACCCGTCTCCTCCCGGACCTCCCGCACCGCCGCCGTGAGGCTGTCCTCTCCGGCCAGGGCGGAGCCGCCTGTGCACTCCCACATGTTGGGAAAGCCCTTGATGGGGCTGCGCCGGGTGAGCAGAAACTGTCCCGCGGCGTTCTCCGTCCAGGCGTACACCACCAGGTGATAATCCCCCGGCGGGATGGGCTCGCCCCGGCGCATCTGCCGCCCGGTGAGGCGCCGCTCGCCGTCGAACACGTCCCACAGCTCCCCCTTTCCGGTCTGCATGTTCAGCCAGCCCTGTACCTTATGGAACAGCGACGGGTGCATATCCGGGTATGTGAGGTTGTGGGGGAGGGCCTGGCAAAAGCGCCGCTCGGCGATCTCGAAGCCCTCCGGCAGCGGGCCCAGCTGGGTGATCCGGGCAAAAAACAGCGCCCCGAAATCCTCCACCTGGTAATAGGAGACCAGCTCCATCTCCGCCGCCAGGGCCCCGGTCTCCTCCCACAGCTCCCGGCGGGCGGTGTCATGGATATCCTCCCCCGGCTCCCGACGGCCCCCGGGGCTCTCCCAGGTGTCCCGCGCCCGGTTGCGCACCAGCAGCCACTTGCCCTCGTACTGGGCGATGACCACGGCATATTTCAGACGGCTGTCGTCCACCTGGGACAGGGTGCAGTATCTTACCTCTTGCATATCACGCCTCCCCGCCGGACCCTCCGGTCCGGGCGTAATCGCCCACAAAGGCGCGGGCCTCCTCCAGGATGCGGCGGCGGGAGTTCAGCCGCAGCGTTACCGCGGGCCTGCCCCCAGCCTCCACCTTCACCCGGCCTTTCCACTCCGGCCGGGCGTAGAGCTGGCTGATGCGGGCAAAATCGAAGTCGGCAAAGGTGAACCGCACCGCGCCGCCCTTCTGGGATATGTCCGAGATGCCCTGGGCCGAGGCCTCGCCCCGGAGCAGCGCCACCTGGATCAGGGCGTTGACGCTGCCGGGCGGGTCCCCGAAGCGGTCGCACAGCTCGTCGGTGATATCGTCCGCCTCCGCCTCGGTGCGGATCAGGGCCACCCGGCGGTAGATATCCATCCGCTGGGCGGCGCTGCGTACGTAGTTCTCCGGAATGTTGGCGTTCACGACCAGGTCCGCCGCGCACTCCGTCCGCACAGGCGGGCTCTCGCCCTTCTCCTCCAGCACGGCTTCCTCCAAGAGTTTCAGATACATATCGTAGCCCACGTCGATCATGTGGCCGGACTGCTCCGCCCCCAGCAGGTTGCCCGCGCCCCGTATCTCCAGGTCCCGCATGGCGATGCGGAAGCCGGAGTTGAACTCGGCGAACTCCCGGATGGCCTC
>CANROZ010000084.1 GCA_947632365.1 uncultured Oscillospiraceae bacterium
GCCACGAACTTCTCCCGCAGGGCCAGCAGCTCGGTGGCGTCCACCTCGCAGGTGCAGGTGCTCTGGGCGGTGTTCTGGAGGGAGTTGTACATATTGCGGGCGATGGTCTTGCGCACGCCCGTCCAGGGGATCTCGGTGATCTCGTCCACCACGCCGACAGACGCGGCGGCAGGAGCGGCGGAGCGGGCGCTCAGATAGTCCTGCACGTCCTTGACGTGGATGCGGCCGTTGCCGGGCATGGGGATATTTGCCAGATCGATCCCGGCCTCCTTGGCCATCTTCCGGGCCAGGCCGCTGGCGCGCACGTGGCCGCCCACCGACGGGGAAGCGGCAGCCTTGGCGGGGGCGGCGGCAGGGGCCGCCTTGGCAGCGGGCGCAGCCGGAGCGGCCGCCGCGGGGGCGCCGCCAGCCAGCAGGGCGTCATACTGCTCCTTGGTGTCCGTCACATAGGCGATGAGCCCCGCCACAGGCACCGTCTCGCCCTCCTGGGCCACGATGTGGATGTAGCCGCCGTGGACGATCTCATACTCGATGGTGTTCTTCTCGTTCTCGAACTCCATGACCACGTCGCCCTTGGCGACCTGGGCGCCCTCAGCCACCTTCCAGGAGCTGATGGTCCCCTCGGTCATGGTGAGCCCGGCGCGGGGCATGTCGATCTCGGTGACGCCCTCCGCAGGCGCGGCGGGCTCGGCAGCGGGCGCCGCCGGGGCCGCAGCCGCGGGAGCGCCGCCGGAGACCAGCGCGTCATACTCCGCCTGGTCGGCAGCCAGCAGGGCGATCAGCGCGCCCACCTGGACCGTCTCGCCCTCCTGGGCCACGATGTGCAGGATGCCGCTGTCCAGGGCCTCGTAGTCGATGACGTTCTTCTCGTTCTCAAAGTCCATGATCACGTCGCCCTTGGCGACCTTGGCGCCCTCAGCGACCTTCCAGGAGCTGATGGTCCCTTCCACCATCGTCAGCCCGGCACGCGGCATAACAACTTCTACGCTCATATATATTCCTCCTCTATCATCCGGGCCGTATCAGTTCATCATCCCGCGGATGGACTCGACGATCCGGTCCACCGAGGGGATGGAGTAGTGCTCCATGGGGATGTTGTAAGGCATGGGAACGTCCAGCGCCGCGATACGGCAGATGGGGCCGTCCAGCTCGTCGTACATATCCTCCTGGAACCGGGCCGCGAACTCGGCGCCGATGCCGCTGGTCTTGTTGCTCTCCTCCACCACGGCGGCCCGATGGGTCTTGCGGATGGAGTTATAGATGGTCTCCGTGTCCAGGGGCGCCAGGGTGCGGGGGTCGATGACCTCCACGCTGATGCCCTCGGCGGCCAGCTTCTCCGCGGCCTCCAGCGCCCGGGGGACCATCAGGCCCACGGCCACCAGGGTCACATCGGTGCCCTCACGCTTCACGTCGGCCACGCCGATGGGGATGGTGTAATCGCTGTTGTAGACTTCCTCGTCGATGTCCTGCTTGACCTGGTACAGCAGCTTGGGCTCGCAGAACAGCACCGGGTTGTCGGAGCGGATGGCGCTCTTCAGCAGGCCCTTGGCGTCGTAGGCGCAGGAGGGGGTGATGATGATCAGGCCGGGAGCGTGCATGAACAGGCTCTCCACGCAGTTGGAGTGCTCGGAGCCGGCGCCGTTGGCGCTGCCGGCGGCGTTACGGATCACCAGGGGCAGTTTGTACTCGGGCCCGTGCATATAGCGCCACTTGGCCACGCAGTGGAAGATCTCCGCGAAGCAGACAGTGGTGAAGTCGGAGTACATCAGCTCCAGGCAGGGACGCAGTCCGGTCTCCGCCGCGCCGATGGCGCTGCCGATGATGGCCGTCTCAGTGATGGGGGTGTTGCGCACGCGCTTGGGGCCGAACTCCTCCAGCATGCCGCGGGTCAGGCCGAAGATGTTGCCAAATTCCGCCACGTCCTCGCCGTAGATAAGCACCTTCTCATCCCGGCGCATCTCCTCTTTCAGCGCGTCGCCGATCGCTTTGCCGAATGTTACGTTCATGTTCTTTTCCTCCCTATATCAAACGTACAGATAATCGTAGATCTCGTCGGGGGTCATCTCGGGGGCCGCCTCAGACCGGGCGATGGACTCGTTCATCTCCTGATCGAAGTCCGCCTTCTGCTTGGCGATCTGCTCCTCGGTGAGAACGCCCTGCTCCACCAGCTTCTGCTCGAAGAGCTTCAGGCAGTCCTTCTCCTCGATCTGCTGCTCGGTGACGGCGCCGTCGCGGTAAGCACACTGGTCGCCCTCGAAATGGCCGCGCCAGCGGTAGCACTTGCACTCCAGGACGGAGGGGCCGTTGCCGGAGCGGGTGTAATCCACCATCTTCTTGGCCGCCTCATAGGTAGCCAGCACGTCGGTACCGTCCACCACCAGGGAGGGCATGTTGAAGCCCGCGGCCTTGTCGGCCAGCACGTTGGGCACGGGAGAAGAGTAGGTGGTGGGGGTAGAGATGGCAAAGCCGTTGTTGATGCATACGAACACCACGGGCAGCTTCCAGTCCGCAGCCAGGGTCATGGCCTCGTACACAGGGCCCCGGTTGGCCGCGCCGTCGCCCACGAAGAAGAAGGCCACGTTGTCCCGGCCCTCGGCCTCGATGGTCATGGCCGCGCCTACGGGGATGCCCGCGTCGCAGCCCAGGGTGCCGCTCATGCCCAGGATGCCGTCGCACAGACGCCCGGTGTGGTTCACGCCGCCCCGGCCGCCGGCGTTGCCGGTCTTCTTGGCGAGGATCTCGCCAAAGAAGGTATCCAGGGGGTTGCCCAGAACGCAGGTGGCGGCGATGACGCGGTGGCCGATCTTAAAGTAGTCGCCGGGCTTGCGGGTGGCAAGCACGCCCACATAGCTGGCCTCCTGGCCAGCGCCGCTGTGGATGTGGCCGGGGACCTTGCCCTCGGCATAGATCTCCACCAGCTTCTGTTCCAGCATTCTGGTCGTCAGCAGATCATCGTGGATCTTGACTAAAAAGTCCTTCGTGTACTCCATAGTTCCCTCCAATAATTTCGATTCATCTTATTCTGAAGGCGCGAAGCGCCTCAGTTTACAGTTGTATCGGTGCGAACACCGGTACGCCCCGTTCGGGGTCGATCCCGCGGGTCATGGCCACGCCCTCGATCTCGCCAATGACCATCTCCACGGTGGTCAGCACACGGTTCCCCTCCTTGAAGTGGCCGCCGTACTGGTTGCCCTTCTCGTCGGCAAAGCCCGCGTGCAGATGCAGCGAGACCTTGCCGTCGCTCTCCGTGCAGATGATGCCGCTGACGGAGATCAGCTCGATGGGGCAGGGCAGTTCGATGGGGTCGCTGTAGCCATACAGGCCGGGCTTGTCGGGCAGCTCCACCGGGTCCAGATAGGTGCAGCCCTGGAGGCTGCCCACCCCGGAGATGACCACACCGTTGCCGATGCCGTTGTCCTGGCAGAACTTCTGCAGGGTGAGCATCACGTCCTCGCCGGGCTCAAAACGGATGGCGTGTATCTTTTTGATGGTGCCGCTTGCGTGTTTCATATGCAGTGCCTCTCTTTCAAAAACTCGGCCTCAGGGGTAGATGAGCATCTTGCCCGTCTCTCCGGACCGGATAGCCTCCACCGCCTGGTGGAAGTCCTCCAGGGCGAACCGCCGCCCCATGACCAGGTCCAGCTGGAAGTAGGGGCCGTTCATGACCTTGGCGAAGTCCGTCCAGGTTTCCCAGATACGGCGGCCGGAGATGCCGGTCAGCTCCACCTCCCGGTAGATGAGGTCGTTGGTCAGGTCCATGGTCACGGGCTTGGTGGGCAGTCCCACGCACACCATGCGGCCCGCCGCACGCACGCACTTCAGTCCGGCGTTGATGGCGGCGCCCGCCCCGGTGATGTCGATGGCGGCGTCCACACCGATGCCGTCGGTCAGCTTCAGCACGGTCCCGCGCAGGTCCTCCCTGCCGCTGTTGACGGTCACGTCCGCGCCCATTTTCTTAGCCATCTCCAGGCGGTCGTCCACCAGATCGCAGGCGATAACCAGCTTGGCGCCGAAGGTCTTGCAGGCGCTGACGGCGGTCAGGCCGATGGGGCCGCAGCCGCTGACCAGCACGGTCTTGCCCTCCACCTCGGCGGCCTCCGCGCCGTGGACGCCCGCGCCCATGGGCTCGAACATGCACGCCGCCTCATAGGAGATGGCGTCGTCCAGCAGGAACGTGGAGGCGGCGGGTATCTTGGCGTACTCGGCAAAGGCGCCGTCCACGCTGCACCCGAACAGCTTCACGTTCTTGCATATCTGGCCCAGGCCGTGGGTGCAGAAATAGCACTCGCCGCAGGCGATGTGGGACTCGCAGGAGACCCGGTCGCCCACCTTCCGGTCCTTGACGTTCCGGCCCACGGCCACGATGTCTCCGGCGGTCTCATGGCCGGGGATGATGGGGGGCTGGACATGCTTCTGGGACCAGTCCTCCCACTCGATGATATGCATGTCCGTACCGCATATGGCGGTGCAGTGGACCTTGATGAGTACCTCGTCGTCCCCGATCTCCGGCACAGGCAGGTCGTCGCGGAAAACAAATTCGCCGGGCGCGGCGGACTGCTTCACCAGGCCGCGCATGGTCTTGCTCATAGGAAGACCCTCCTTCATTTTGATATCACATCATCGCCGGAGCGGCGCCGTCACCTGTTGGGGGTGTGGATGGCACGCTTCTCCGCGTGGAGCGCGGCCTCCCGCAGGCTCTCGGTGACGGTGGGGTGGCTGTGGATGGTGGAAATGATCTCATCCAGGGTCATCTCCTCGCCGATGGCCAGCGCACCCTCGGCGATCAGGTCCGTGGCACGGGGCCCGATGATGTGCATGCCCAGTATCTCGCCGTATTCCTTGCCGGCGATGATCTTCACCAGACCCTCGCCGCCGTTGATGATCAGGGCCTTGCCGTTGGCGCTCATGGGGAACTTGCCCACCTTGTACTCCAGACCCTTGGCCTTGCACTGTTCTTCCGTCAGACCCACCGAGGCCGCCTCCGGCTCGATGTACACGCAGGTGGGGTTGGTCTTCTCGTCGTAGTGCGCCTCATGCCCCAGGATGTTCTCCGCGGCCACCTCGCCCATGGCGCTGGCCGTGTGCGCCAGCTGGGCATACCCCTTCACGCAGTCGCCGATGGCGTACACCCCAGGCACGCTGGTCTGCATCTTGTCGTTGACCTCGATCCGGCCCCGGTCATTCTTGATCTTCCCCGCGTCCAGGTCCAGGCTGGCGGTGTTGGCACGGCGGCCGATGGCCACCAGCACCTTCTCCGCCTCAAAGCTCACGGTCTTGCCGCTCTTCTCCTTGCACACCACCTTGGCGCCCACGGGGGACTTCTCCACGGACTGCACCGGGCACTCCAGATGGAACTCCATCCCCATCTTCTTCATGTGCTCCACGCCGATCTTCGTCAGGTCAGCGTCCAGCATGGGCAGCATGTGATCCAGGGCCTCGACGACCGTGATCTTGGTGCCGAAGGCCGCATAGGCGCAGGCCAGCTCCAGACCGATCACGCCGCCGCCGATGACCACCATGGACTTGGGCAGCTTCTCCAGGCTCAGGGCCCCGGTGGAGTCGATGCAGTTGGGATTCTCCTTCAGCCCCGGGATAGGGGGCGTGGCGTTCACCGAGCCAGTGGCCACGATGATGCCGTCGGCGGTCATGGTCTCGGTGGCGCCGTCCGCCTTCTTCACGGACAGCTTCGCCGGGCCGATGAACTTGGCCTCGCCGTCGATGACCTTGACCTTGTTCATCTTCAAAAGGCCGGACACGCCTCCGGTGAGCCGCTTGGAGATGTCGTTCTTGTGCTTGATGACCTGGGGGAAGTCCACCTCCACGCTGGGCACCTTCACGCCGATCTCCTTGCTCTGGTTCTTGATGTCCTCCACCAGCTCCGCGGAGTGGAGCAGGCACTTGGTGGGGATGCAGCCGATGTTCAGGCAGGTGCCGCCCAGGTGTTCTTTCTCCACCAGGGTCACCTTGGCGCCCAGCTGGGCAGCCCGGATGGCGGCCACATAGCCGCCGGGGCCGCCGCCCACCACCAGGACGGTGGTGTCGGCAGCGGGCTTGGCGGCCGCGGGGGGCACGGGAGCCGCCGCCTTGGGCGCGGGGGCAGGGGCCGGGGCGGGCGCCGCCTTGGGCGCGGCGGGAGCGGGGGCGGCAGGGCCGCCCACCTTCTCGCCGGGCTGGCCGATGTAGGCCAGCAGTCCCTTCACGGGCACATCCTCTTCCTCCTGGGCCACGATCTTCAAAAGCACGCCATCGGCCTCGCTGGCCACCTCGTTGGTCAGCTTGTCGGTGGTGATCTCCACCAGGGGCTCGCCCACCTTGACAGCGTCGCCCTCCTTCTTCAGCCACTTGCTGACGGTGCCCTCCTCCATGGTCAGGCCCAGCTGGGGCATCAATACTTCAACAGCCATTGGTATGCTCCTCCTGTTATAGTACGATGCTCATGGGGCTCTGGAGCAGGTCCCGCAGGGCCATCTGGAACTTGGCCACCACGGCGCCGTCCAGCAGACGGTGATCCAGCGTCACGCTCAGGCGCATGACCTTGCGGACGGTGACAGCGCCCGCCTCGTCCAGCGCCAGCTCGTCCTGAATGGCGCACACGCCCAGGATGGCCGCGTCAGGCTGGTTGATGATGGGGGTAAAGGTCTCGATGCCGAACATGCCCAAGTTGGACACAGTAAAGGTGGAGCCCTTGTACTCCTCCGGCAGCAGCTTGTTGTTCTTGGCCCGGTCGGCCAGGTCCTTGGCAGCGGCGCTCAGCGCGTCCAGGCCCAGCTTATCTGCGTCCCGGATGACGGGCACGATCAGCCCGGCGTCCAGCGCCACGGCCACGCCCAGGTTCACGTGGGCCCGCTGGATGATCTGGTCGCCGTCGAAAGCCACCAGCATCTCGGGATGCTCGTGCAGGCACTTGGCGGTGGCCTTCAGCACCAGGTCGTTGACGGAATACTTCTTCCCGGTGGTCTCCAGCAGCATCTTGCGGAACTTCATCAGCTCGGTAACGTCCACCTTGATGTTCTGGGTCACAGGCGGTATCTCGGTGTGGGACTGGAGCATCCGCTCGGCCACTACCTTGCGCATGCCCGTCAGCTTCACCACGGTGTCGCCCTCCATCAGCTCCAGACGGCCTGCGGGGGCCTTGGGAGCGGGAGCGGGGGCAGCGGCGGCAGGGGCGGGGGCTGCCTTGGGCGCCTCGGCGGCGGCCAGGATGTCCTTCAGCACGATACGGCCGGAGGGGCCGGAGCCCACCAGGCCCGTGTAGTCCACGCCCATCTTGGCCGCGGTCTTCCGGGCCAGGGGGCTGATGCGGATGCGCTTGCCGCCCACCGACGCGGGGGCCGGGGCGGGTGCGGCGGGGGCCGCAGGCGCGGGGGCGGCCGGAGCCTCGGCAGCCGGGGCGGGAGCAGCGGG
>CANROZ010000085.1 GCA_947632365.1 uncultured Oscillospiraceae bacterium
TGCACGCTCTTCAGTCGGATCAGATTTCCCGTGGAGGAGTTCTTCCCGCCCGACAGCATCGAAGCGGCGGAGGATTATCGCTCTGCCATTCAGAATCTGAACACCGTCCCCAGTCCCGCCGTCAATCCCAACAGCGGCAACAACTGAAGATCGGGCTGCCGAACTCCGGCAGCCCGATGTTTGATCCAACGCCGCTCATAGAATGGGCGCAGTGCGGCATACTAACCCTATGCTGAACGATATCATATGCAACGCCGTGCTCATGTACGCCGTGCTCATCCTGTTCGTACGTCTGATGGGAAAGCGGCAGCTGGGAGAGCTGGAGCCCTCGGAGCTGATCGTGACCATCCTGATCTCCGAAGTGGCCGCCACCCCCATCAGCAGCCCGGAAAAGCCGCTGTACTACGGCATCGTCCCGGCGGCGGTGCTGTTCGCCATGGAGCTGGTCCTCTCCCTGGCCATGGCCAAGAGCGTGCGCATCCGCAGCTTTCTGGCGGGAAAGCCCGCCCTGCTCATCGCCCACGGGCGCATCGACCAGTCCCAGATGCGGAAAAACCGCTTCACCCCGGACGAGCTGGCCGAGGCCCTGCGCAGCCAGGGGGCTCTGGACCTGAACGATGTGGAATACGCCGTGCTGGAGACAGACGGGAAGCTGAACGTGGTGTTCGCCCCCGCCAGCCGCCCCGTCACCGCCGGGCAGATGGACATCCAGGCCCCGGACGCCGGATATCCGCTCATCGTCATCAACGAGGGCCGGGTCCTGACCGAGAACCTGAAGATACTGGGCAAGGACGAGAACTGGCTGGAAAAGGCCCTGCGCAGCCACGGTCTCTCCTCCCCGAAGGCCGTCTATATGATGACGGTGGACATGGCGGGCGGGATATTTCTGTCCCCCCGGGAGCGTTAGCCGTTCTTGGCCTTGTCGCCCAGGAGCTTGGACAGCTCCTCCATGAAGGTGTTGATGTCCTTGAACTGGCGGTAGACGCTGGCGAAGCGGACGTAGGATACCTCGTCCACGGCCTTCAGCTGCTCCATCACCATATCGCCGATCTCGGCGGTGGACACCTCGCGCTCCAGCGCGCTCTGCAGCTCCGTCTCGATGGAGTCGGCGATGGACTGGATCTTGTCCAGGGGCACGGTGCGCTTTTCGCAGGCCCGGACCATGGAGTTGATGAGCTTCACCTTGTCGAAGGTTTGGCGGCTGCCGTCCCGCTTCACCACCACCAGGGGCATGCGCTCCACCTTCTCATAGGTGGTGAACCGCTTGCCGCACATGAGGCATTCTCTCCGGCGGCGGATGGTGCTGCCCTCGTCGGCGGGCCGGGAATCAATGACCTTGCTCTCGGCGTAACTGCAATAGGGACATTTCATGGCGTGTCCTCCCTCATATGGATGCCAAATTTACATAATTATAGCACACCTTGCCGGACAATGCCACAAAAAGTTGTGTTTTTGCGAAATTTTTTAAGTTACATAATATGGAAAGCCCCCTGGAAGGAACTGTTCCTTGCCAAGGGGGCGAAAATTCTGTATGATGGCCCTATGAAGAAGTTTCTACATAGCTTCAGGCGGATATCTCCGGCGGGCCTTTGGGCCGTGCGGAACATCCTGGCTCTGTGCTGCGCCATGGTGTTCGGCGCGTTCGTGCTGTGTCTGTCCGCCGGGGAGCCCTGCGCGGCCAATTTTCGCGCCTACAGCCTGGCCCGGGCCATGGCGGACGCCCCGGCGGGGGTGCTGCTGCTGGCAGGGGTGGGCCTCATGATCCTGGAGGATCCTGCCACAAAGCGATGATGCGCCCGATCTCCTCCCGGCTGCTTAGCACGTTCAGCACATCCAGCAGCCCGTTGGCGGTGAGCTTTTCCGGCAGTCCAAGGGCCTTTTTCAGCGCCGTGCGGCGCCTCTCGCTGTCCGGCCTGCCCGCCAGACCCATGGCATAGAGTTCCGCCTTGGTGATGGGCGGCTCGGTCCGGGCCGCCGTCTGCTCCTCCAGCACCGTGGCGCCGGAGCGGCGAAGGGCCGCCTCCAGCGTGGCCGGGTCCATGCCCTCCACCCCCAGCAGACCCTCCTTGGAGGGGCTTTTTTTGCGCCGTTCCCTGCCGTGAACGTCGGGGATGTAGGCGTGTTTCACCAGCTTCGGGTCGATGGCGCTCTTCAAGAAATTCCGAATGAGGAAGCCGCCGCCGTCGCTGTCGGTGAGCACCACCAGGCCCCTGGCCTGGGCCAGGCGGCGCAGCAGCGCCAGCTTCTCCCCGTCGGAGAACACGCCGAAGCCCGCGGTGTCCACGATCACCGTGTCCACCACGTTGGCCAGAGCGGCCTTGTCATACCGCCCTTCCACCACCACCGCCTCCCGGATGCGGATCATGCCCGGTCCGCCGCCAGGCGCAGGATGAGTTCCTTCATCAGCGCCTCCGGCTCCCCTCCGGTGTCCTTCATGGCGTAATCGCACTGGGCGCAGAAGCACACCGCTCGGGCCAGACGGTCCGCGCTGAAGCGTCGGCACGCCTTTTGCAGCAGCTGCAGCGGGTAGCTGCGGCCTGTGAGCTCCGGCACACAGGCGGTGATGAACGCCGTGCCCTTGCCGCTGTCTGCCGCCAGGCGGGCGAAATACAGCCGCCGGAACTGCTCGCTCACCATGGCGATCTGCTTCTGGGGCGGCTCGTCCTTATCCGCCAGCAGGTCCGCCAGCAGCCGGGCGGCCTTGTCATAATCCCCGGCGCCCAGGGCGTCGGTCAGATCGAAGATGGTGGTCTCCGGGGCCTTTTTCGCCACCGCGTCGATGTCGGCGCGGGTGATGGCCTTCTCCCCGGCGTAGCCCGCGATCTTCACCATCTCCGGGATCAGGCCGTTCATCTTCGTGCCGCAGACCCAGATGAGATAATTGGCCGTGGCGGGGTCGATGGTCTTGTCCAGGCTCTCCGCCCGGCGGATGACCCAGCGGACCAGCGCCGCCTCTCCGGGGCTGGTGAACGCCAGGTCCGCCCCGGCGCTCTTCATGGCCTTCACCGATCCCAGACGGCTGTCCGGCGCGTAGCCGGGAGCGAACACGAACGCCACCGTGGCCCACTCCGGCACGTCCGCCAGAAAGGCCTTCAGCGTCTCCCCGTCGTAGGCCGACGTGCGGTTCACATCAAAGTCCCGCACCTCCGTGAGGGTATGCTCCCCCATGAAGGGCATGGCCTCCACGCTCTCCCGCAGCGCGCCGATGTCCAGGCCGGGGCCCTGGAGACGGTGGTAATTGAAAGCCTCCGTCCCCTCGGGCAGGCAGATGGCTCTCAGTTCCCCGAGGAAGCTGTCCCGCAGATAGTCCTCCTCGCCCCGGAGGAGATAGACCCGCCGGGGACCCTCCTGGCGCAGCTTTTTTACCTCTGCGCCATAATCCAGGCTCTGTTTATCCTGTCTCGCCAAGCTCCTCGCCCCCCAGTCTGACGACCACGTTCCCCTGCTCGTCCGTCCGCAGCACAGTATCGCAGTAGTATCCCAGCCGCTCCAGCACGTTCGGCGCCGGATGGCCGTATGTATTGTATCCCACGCTCACCACCGCCGTCTCGGCGTTGGCCGCCCGGAGAAACACCGGGCCGGACGCGCTACGGGAGCCGTGATGGCCCACCACCAGGATATCCACGTCCGGGACGGCCCGCTCCGCCAGCAGGCTCATCTCCGCCTCCTGGCCCGCGTCGCCCATGATGAGCGTACGCATGTCCCCCATCGACGCCAGGGCCACGATACCCCGCTCGTTGGTGTCCCGCTCGCCCTCCGGCAGCAGCAGGTCCAGGCCGATGCCGCCCGCCTGCAGGTGCGTCTGCTCGTCTATCAGCCGCACAGGCACGTCTTCCCGCTCCGCGGCCCGCAGGATATCCTCCCGCTGCCAGTCGCTGTCGTCCCCGTCCGAGGGCATCACCAGGCAGCCCACGTCCGTGCGGTACAAAAGCGTCTCCACCCCGTTGGCGTGGTCCGCATGCAGGTGGGTCAACACCAGCGCGTCGATGCGGGTCTTGCCGATGCTCAAAAGATAGTTGGCCGCGATGTCCCCGGCGCTGTTCATGCCGCTGCCGCCGCAGTCTACCACCACGGCGCCCTCGCTGTCCGCCAGCACCACGCACTCCCCCTGGCCCACGTCCAGCACCGACACCATCCCCTCGCCGCGGCGGATGGCCAGCTTTCCCTGCAGCAGCACCGCTGCCAGACCCATCAGCACCAGGCACAGGGGGATATCCGCCCGGATGGGTCTGCCCCGCTTTCGCAGCGCCAGCCACAGCACCGCGACCACATAGGCCCCCGTCAGCCAGAGCAGCGTCCTGCCGCTCACGTCCAGGCTGGCGAAGGGGATCTCCGCCAGGGCACGGTACACCAGAAGGCATGCCCGCACCGCCCAGCTCAGGACCCAGGCCGCCGCACGCCCCGCCGCGGGATGGACCGCGCCCAGGGCGCAGACCACGTAACCGCCCGCGAAAATGAACTCCACCACGGACAGGGTCAGCAGGTTGGCCACCAGGGAGAACAGGGGCAGCTGGCCGAAATACAGCGCCGCCAGCGGCGCGGAAAAGGCCGTGGCGCAGACGGTGCAGACTAGGTTCCCCGCCGCATAGTCCACCAGTCCGTTCTGCATGGGCAGGCGCTCGCCCATCCACTGCATCATCCGCGGCAGCAGGAACACAAGTCCCGCCATGCAGGCGAAGCTCAGCTGCAATCCCACGCCGCCAATGGCCATAGGATTCGCCGCCAGCAGCGCCAGCAGCGCCGCGCAGAGGCAGGTCCTTCCGTCCGCCTCCCGGCCCACCACCGGGGCCAACAGCACCATCGCCTGCATCACCGCCGCCCGGACCACCGAGGGCCTGCCCCCGGCCGCCAAAGCGAACAGCCCGATCAGCGGCAGGCACAGAAGGCTCGTGCGCCGTCCACGGCCCAGCAGCAGCTGCAAAAAGCCCACCAGCACGAACATGTGCATCCCGCTCACCGCCACGATGTGCATCACTCCGGCGGTGCGCATGGCGGTATAGTTCTCCGTGTCCTCCTCCAGATCGTCGGTGTTTCCGGTGAGAAGGCCCTTGACGAAGGGCGCCGTGTCCCCGTCAAAAAGCTCGTCGCAAAGCCTCTGCACACCATGGCTCAGCCGCTGGGGAAAATAGAGCCACCCGTACCCGGTCCGGCCCGTCACCGACAGGCCCTCCTGGATATAGCCCAGCAGCACATGCCCCTGGGAGGTGTAGATGCGGCTGCGCTCCCCCTGACGGGTCACGGCGGAGCTGACCCGTATCTCCGTGCGGATGATATCGCCCGGCTCCAGCTCCGGCAGGCTCCCCTCATAGAGATACAGCAGCCCCTTGACCTTCGGTCCGCCCTCCAGGATGCGGACCTCCACCCGCTCATAATCCTGGTGGCGCTCCACATAGTCCCGCACCGTGGCGGTCACGGTGATATCCTCCCCCACCAGCGCCTCGCAGGGCAGGACCCGATAGGTATAATAGCCCCACCAGCTCAGAAAGCCCAGCGCGGCGGCAAGACACAGGGCCAGCGCCTGACCGCGGCGGACCCTGTTTTTCAGCAGGGGCGACGCCAGGGCCAATACGGCAAGAGCTGCCGCAAAAAACGGCAGCTCTTCCACATGCAGCACATATTCCGCCAGGCCCGCAGCCGCGGCAAAGCCCAGCGCCGCCCACGCCAGTTTCCGCACGGCGGCGCTCAGCTCATCCGGTCGGAAAGACGCTCACCGCCCAGGATGTGAAAATGCAGGTGCGGTACGGTCTGGCCCGCGTCGGCGCCCACGTTGGACACCACCCGCCAGCCCCCGGTCAGGCCCTCCTGGGCCGCGATCTTGGGGATGACGGTGAAGATGTGGGCCACCAGGGCGGCATTGTCCCCGGTCACGTCGGCGCAGGAGGCGATGTGCTCCCGGGGCACCACCAGCACATGGGTGGGCGCCTGGGGATTGATGTCCCGGAAGGCGTAGCACAGCTCATCCTCATAGACCTTCGCGGAGGGGATGTCCCCCGCCACGATCTTGCAGAAAAGGCAGTCGCTCATGGCCGCACCTCACTGCTTGGGGATGACGGCAAAGAACACCAGGTCCTCGTCGCCGTCGTTGAAGGTGCCGTGGGTATGGCCCTTGGGGCAGTGATGGCAGACGCCCGCCTGCACCGACTCATACCGACCGTCATAATAGACCTTGCCCTTGCCGGAGAGATAGTAGATGGTCTCCGAGTCGTCCTCGTGAGTGTGGATGCCCACGGAGGCGCCGGGCTCCAGGCGGGCCAGCATGATCTGGTTGTCGCCCGTATCCACATGCCTGCGGAAAAGTTCCTTCTCGCCGCCCCGGCATTTGGGCACGGCGACCTCCTTCATGTTCTGGAATGAGATCAGCATGGCGTTCTCCTTTCTGTGCTCACAGTCCCAGCTTTTTTGCCACAAAATCGTCCACGATGGCCAGGGCGTTGTCGGTCTTGATCACGTCGGAGCCGCCGCCCATGGCGGACTCCGGCTTGCCGCCGCCCTTACCGCCTGTGACGGCGGATACCTCCCGGACCAGCTCCCCGGCCTTGACCCCGGCCTTCACGGCGTCCGCGCCGCACACGGCCAGGAAGGTGACCTTCTCCCCGTTGTCCGCGGCCAGCACCGCCACCACATTGGCGGCCTTGTCCCGCAGGATATCGCCCATCTGGCGCAGGCGGTTGGCGTCCGCCTCGGGCACCACAGCGGTGAGCACCCGCAGTCCGCCCACCTCCCGGGTGCCGAACAGCAGCCGATCGGTCTCGCCCGCGGCCTCCCGGGCCTTCAGCTTCTCCACGGTCTGGTGCAGGCCCTTCAGCTCGCCCATCAGGGACTCCGCCCGGCTCTCCAGCTCGGTGGGCCGCACCTTCAGCGCGGCGGCGGCCAGGTCGATGCGGGACTGGAGTCGCTTCATGGACGCCATGGTGGCCTTGCCCGTGGTGGCCTCGATGCGGCGCACGCCGCTGGCCACGGAGAACTCGCTCTCGATGTGGAACACGCCCACCTTGGCGGTGTTGTCCAGATGGGTGCCGCCGCAGAACTCCACGCTGTAGCCGCTGCCCATGTCCACCACCCGGACCGTGTCGCCGTATTTTTCGCTGAACAGGGCGATGGCGCCCCGCTTTTTGGCCTCCTCGATGGGCAGCACGTCGGTGTGGATATCGTAGCCCTCCAGCACCGCCTCGTTGACCATCTCCTCCACCTGGGCCAGCTCCTCGGCCGTCATGGCGGAGAAGTGGGTGAAGTCGAACCGCAGCCTGTCCGGCTCCACCAGGGAGCCGGCCTGATGGACATGCTCGCCCAGCACGGTGCGCAGGGCCTTGTCCAGCAGATGGGTGGCGGAGTGGGCGCGCATGACGGCCTTGCGCCGCTCCGTGTCGATGGAGGCGGTGACGGCGTCGCCCAGCTT
>CANROZ010000086.1 GCA_947632365.1 uncultured Oscillospiraceae bacterium
GTCAAGCAGGTTGCCCATGCTGTGCAGCTCGGCGATGGCGTCCTTGTTGGCCGGGTCCAGGATGGTGGACACGATGGTGTAGGCCAGATCGTCGTCGATGGTGGACTTGGCGATCAGGGTAGCCTTCACGCAGATGGTGGTAGCGTCCTCGTCAAAGCCCTTGTAGGTGCCAGCGGGCACGGTGTAGGAGTTGTACCAGGGGTTGGCCTCCAGCAGTTTGTCCATGTGCTCCTCGTCGATGGAGATGAGGTACATATCCTTGGTGGCGGCCAGGTCGGTGATCGCCCCGGTGGGAGGACCGGCGGAGATGACGGCGGCGGCGATCTTGTTATCCTTCAGGCTGTCCACGGAGTCCTGGAAGGACTGGTACACGGGGTTGATGTCGTCCATGGTCATGTCATAGGCGGCCAGGATATCCTGGGTGTTGTAAACCGTGCCGGAGCCGGTGTCGCCCACGCACACGTCCTTGTCCTTCAGGTCGGCCACGGACTTGATGTCCGGGTCGCAGGTGACGATCTGCACCGCCTCGGGATACAGCGCGCCCAGGGTGACGAAGCTGGTGACAGGCCCGGACGCCTCGTAGGTGTTCTCACCGTTGTAGGCGTAATAGAGCACGTCGGACTGGATCAGGCCCAGGTCGTACAGGCCGGAGTCGATGCCAGCGATGTTGGCAGCGGAGCCGCCGCTCTCGTTGACGACCATCTTCACGCCCGTCTTCTCCTCCAGGAAGGTGGACAGCACGCCGCTGAAGGCGTAATAGGTGCCGCTGGAGCCGCCGGTGCCGATGGCCAGCTCTTCGCCGGAGGCGAGGGCCGAAACACCGAAGCAGCTGAACGCCATGGCCAGGGCCATGACCAGCGCGAAGGTCTTGATGAGATTCTTCTTCATGTGTAGGTTCCTCCTTGATGGTATGTGTTTGCAGTTTTTGTCGCTCAAAATTTCGTGATGGCCGTATTATAGCCCCACAAACCCGAAATTTCAAGAGAAAAAATGAAACTAACAAAGTCGAAACTTTCAAAACTGTCAAATCTTCCGAGAACGGCGCCGCCTTTGGAGCGGTTTTTGTGCCGATTGACGGCGGCAGGGGCGTGAAATTGGAAAGCTCTTCCAAGATTGACTTTTTCCGCCCGTAAGATATAATAGGTAAAAAGGGTACTTATAGGAGGAAAAACGCATGACATACAATGAGATATTGACAGCCGCCCGGGGCCAGGTGGGCCCTTTCTGCAAGGCCTGCCCGGTGTGCAACGGCCTGGCCTGCGGCAATACCATGCCCGGTCCCGGCTGCAAGGCGCCCAACAACGTGGCCGCCCGCAACTACGAGAAGTGGCAGGAGGTGTTCGTGAACATGGACACCCTCTGCAAGAATAAGCCCATCGACACCGCCTTCCGGCTGTTCGGTCGGGATTTCAAGGCCCCTGTTTTCATCGCCCCTCTGGGCGCGGTGAAAATGCACTACGGGGATAAGCACGACGACTTCTCCTACAACAGCATCGTGGTGCCCGCGGCGGCGGCGTACGGCGTGGCCGCCTTTACCGGAGACGGCGTGGACCCGGAGATCATGAAGCGGGCCTCCGACGACATGGTACAGGTGGGGGGCATGGGCGTGCCCACCATCAAGCCCTGGAACCTGGAGGCGATCTTTGAGAAGCTGGATATCCTCAACGCCAAGGGCATCTTTGCCGCCGCCATGGACGTGGACGGGGCAGGCCTGCCCTTCCTGAAGGCCATGAACCCCAACGCGGGCAGCAAGTCTGTCGCCGAGCTGCGCCAGATCACCCAGTACGCCAAAATGCCCTTCATCGTCAAGGGGATCATGACCCCCAAGGGGGCGGAGAAGGCCATCGAGGGCGGCGCGGCGGCCATTGTGGTGTCCAACCACGGCGGCCGGGTCCAGGGCGGCGTGCCCTCCACGGCGGAGGTGCTGCCCTCCATCGCCCAGGCGGTGAAGGGGCAGGTGCCCATTTTCGTGGACGGCGGCATCCGCTCCGGCGTGGACGTGTTCCGGGCCCTGGCCCTGGGGGCGGACGCGGTGCTGCTGGGCCGCCCGGTGGTCCCCTTCGTCTATGCCGCGGGGGCCGAGGGGCTGGGTGTATACCTGGACAAGATCGTCGCGGAGCTGCGGGACACCATGACCATGTGCGGCACGCCCACTCTGGCCGATATCGGCCCGGACAACGTGATCCGCTTCTGAGAGCATTTTTGCGATACTGACAGAGAGGAGGGACGGCTATGGAGCCAAGGATAGAGGCGCTGGCGGCGGCATATGATCTGCTGCCTGTCCCGGCGCTGTTCGTCCGGTACGGGTCCGGGACCTGGCGCCGGGAATATGCCAATCCGGCGGCGGAGCGCCTGCCGGAGGCGTCCGCACTGATGCCCGTGCTGTCCCCGCTGCTGGAGCGGTATCGGGCCGGAGAGCACAGCGACGAGACGCTGGACTGCGACGGCAAGAATTACCTGGTACGCATAGCGGATTGGGGCGGGGCGCTGTATCTGGCTCTGTTCCGGGATGTGACCGAGGACCACCGCCGCCAGCAGGAGCGCATCGACGCGGCCAACGCCGCGCTGCGCAGCGCCCTGGACGCGGCCAACGCCGCCTCCCGGGCCAAGTCGGACTTCCTCTCCAGCATGTCCCACGATATCCGCACCCCCCTGAACGCCATCATCGGCATGACCACCATCGCCCAGGCCCATCTGGACAGCCGGGAGCGGGTGGAGGACTGCCTGGACAAGATCGGCCTCAGCTCCCGGCACCTGCTCAGCCTCATCAACGATATCCTGGATATGAGCCGCATCGAGAGCGGCAAGACGGACCTGAACCCCACGGCCTTCACCATGGCCGATTTCATCCACTCCCTCATGGCGGTGTTCCAGCCCCAGGCGGAGAAAAAGCGCCAGCGGGTGGAGCTGGATTTTTCCGGCATCCGCTGCGAGCATGTGCGGGGCGACGAGCTGCGCATCCAGCAGGTACTGCTGAACATCCTCTCCAACGCCGTGAAATTCACCCCGGAGGAGGGGACCATCACTCTGAAGGTGCGCCAGACCGAGGGGCAGTATACCGCCGGACCCGGCTACGGCTTTTATGAGTTCATGGTGGAGGACACCGGCATGGGCAT
Source organism: uncultured Oscillospiraceae bacterium (assembly GCA_947632365.1). Lineage (GTDB taxonomy): Bacteria > Bacillota > Clostridia > Oscillospirales > Oscillospiraceae > CAJOIG01. The sequence goes on from CANROZ010000086.1 coordinate 3,117, forward strand.
GAAGCCGGAGTTTCTGGAAAAGCTCTTTCAGCCCTTCGAGCGGGCCGAGAGCGTCAGCCGCATCGAGGGCACGGGCCTTGGCATGACCATCACCCACAGCCTGGTGGAGATGATGAACGGCCACATCCAGGTGGAGAGCGAGCCGGGCAAGGGCACCCGCTTCACCGTGACCATCCCCCTGGAGCAGCTGGAGAGCCCCCAGGAGGAGGAACAGGTCCTGCAGGGCCTGCGGGTGCTGGCGGCGGACAGCGACAGCGCCGCCCTGGACCATCTGCGGGAGACCCTGGAGGACATGGGCATGATCTGCGACACCTGCGCCAGCGGCCCGGCCGCCCTGGAGCTGGCCGCGGCGGCCCGGCAGGATGGGCGGGACTACTTTGCCGCCATCCTGGGCTGGCGCATGCCCGGCGTGGACGGGGTCCGGACCTGTCAGGAGCTGCGGGCCATGCTGGGCGATAAGATGCCCATCCTGCTGTCCTCCAGCTATGAGTGGACCCTCACCACCGACGAGATGCGCAAATACGGCGTCACCGCCTTCCTGCCCAAGCCCTATTTCCGCTCCCGGCTGCGGGAGGCCCTGGCCGCCTATACGGACAGCGGGCTGGCCCGCCGGGCGGAGAAGAGCCAGGACGGGGAGCTGTTCGCCGGGCGGCGGGTGCTGCTGGTGGAGGACAACGAGATCAACCAGGAGATCGCCACGGAGCTGATCGGCATGCTGGGCGCGGCGGTGGACTGCGCCGGGGACGGCCAGCAGGCGGTGGATGCCTTCCGCCGCTCGGAACCGGGCTGGTACGATCTCATCTTCATGGACATCCAGATGCCCGTCATGGACGGCTTTGCCGCCGCCCGGGCCATCCGGGCTCTGCCCCGGCCCGACAGCGGCACCGTGCCCATCGTGGCCATGACGGCCAACGCCTTTGTGGAGGATATCCGCGCCTGTGAGGAGGCGGGGATGAACGCCCACCTGGCCAAGCCCGTGAGCATGCAGGCCCTGACGGAGACTATGCTCCGGCAGCTGGGGTGACGGCCATGGCAGCGGAAAGGCGGTGGGCGGCATGAGACCCTATCAGGAGGAATATCTGACGCTGCTGGCGGGCATGGCCCGGCAGGGGGACCTGACCGTGGACCAGGAGGGGCCGGAGGCCTTTATGGAGACCGTCCGCCAGTCCAGCCGCGCCGCGCGCGAGGCGGTGGAGCGGGGCACGCAGCTGCTGCGAGAGAACCTGTTCCCCATGCTGGACGATATCCTCTCCGCCTCCCGGGAGGAGCTGGAGGACCTGCAGCAGTTCGCCGGGGAGCTGATGGCCGGGACGGACCAGAAGGACGTGGGGCTCCATTACCGCATCCACCAGGCCCTGACCGACTACGCCCGCCACGGAAAGCACCGGGACATGCTGATCCGGGAGCTGTATCTGGTGGGCATGTCCCTGTACAATATGGAGACAAACCTGTCCCCCAACAAGCTGCGGCTGTACGCCGCCCGGATGCGGATGAGCTTCGTGGAGAGCGCCGGGTATTTCGAGACGGATTACGACGATATCACCGACCCGGAGATACGGGGGTATATCCACCGGAGCATGGGCAACATCGCCCTGGGCTACGAGGGCAACGAGGCGGCCAAGCTCAAGCTGGCCGCCATCCAGCGCTCCCTGGGCATCCTCACCGACCCGGATATCCAGGCCAAGACCCCTTCTCTGCCCTGGGATCGGTATATCTACATGAGCCACCAGGAGCGGACCACCATGCTCAGCTATCTGCGCAGCGGCCACGCGGAGCCGGAGGTGTTCGCCCAGGTGCTGGAGTCCACCCAGATCATCCAGGAGCGGCAGCTGCGCCAGGCCCGGGAGCGGGGCGAGCCGCTGCAGCCGCGGTGGCAGTACGCCTATTACGCCGCCCGCTATCACTGCGGCGCCATGCTGCTGACGGAGTTTCTGGACACGCTGTATGCCCTGTCCACCGCCCGGCCCGACGACGATTTCGGCCCCCAGGGTATGTTCTGCCACGTGAGCGTGCCCGCCCTCTATATGGAATACTGCAAGAAGCTCCCCGCCGCCCAGCAGCCCCGGCACGCCGGGCGGGTGGACCGGATGCTCCGACGGATGTGCCGCTGGCTGGTCCGGGCGCCCAACTCCGACAGCAACGCGCTGATGATGTTCTACACCCGCCAGGTGCTGTACGCTTATCTGGAGCTGCCCGGGTGCATGACCTTCTTCGATGTGATGCAGAACGTGTTCGCGGCCCGGCATCCCACCAGCTACGCCAAGATGTGGCGGGCGGGCCGGACGGCCGAGACTCTGTGCCGCTGGGCGACGGAGGATTGCCCGGAGAAGCTGGTGGGCCTGCTGGACTGCGCCGACGCGGACCAGGTGGTCCGGCGCAAGGAGGAGCTGGCCCGCTTCGCCGAACGGGCCGGGCGGCTGTACGACGCGGGGATGATCCACTGCTTCGATATGGTGCTACTGCCCTGCCGGGGCCTTTTCGAGGAGGAGCACGCCCTGCTGCAGCTGCACACCTACTGCGGCGCCCAGATACTGGGGGAACATCCCTCCACCGCTATGTACGCGGATATCGCTCACGGGCACCACTGCTATTTCAATGAAAAGGGCGGCTATCCCATGGGCTTCTCCCCCCGGTCCTCCCCGGTCCGGGCCATGATCCACATCATCTCCGTGGCCGACGCCCTCACCGCCGGGACCGACCATGTGGGCGACCACTACCGCCCAGCCAAGAGCTTTGAGACGATCCTGGGCGAGCTGAAGGAGGGCGCGGGCAGCCGATACGCCCCCTTCGTGGTGTCCCTGCTGGAGAGCCCCCAGCGGCAGAAGGAGCTGAAGGACTCCATGGAGCAGTGGATCCTGGAGGCCTATCAAGCCCTGTACCGCCGCCGCTCCGAGCTGGCCAATATGGTCTGAGACACAGGAAACGGGCTCCCCGGCGGGGAGCCCATTTTAGACTGTCAAAGAACATATGAATGGGAGCGAAGCCCGGTCAGGGCGAGCCGCGCGGTGGGCCGCGCGTCAATCCAAAAGCCGCAATACATCAGGCTTTTGGATTATGCCGACGGGATTCATTCCCGTCGAGCAGATTCGATCCGAGCGGTCAAAAACTCGTTTTTTGACACGCTCAAACGGGCTCCCCGCCGGGGAGCCCGTTTCTTCTGTCGTTTTTCAGCCGAAGAGCTCTTTCAACCGCAGGCTGGCGGCGTAGAGCTCGTTTTTGCTGTAGGTGTTGGCCTCGTCGGCCAGCACGGCCTTGATGGCGTCCTTGGCCCGGCAGCCCTCCCGGACCATGGCGTCCACCAGCAGGGCCTCAGCGGACACCGCGTGCTCCGCCCTGACCGCGAGATAGGCCTCGTCCAGCTCCACCACCAGGCAGAACTCGCCCTTTTCGTAGTCGCCCTTGGCCAGCAGCTGGTCCCGGACCTCCCCGGGCGCGCCCCGGAAGGCGGCCTCGTGGAGCTTTGTCAAGTCATTGCACAGGCACATCCGGCAGGGGACCGCCTCCCGGACGAAATACTCCACCGCATCCATCACCCGCTTGGGGGACTCATAAAACACATAGGTGCGCACGCTCCCCCGGCGCATCTGCTCCAGCAGGCGGCCCCGGTCGGCGTTCTCCCGGGGGAAAAAGCCCCGGAACACGAAGCAGCTCAGATCGAATCCGGAGATGGACAGGGCCGTCACCGCGGCGCAGGGGCCCGGCACGCCCACCACCCGGATGCCCTCCGCCACGGCGGCCTTTATCAGCTCGTTGCCCGGGTCGGAGATGCAGGGGGTGCCCGCGTCGGTGATCACCGCCACGCTCTGGCCGGACTTCATCCGGTCAATGAAGTACCGGGCCTTACCGTGCTCGTTGAACTTGTGGTTGCTGGCCAGCTTGTTGCGGATGCCCAGCTTGTTGAGCAGCACCACGCTGCGGCGGGTGTCCTCCGCGGCGATCACGTCCACCCGCTCCAGGATATCCGTCCCCCGGGGGGACATGTCCCGGGCGTTGCCGATGGGCGTGGCCACGATGAACAGGACCCCATAGCCGTTTTCTGTCTGCATTTTATCCATAATAT
>CANROZ010000087.1 GCA_947632365.1 uncultured Oscillospiraceae bacterium
AGGGCGATCTTCAGCGCCGCCTTGGTGCGGCCCTGCTTGGACAGGGGATGGCCGTCCAGCATGGTGGCGGCGGCGTGGGGCGTGCCCGGGGTGTTGATGAGGATGGCCGACACGCTGCCTCCGTAGCCCCCCGCGCAGTAGATGCCCAGCAGGAACATCATGCCGGGGATGGCGGACATGGAGTAGGTGACCGGAAGGAACAGGATGACGCACAGGATGACGGTCAGGCCGGGGATGGCGGCGAACACCGCGCCGATGAACACGCCGATGTTGATCCACAGGATGTTTTGCAGCGTAAACAGCAGCCCGCTGGCCGGGACGATATGTTGCAGCATGATATTCCTCCTCCCTTAAAAGCGCACGTTCAGCAAAAAGCGGAACGCGGCCCAGATGCCCACGGCCATCCCTACGGTGATCACGTAGTAGCTGGGCTTTTTGCACCGGAAGTAGAGCAGGAACGCCAGCGCGCAGAACACCGCTCCCACCACGAACAGGTCCGTCCACCGGGCCAGCAGATAGCTGACGATCAGGATGGCCAGGATGATGAGGGCCTTGATCTCCACCAGCAGATTCACGGTCTTGTATTCCAGCGGCTGTTTTCGGATGATCTTATATATCTCCTTACCCACCAGCAGCGCGCAGCAGAACATCATCAGCCCCATCAGGAGCGTGGGGAAGGCCCGGCCGTTGACCACATCCCTCTCCGATATCGCCACCTGCTGGGGCATGATGAGCAGGACCACGCCCGCGAACAGGAAGAACACGATACCCACCGTCAGGTCCACCGGGATGCGGACCTCCTTCGCCTGCAGCCGGGCGCCGAGCTTATCGAGCTTGTCTTTCACGATATGACCTCCCTTCCAGGAAAGACGTGGGGGAATGGGCGGCGAGCCCATTCCCCCGAGACAGTTGACAATGAATGGGAGCGAAGTTTATCTCAGCGCAGCCGCCATCACGCGGGCTGAACGATGTCGATGTACTCCTCCACGATGTCCTTCACGTTGGCCACGTGCTCCTCCACGGCCTCCACGTCCATGGTGTCCACTTCCAGGAGCATGGTGTCGTGCAGCCACTCCACCACTTCCTCGTCGGCCAGGATGTCGTCATACAGGGCCTTCAGCTCGGCGACCTTCTCCTCGTCGGTGCCAGCGGGTGCCATGATGAAGCAGCGGTTGCGGAAGTACGGATAGCCGTACTCGCCCACGCCCTCGACGCCCGCGAAGGGGCCGTTCTCGATAGCGCCCTCGTCAAAGGCGCAGACCACGGTGACGCCGCCCTGGTTGTAAGTCTCCAGAATCTGGGACTGGTGGCTGACGGCGAAATCGGTCTCGCCGCGGGAGACGGCCTGGGCGGCCTCGGCAGCGGACTGATAGGGCACCAGCTTCAGGGCGTCCCCGGCCTCCATGGAGCCGAACAGGGCCGCGGCCAGGAAGGCCTCGGAGCCAGTGGCGCCGTTGGTGGCCACGGTGATCTCATCGGCCTCGGCCACATAGGCCTGCAGGTCCTCGATGTTCTCGATCTCCAGCTTGGCGTCGGCGGACAGCACGAACACGGAGGAATACAGGTTCTCCACGAAGGCGAAGTCCTCATAGTCGAACTGCATCTTGGCCGGGTCCATGGTGGCGGTGATGGACAGCAGGCCCTCGCCCACGAACACCAGGCCGGGATCGCCCGCCTCGTTGTCCAGCACCCAGGTGTTGACGGTGGCAGCGTCGCCCTTGATGGCCTCGGCCACCAGGGTGATGTCGTCGGAATACTCGGTGCTCAGGGAGGCGGCCTTCTGGCTCACCAGGCTGGCCACGCCGTCAGGCGCCCAGGGGCAGGTGACGGTCCAGGTCTCGGCTGCCAGGGCGGTGGCGCTGAAAGCGCAGCTCATGAGCATGACCAGCGCCAGGCACAGGCAAATACGGCGGAATGTGCGTTTTTTCATGATAGTCTCTCCTTCATAAAAAATAGTTTTTTGTTCTCGTCGGTTTGTTTCGTATGCTTCTTTTATGACCATCCGGCCCCTCTCCGCGTCCACAGCGCTTTGAAAAACCGAAGAGTATATGTGTTTTTGCGGGCGGTCAGGCCCCCAGATAGTGCCAGGCGTTATACAGGCTGATGCAGATGATGACGGCCATGAGGACCGTGAACAGCTTATCCACCGCCCGGTCGTCCAGGCGCTTGTTGATCCGCCGCCCCACCATGCCGCCGCCGATGCCCCCCAGCACCATCAGCGCCAGGGTGTGGGCCGCGAAATCCGGCACGGTGTGGGTGACCAGAGTGGTCAAAAGGTTGGTGATCTGGCTGAACAGGATGATGTACAGGCTGTTGGCCGCCGCCGTCTTGGTGTCCATGCTGAAAAAGTAGAACAGCACCACCAGGTTGATGGGCCCGCCGCCGATGCCCAGAAAGCTGCTCATGATCCCCAGGGCCAGGCCGATGATCACGCAGGCCGCGCCGCTGTCGATCTTTTTCGTCCGGATGCTGGCTTTTTTCAGGGTGTACACCAGCGTCATGATCGTGACCAGCGCCAGGCAGACCGCCTGCACACCGCCCACCATATCCGGGTCCGGCGCGGCGGACCGCACCGCCGTGAACAGCTGCTTGCCCACCACGCCGCCCACGGCGGCGCCAAGGGCCAGGGGCGTCCCGGTGCGCAGGTCCACCCGTTTCTCCCGGGCCGCCATGGAGCGGCCCACGGAGTACAGGCTCATGGCCAGCACCGTGCAACCGGACAGAAAGCTGATGGTGGACACGCTGGCCCAGCCGAACAGGTCCAGCGTCGGCTTGATGATGACCCCGCCGCCGATGCCGCAGATGGCCCCGACGATGGAGGCGGCAAAACTGACCGCAAAGAACAGAAGCGCTTGTATGATCGTCATGGCATGCCCTCTCGTTTCCGCTGCCCGGCCGCCGCAGTGGGCGGCGGCACGTCAAATATCGAACCAGCGCAGCTCACTGGCCGCCAGCTCCAGCGAGAACGACCCGCCGTCGGTGTAGACGGTGGTCCGCTGCGGCTGATCGGTGTTATTCACCACGCAGCAGCGGCCGCTGTCCGGGTAGACGTGCACTTCTGTGTTCACGTTGGAGGAGAACCACTTTTTCAGCTCCCCCTCGCTGTGGCTGGACCAGAGCACCGCCCGGTGGAGGAGGCGGCTGTTCGCGAAGGAGTAGGGCAGGCCCGAGATATACACCGCCCGGCCCTGGCCGAAGCCGTTGACCGCCAGCTGGACCTCCCTGTCCCGCTGGACCAGTACCTCCGCGCCGGGCAGCGCGTAGATGCTCTTTTTGCCCTCGCCGAAGTCCACGGGGCCGTCCGCATCCGCCAGGATGAAGTGGTCTGGGTGCTCGTCCCAGTTGTATTTGTCGTAGTTCAGGGTGAAGCCCGTCTCCTTCTCCACGCCCAGCACGCCGCTCAGTTGGAGATAGCGGCCCTGGTACTGGTGTCCGGCGGGCTCCCCCACGCCGATGAAGCCGCCGCCGTTCCAGACGAACCGCTTCACGGCGGAGGCGATACGGGGGTCCTCCCAGACCGCGCCCCCGGTGTGGGCGGTGTCGCCGTCGCCGATGTTCAGCAGCACGTCCACCCCATCCAGCGCCTCCGGGTCCGCCAGGATGTCGTCAAAGCTGAGGAACCGAACGTCATAGGGCGCGCCGGACAGTGCCTCGATGACGCCCGCGTAGGAGTAATTCTGCTTCTGATAGAGGGCGTGGTGGACCATATGGCAGCCCCAGGACCGGGATCGTCCCCAGGCGTTCAGAACCGCCACGGTCTTGACGCACCAGGGCTTTCCCCCGCTGCCTATGTTGGCATAGATCGCCCGGAACTCATCGCAGACACTCTGCACATAGTCGATGAACGCGGGAAACTGGCAGGCCAGACGCAGATAACCGCCGTAGCCGATGCGGTCTACGGGCCTGCGCAGCAGGGCCCGCCGGGCCGTGACCCAGTTGGTCCGGGCCTCCCCCACCGGGTCGCCGCCGGGATGGAAGGTGTCCGGGAAAAAGTAGGGCAGGAACCGCCCCTCGGTATACCGCACCCCGGGGATATCGGAGATGAGCCGCAGGGTAGAGCCGTTGCCCACGCTGCCCACCACCGCGTCCAGGCCGATGGAAGCGAAGTCCTCCATGTAGGGCTCCGTGCCGATCCAGTGGTCCCCCAGGAACATCATGGCCTCTTTGCCGTATTCGTGGGTGATGTCCACCAGCTCCTTGGCCAGGGCCGCCACCTCCCGCCGCTGGAAGGCCACGAAGTCCTTGTACTCCCGGCTGGGGACGCGGTATTGGTTGTTGTAATACCCCTGGTCGATGATGAACTCCGGCCGGAACGGGTAGCCCGCCTCTTTTTCAAACCGCTCCAGGATATAGGGGCTGACCGAGGCGGAGTAACCGTACCAGTCCACATATTTCTCCCGCCGGAGCTCGTCGAACACCAGGGTGAACTGGTGGAAGAAGGTGGTGAAGCGGATCACGTCCACATAGGGGTGCTCCCGGATGAACCGCCGCAGCCGCTCCAGGGAGAAGGCGTGGGTCTTGGGCTGGCGCACGTCGAAGGTGATCTGGTGCTCCATGTCCTGCCAGCCGTTGGTGACGGCGTTGTACATATGTACCGGGTCCCAGATGAGATAGGCCAGAAAGCTCACCGTATAGTCGTGGAACGGCTCCGGCCTGTCGATGACGACGCAGCCGCTCTCTCTTTCATAGCGCCAGCTCTCCGGCGGCAGCGGCGCGCCGACGGTCCGGTCCATGACCTCCCACCAGCGGCGGATGTCGTCCTGGTCGTTCACCGCCATGAGCTCGCCGCTCACCCCCTGCATCAGAGGGATGGACAGCGGCCCCTCCGCGGCGGTGTGGAAGCCCGTCATGATGTAGCACTGCTGGACCTCATCGGGATTGCCCCGGGCCCAGTCGTTGTCCTTGCGGGTGGTGTAGTATGTGGAGTATACCTTGGCGTCCAGGTCCCGGAGCGCCGCGGGGAAATCCGTGCCGTCGCAGTCCCGCACGGCGTCCGCCCCCCAGCGCTCCATGATCTCCAGCGTTTCCGGCACCACGTCCATATCGGTGGGGATGGTGACGCGGCCTTTTGATTCGATCATATCGCTAAATCCCTTGGTGGTATTTGATACGTTTTTATCCCTTCACGCCGCCCGCGGTGACGCCGGAGATGATGCGGCGGCTCATGAACAGGTACAGCAGGAACGTGGGCAGGAACACGATGATCACCGCCGCGAAGAGGCCTCCGTAGTTGCCGGAGTACTTCATGGAATTGACGATCTGCAGAAGGCCCACGCCCACGGGGGTCATCTCCTTGCCAGTGGTAAAGATCAGAGCCATGAAGAACTCGTTCCAGGTGGACAGGAAATTGAAGATGGTCACCGTGATGATGGCGGGCTGGATCAGGGGCAGCATGATGACCCAGAAGGTCTTATTGGCCGAGCAGCCATCGATGGCGGCGGCCTCCTCATAGTCGTGGCTGAGGGTGGCAAAGAAGTCCAGCATGTAGATGGCCGTGTAGGGCACCCGCATGAAGATATACAGCACGATCAGCAGGATGCGGCCCTTGATGCCCCACTTCACCGACAGCGAGTACAGGGGCATGATGATCATGATGGCGGGCACGCTCATAGCGATGACCAGCGCGATGCGGATGGTCCTGCTGCCCCGGAAATTCCATCGGGAGAGCACGTAGGCCGCAGGGGCGGCGATCAGCAGCACCCCCGCGCAGGAGACCACGGAGTAGAGAAGGGAGTTTCCGAAAAATATCGACACATTTTGGGTCTTCCAGGCGGTGATGTAGTTGTCCCAGTGGAAACCGGACTCAAATTCCAGTACCTTGCCCGTAAAGATCTCCCGGGATGTGGACAGACTTGCCCCCAAGATCCATCCCAGCATGACCACCATGAACGCCACATAAGCGATCACCACCAGGTAGCCGGGAAGCATTTTTAGCTCGCGCTTCCAATTGACGCGCTTTTTTGTCTTTTCCATCGCTTCCCCCTCCTGTCAGTATTCCAGGTCGCTGCTCTTGAGCAGCTTCTCGGTGACGATATACACGGCGATGATGATAAGAGTGAGCACCACGCCCACCGCCGCGCCGGCTCCGGCGTCCCGCTCGACCACGCCCTTGCCGCCGAACACGGTGTCATAGAGGTATATGACCGGGACGATGGTGGAGCCCTCCGTCTGCACCGGGCTGAACAGCTTCGACCACAGGTAGAACGTGGCGGCGTTGATGGTCCAGAAGGTGATGGTGGTCTTGATGATGCCCTTCAGAAGGGGCAGGGTGATGCGGAAAAACTGTTTGCCCTTGCTGGCCCCGTCGATGGTGGCGGCCTCGTACAGGTCTGTGGGGATGCCCTCGATGCCGCTAATGTAGATCAGCATGTAATAGCCGATACTGCCGTAGATGAACGCGGCGATCATGGCCCACAGCTTGGCGTCCGTACCCAGCCAGCGGACCTTGTCGAAGCCCAGGAAGGTGACCAGCTGATTCAAAAGGCCATAGTCGTAGTTGAATATGTACTGCACCCACATGGTGGCCAGGGCCACGGCGGAGATCACGTTGGGCAGATAGATGGCCGCCCGGAAAAAGCCCTGGAAGCGTATCTTGCTGGTGAGGATCACCGCGATCAGCAGCGACAGGGCCAGGGTGATGACGCCGCCCACGATCCAGATGGCCAGGAAGTTTTTCATGGACGTGATGAAGCCGGCGTTATGGAATATCTTGATATAGTTGTCTACCCCGTTAAAGCTCCACACCCCTACGTCCGCCGTCAAGCTCTCCACATGGAAAAAACTCATGGCCACTGTGCGCAGCACGGGATAGACGTACATCAGCAGCAGGCAGATTACCGTGGGCGCCATGAACAGGCAGATCAGCGTCCTGTTTTTCTTCATGCAGGTTCCACTCCTTCCCCCCGGTATTAAAAACAGGCGGCACCGAAGTGCCGCCTGCTGCAGTCGGGAATTACTCGTACAGAGCGTCCATGGCGGCGCAGAAGTCAGCGCCGGTCTCGTACTTGCCCTCGAACAG
>CANROZ010000088.1 GCA_947632365.1 uncultured Oscillospiraceae bacterium
GAAGAGGCCATCTACCGCAAGTGCTTCTGAGTTCCTGATAAAAAATATCGGCTGACGCAAGTCAGCCGATATTTTTTGTCTTTTTCTCGCCGCAGTCTTTTATCAGCCGCGGGTGGCTCTGCGCCGGATATACAGCGCCGCCAGCAGCAGACCGCACAGGCTCATCATCACCGCCCAGGGCAGCAGCGCCGTCTCGTCCCCCGTGTGGGGCGCGGAAGGCTGGCTGCTGGGAGGAACCGTCGCGGTGGGAGCGGTGGTCTCCTGACCGGAGGTGGGCGTGGGCTCGGTGCTGCCGCCTGACTCGCCGCCAAGGCCCGTGCCCGGCTCGTTGGGGTCGCCGCCGTTCACATCCACCTCGGGCGTCGTCTGGCCGCCGCCGTTTTCATCGTCCTCCTCATCGTCGATGGGGTCCAGTCCCTCGATAGCGGCGTTCACAGCGTCCATGGCGGCGCGCATATCCTCGTCCGACGCCGTGCCGGACAGCCACAGCTGCTCGGCATCCGCGATGGCCTGCTCCAGAACGGACCAGGTCTCCTCCGAATACTTCCCCTTGTGGGGGTCGCCGTAGGACGCTTTGGCGTCCTCCAGCAGCTTGCCCAGCTCATCCTTCACAGTGGTCACAGGCGGCGCGTTCTTTTCCGCGGACACCACCTGCGTCTTGATCTGCTTGCCGTACACATAGCCAAGGGAGTGCTCAACCAGGGTCACGCCCTGCGCCTCAACACCGCTGACCGTGCCGACCACAAGCTCCGTCTGCCCCTCGGCCATTAGAGGCTTCGACCCGGCGATGTATATCTCCAGCACGCCGTCAGAGCGGCTGCAATAGGTGTTCCAGCCGCTGAGAGCCTCTGAAAAGGTGAATGTGGCCTCTCCCTCCGCCGCCAGCTGGAACTGGACGGAGGATACCCTCTCTCCGGCCATGTGGCCAGAGATAAGGGTGACGGTGCCGTCCTCGGCGATGCGCACGTCGTCCGTGCCGCTGCTGACGCCGCCGTCCGCCAGGGTCCCGGGGGCCAGCAGGAACAGCACGCCCAGCAGGGCGATCATCGCCAGGCAGGTCTTATAGATCGTAGCATTTCTCGTCATGTTCTGCTCCTTCCTCCCTCAGCCGACAGCGTTGCCGCCCAGCTTGATGTTCCCCGGCGTTGCCGGGACCTCTACGAACAGGGAGTCGCTCACCAGTCGCTGGCCCTCGTTGGTCTGGGCGTTGTTGACCCGGTACAGCTCCGCTCTGACCCGCTTGGGCATCACGAAGCCCTCCAGCTCGCTGGGCTCCAGCCAGTAGATCCAGCTGCCGTCCTTCACATCCTGGATGTTCCCGGTGTCGGGCAGCTGGGCCAGGATGACCTGGTAGGCCTTCAGGTTTCCGGCAGCGTCGGTGCCGCCTACGTTGTTTCCATTCTCATCGAACAGCAGCACCGTGTTGTAGGCTGCGTTGCCCTTGTAGCTTCCGGCAAACACCAGCGATCCCGCGGGGATCACGTCCTCCGCTTTGTCGCCGTAGACGAACGGTTCGCTGAGATACCCGATGGCCGGGGCGTCGCCCAGCATGCGGAAGTCCACATTGTCTCCAGTGACGCCCAGCGCGGTGAGCTCGGCCACACTGACCGTCTCGCCCACCTGCCCTGTCAGGCTCAGACGCATGGCGTCCGCCTCATAGGTGCTCACATAGTCGCCTCCGGCGTTGGCAAAGTACACCGTGGCGTCGCCGCCCAGGGTGCCCTCGGCCGCCTTGACCCACTGGCCGCCCTGCCGGACCTCCAGCGTGTAGCCGCCGATGGGCGTGCCGTTCCCGGCCGCATAGCGGAACCCGGTGATCACCTGGGTCTCGTTGAAGGACACGGTGATGGCGGCTCCGGCGCCCACCGCCGCCTTGTAGACGGTCTCCACCTTGCCGTCGGCCATGCGCTCCGTCACGTCCTCCGGCACTACCTCGGGCATATCCTCGTCGCCGCCCGTGGAGCCGATGTCAGCCGGGTCCACGGTGAGGGCGGTGGTGGTGATGGTCCAGTTGGTCTTGGCAAGGTCGCCCTCGTGGCGGATCTTCACCATGGCACTGGCCGCCACAGCAGAGCGGTTCAGGTACTGATCCACCAGCGTGACCTCGTAGTACACGGCCCGGTTGTTCATGGCGTAGACCGTATCCGTAAAGGTGTTGCTGGTCGTGAAGCCAACGGTCTGCCGCTCCACATCGCCGCCGGAGATGGTGCAGCGCACGATCTCATAGCCCAGTATCTCGCCGTCGCCCACCGTGCCATTGGAAGCAACGGTGATGTTCACCTGGTTGGCCGCGTTGGGATCGGCCGCCGCGGTGACGGAGGCGATGGCCGCCGTGGACCCGTCGGCGCTCAGCTTGCTGGCGCCGCCTTGCTCGATGGTGTAGCGGCGGGAGTCGTCACACACGTAGTAGATGGCCCGCGTCTCTTTGTCGAACTGGGAGGCATAAGCGATAGTGTCGGCGTCGGGGGTCTTGCCCCAGCGCTCAAAGAAGTCCAGGATATCCCTCTGGGCCGCCGCGCAGGCCAGACGCATCAGGGTCTGGTCGATGTCCGCGCCCTTGATGGTCAGAGCCACGCCGCCGGGGGCCGGGGCCTTGGAGGGCGTGCGGGCGTAGGTATCCACCCGGGCCCAGAACAGGTTGGCCAGCTGCTGGTCATAGTCAGCGTAGGTCTTGAAGTTATAGCCCTTGTCGTAGGCCAGGTGCAGCTGCCAGTACATACCCAGCTGTGTGAACACATTGCTGGCTGCGCCCTTGGCGCCGCTGGTCACCTTCTCATATACCTTCGGATACTCGAAGCGCACACTGTCGTTGGTATCGCGGGCCTGGGCCAGCACGGCGAAGTAGTTGTTGGTGACCTCCGCGATGGCGTAGCAGCCCTGGTTGATGTCGTGGCCGATCTCATGGGCGATGCCCCAGCCGAAGTAATTGCCGCTGCCGTACAGGCCGTCGCCCACGATCTGCACGCCGCCGCATCCGGCCATGCCCGCCGTCTCAGGCCACTCGATGCCGATGTGGTCCCCGGAGGCGTACATGAACGCGCCGGAGAACATCCGCTGATAGCGGATATTCAGGTGGCGGTTGGGTATCCGGTCCGCCGCGTCGGGGGCGTTGGCATTCAGGCCCTTGTGCTGGTAGAACAGATACATCATGTTCTCCATGGCGTCCAGGGAACCCAGCAGCGTCTGAGCGCTGCCGCCGCAGCCCGACACCACCTGTTTGGCAGGCAGGGACAGCATCATGATATCCAGCATGATGTCGGTGGCGCCCAGGATGCAGTTGCGCTCCTCATAGGCGTAATCCACCTCGCTGCTGACAGAGCCCTCGCCCTGGTGCTTCTCGCCGTGGACACGCTCGATATCGGCCGCATAGGTCTGCAGCGCGGTGAGGTATTCCGCCGTGCGGGCCTGGCGCTCAGCCGGGTCTGTGACCTTGTACAGGTCCAGCACAGGCACCTGCACGCCGCCGCTGACGCGCACCGCGTAACTGTCGCCCGTTCCGGCGCCGCCGTTATACTGCACGTACAGCGCGCCGCCGGACTCGATGCCCGTGGTCTTCCACACCTTCGGCAGGGTGATCTCGTTGGCGCCCACCTTCAAGGGCTCCCGCACCGTGGCCGACATAGCGCTGGCCTCGGCGTGGTACTGGGTGATGATCAGCTGCAGGCTGGTCTTGCTGCCCGTCTTTAGGGAGCTGTGGCCCACGTAGATGGTCACGGTCTCGCCCGCCGCCGCCGTGACGCCCAGCGGCTGCCAGGCGTTCAGACCGCCAAAGCCGTGCTCGTCGCCGCTGGCGGTGATGCCGTCGTGGACCTTGATGACCCGGCCAAGGAACTGATCCTTGTATATCTTCATGGCCGTCTCCCACTCGGTAAGCAACTGGGCCTTGTCCGGGTGCTCGTTGCCGAACTCATCTGTCTCGTCGATGCGGGCCCGCAGGGCGTTGAGCATCTCCTCGGTGACGTCAGACCGCAGCGTGGTGTGCAGGTCGTCGTCATACAGGGCCATGATGTCGTCCTTCAGGGAGTCGTAATGATAGAAGTAGACCTCCGAGACAGAGATGCGGTTGTTGCCCGCCCAATAGCGGGCCGCGCCGATCTGGATGCGCTTGGCCTCCACAGGCTCGGGCAGACGCAGGAAGAAGTAGGTCCGGCCGCTGGCGTCCGTGCGCCGCTCTGAGCGCATGTCGTCCCGGTCGATGTAGTGCTCCGTCCCGGCGCTGTCCCACCAGCGTATCTTGAGATAGGTGTAGTCCATGCCGTCCACCACGCTCATCATGCCGATGGTGTCCAGCTTATAGGGCTGGTCGAACTCATAGAACAGGCCCACGCCGTTGCTCAGGTTGTTGTAGCCGCCGTCGTCCCAGGTGGCCCGGTCGTAGTAGGACATGCCGTTGCCGTCCACCGTGCCCCAGGCAGAGGTGCCGCTGTCCTGGTCAGAGTTGACCATGACGCCGCCGCTGCTGCCCATGGCCGCGGACTGGATGTGATCCCGACCGGGCCTGCCGCTTGCATCCCGGTTGATCAGCTTGTAGCGGGGCATCTCCGCCGGGTCCATGGCCAGGGTCGCGGCGCTGGCATGCATGGACGGCTCACTCTGGCCGATCTCATTCACGCCCACCACATAGACCTCATAGGTGGTGGCCTTGGTGCTGTTCAGCCCCGTGATGGTGTACTTGGTGACGGCCAGGTCCGGTATCTCGGTGAACTGATCCGCGCCCTGCTCCTTATAGTAGAGCTTGTAGCTGGTGGTGTCCTTCATGTTCTTCCAGGACACAGTGATGGACTCGTAGCCGCCGCTGGCGGTCACGTTGTCCGGCTTATCCGGTCTGCCGGAGGGTTTGGGCGTCACGGACGCGGAGGCGCAGGTATCGCTGCGCCAGGTGCCGTTGACGGAATACACATCAATATAATAAGTGGTGTAGTTGAGGACCTCGTCCTTGTTGAAGCGGGTCACCGTCAGGCTGGTGCCGCTGAGGGGGTAGGTCTCGGTGGTCTGGCCGTCGCTGACCAGCACCTCATAGCCCGTGACGTTGACGCAGGGCGTCCAGGTCACGGTGAACTCCCGGCTGCCGGGCACGGCACTGGCGCTCTCCGGGCCCTTGGTGTCCGGCGGGCCGATGCGGTCCTCCATGCCGTTGACGAACTCCACCTGGGAAATCTCCGCCAAGTTGTTGCTCTTGGTGCCCGTGATGGTCAGCGTGACCTTCTTCACGGCCTTGGCCCCAGCCAGGTCCACCTTGATGTTGCCATTGGCGTCCAGGGACACGTCCACCTTCCGGACAGGCATCTCCGCGAAGGGGACGGGCTCCTCGTCGATGGCCATGGCCTCAGCCAGCTCCTCCACAGGCTCCTCCTCGATCACAGGCTCCTGGGTGGGCTCCACGGTAGGCTCCGGTGTAGGTTCCGACGTGGGCTCTGCCTCGTTGGCGTCCGCCATCTCCTCCACGGGCACAGGCAGGACCAGGGCGTCCGAGGCCAGGACCAGCGCCGCAGGCTCCACAGGATCGCCGATATAGCCCTCGCCGAAGGTCCCGTCGGCATACTCGATGATGACCTTGCCGGAGGTGATATTTGTCTCGTCCAGCAGGATGACGTCGGCCTGGGCGTTGTCCGCCAGATCGAAGGAGACGTTCACCGGGGCCTCCGGCGTGATCTCCTCCTCTGCCGTCATCTGGAAGGTCCCGCCGTTATCGCTGAACAGGTTCTCCACGCCGGAGACCTCCACATTGTCCACCGCCTCCAGCTTGACGGCGTCGGCGGGCACAAAGTGAGCCTCGGTGGCGATCTTCACGCTCTCGTCCAGCGCGGCCACATCCTCGCCCTTGGCCAGATACTCCGCGTCGGCCAGATCGGTGACCCCGTCGCCGTTCAGGTCGGTGAAGCCCTGGCTGGACTCCCCCGCTACGGCCTGCATCATCATCAGGCGGTCGGCGCTGTCCACGTCGCCGTCGCCGTCCACGTCGCCGATCTGCAGCACGCCGGGATGGGCCGCGTCATAGCCGCGGACATAGCCCACCGTCAGCTCCAGCTTCATGCCGTCGCTCTCGCCCACGGTGATGGACTGCGTGTAGGTGGCAAAGCCCCGGCCGGATATGGTCAGGGTGTATGTATTGGCGGGCAGGTTCTTGAAAGAGCCTACCGTGCCGTCGGTGCTGAGCTGCACCGTGCTGCTGACGCCGGACAGAGACGCCGTGAAAGCGGGCGTCCAGTCGATGTCCAGCGCCTTGGTGACGGATATATCCACCTGGCCCTTGAACGGGGAATAGTCGGACAGGGTCACGATCCCGTACTCGTTCTCCTCCGGCTCGGCCGTGGGCTCCACCGTCGGTTCCACCGTGGGTTCCGGCGTGGCCTCATCCGCAGGTACCACCGTGGCCTCCGGCGCCTGCTCCACGGGCGCGGCGGTAGGTTCCGCCGTGGGCTCCGGGTCGGGCTCGGCCGTGGGCTCCACCGTGGGTTCCGGGTCCGGCTCGGCCGTGGGCTCCACCGTGGGCTCCGGGTCAGGTTCCGGCGTAGGCTCTGCCGTCGGCTCCGGCGTGGATTCCGCTGTGGGCTCCACCGTCGCCTCCGGGTCGAGCTCGGCGCCCTCTGCAAAGGCAGGGACAGCCATACTGAGCATCATGACCAATGCCAGCAGCAACGCAATCTTTCTTTTCATGGCTACACCTCGTCTCTGGGTCCTGACAGAACAAGACCTATTCCCCGTTATTTTAACAGGTTTACCATAATCGTGCAATAGGAAAATTACGTAATCATAAAAAATTCTTACAAAAAATTGCAAGTCAGGACCACCCGCGTAGCGGGTGGCCTGGACAAGCCCTATAAGGGCATAATGTTGGCGGCGCCTAAAGGCGCGCCGAAACGGTCTGCCGACCGCATACGATTACGA
>CANROZ010000089.1 GCA_947632365.1 uncultured Oscillospiraceae bacterium
ATGGGCACCTACACCACCGACAGCTTCGCCGCCATCTGCAACCACGTGACCGAGACTTCTCTGGTCATCGTCCGCGCTGACGACGACCGCTTCGAGACCCTGGACGACCTGGTCGCCTATGGCAAGGAGCACTCCGAGGACGGCGATCCCGACATGCTGAAGGCCTCCACCAACGGTCCCCAGGCCTCCAACCACATCGGCGCGCAGGCCTTCGCGGTCTCCGCTGGCTTCAAGTACATCGACATCCCCCAGGGCGGCACCGCTGACGAGCTGCTGAGCCTGCGGGGCGAAGAGGCCGACTTCTGCGTGGCCAAGGTGGCCGACATCGCTGGCCAGGATTCCGACCTGAAGGTGTTGGGCGCCTTCGCCGCTGAGCCCGTGCCCGAGTATCCCGACGTGCCCACCCTGGGCAGTCTGGGCTACTATGAGGACTGGCTGGGCTCCTCCCGCTGCATCTGCGCGCCCGCTGGCGTCAGCGAGGACGTGATCGCCTTCTATGAGGAGGCTTTCAAGCAGGCTATGGAGGATCCCGACTATCTGGCCGCCGCGGAAGAGGCTGGCGTCGCCACCGACTATCAGGACGCCGAGGCTACCGCCGCTCTGATCGAGCAGCAGCAGGAGTTCACCGAGGGCCTGTCCGAGGG
This sequence comes from uncultured Oscillospiraceae bacterium, assembly GCA_947632365.1. Taxonomy (GTDB): domain Bacteria; phylum Bacillota; class Clostridia; order Oscillospirales; family Oscillospiraceae; genus CAJOIG01. Next base: position 645 of record CANROZ010000089.1, read on the forward strand.
CTTCTGGTTCGAGGAGTAAGCCGTCCCGGCTCTTTTGAGATGAATCGTTAATGGAAAAGGGCGGGGCGACCTGCCCTTTTCCTCCATTCCATCCCGGAGGAGGGAGCGCAAGTGAAAATGAAAAAGACGGACATCGGCGTCGTGGCCGTCATGTACGCCGTGTGCGCCTACTGGTATTACGGGACCACCCAGCTGAAGGAATCCAGCCGGACCTATCCCTACTTTACCGTGGCGCTGCTGTTCGGCCTGACCACCTTGTATGTGCTGCAGATGGTGGTGGCCGCCAAGCGCCATGGCGTGGAGAGCGGCGTGGACGAGGTGTTCAAGGACTTTCTGCCCAAGCAGTTTTTTGTGTGCCTGATCTGCGTGGTGGCCTACGTGGTGCTGGTGAGCACGGTGGGCTTTTTCGTGAGCACGGTGGTGTTTATGATCGCCGTGATGGTGTACCTGAAGGTGCCCGTGCTGCACATGGGCATCGCGGTGGTGGTGCTGAACGTGCTCATCTACTTTGCCTTCGTCAGGTTCCTGGGCGTGAAGCTGCCCACGGGACTGCTGATCTGAGAGGGGGATAGGACATGCTTGAAACTCTGTCTCTGATGGGCGCGGGCTTTGTCAACGCCCTGACCCCCATCAACCTTCTCATGATGATCGGCGGCGTGGCCATGGGCATCGTCATCGGCTGCATGCCCGGCCTGTCCGCCGCCATGGGCGTGGCGCTGATGCTGCCCATGACCTTCACCATGGAGCCGGAGACCGGACTGATCGTGCTGGGCGCTATCTACTGCGGCGCCATCTTCGGCGGGTCCATCTCCGCCATCCTGATACATACCCCCGGTACCCCCGCCTCGGCGGCCACCGCCATCGAGGGCTACCAGATGACCCTGAAGGGCCAGGCGGGCAAGGCGCTGTTCACCGCCTGCTGGAGCTCCTTCTGGGGCGGCCTGCTCAGCTGCATCAGCCTTTACTTCTTCGCGCCCCTGCTGGCCCAGCTGGCGCTGAAATTCATGTCCGCGGAGTACTTCTGGCTGAGCATCTTCGGCCTGACCATCATCGCGGGCGTGTCCAGCAAGAGTTTGGTCAAGGGCCTGATCTCCGGCGCCTTTGGGCTGATGCTGTCCACCATCGGCCTGGACCCCATCACGGGCGTGAAGCGGTTCATGTTCGGCCAGTCCTTCCTGGCGGAGGGCGTGAACACCACCTGCGCGCTGATAGGCTTGTTCTCCATGAGCCAGGTGTTCGTGCTGGCGGAGAAGAAGATCGTCAAGCGGGCCAAGGCCTCCAAGGTCACCGATAAGATGAGCTTGACCAGAGAGGAGCGGAAGATACTCTGGCCCACCATCCTCCGGTCCTGGATCATCGGCAACCTGACGGGCATCCTGCCCGGCGCGGGCGCCTCCATCGCCTGCTTCATCGGCTACAACACCTCCAAGCAGTTCTCCAAGCACAAGGAAATGTTCGGCCACGGCTCCTTCGAGGGCGTGGCGGGCTCCGAGGCGGCCAACAACGCCGTCACCGGCGGCTCCCTGATCCCCACCCTGACATTGGGCATCCCCGGCGAGTCCGTCACGGCGGTGCTCATGGGCGGGCTCATCATCCAGGGCCTGACCCCCGGGCCGGAGCTGTTCACAAAGTACGCCCCCATGACATATACTTTCTTCGCGGGGTTCGTGCTGGTGCAGTTCTTCATGCTGGCCGTGGGCCTGATCGGCTGCAAGGGCTTTGCCAACATCTCCCGGCTTTCTGACGCCATTCTGATCCCCTGCGTCACGGTGCTGTGCGTGGTGGGCTCCTACGCCATCCACCGCAACATCCTGGACGTGGTGGTCATGCTTATCTTCGGCGTCATCGGCTATCTGATGCGCAAGTTCGACCTGAACACCGCCGCGGTGGTGCTGGCGCTGATCCTGGGGCCCATCGGCGAGAAGGGCCTGCGTAACGCGCTGCGGGCCTCCCAGGGCAGCATCGGCGTACTGTTCTCCAGCGTGGTGGACTGGGTGCTGATCATCCTGTGCGTGGTGGGCGTGCTCAGCCCGCTGTTGATGGCCAAGATGGAGAAGAAGAGCCAGGAGCTGGCCGACGAGAGCGATCCCGCAGAGAGCGGCGGGGACGCGCCCGCCGCGGACTGAGCGGACAAAAAAACGATAGCGCGGGAAGGGCGTACCGATGTACGCCCTTCCATACTTGGTTTTTAGGGAAGGGATGTGAAGGCCACCATGGATTGGCTGCAATACCTGCGGCAGCTGAATATGCCGTCGCTGTTGCTGCGCATGACGCTGGCTATGTTCTGCGGCGGCATGATCGGCATCGAGCGGGGCCGCAAGCATAGGGCCGCGGGCTTCCGCACCTATATGCTGGTGTGTCTGGGCGCGGCGCTGACCATGATCCTGAGCCAGTATATGGACTGGATGGGGAACAACGCCTGGGCCGAGCAGGCCGCTGAGATCGGCTTCCGGACGGATGTGGCCCGGCTGGGGGCCCAGGTCATCAACGGCATCGGCTTTCTGGGCGCCGGGATCATCGTGGTGACCGGACACCAGGAGGTGAAGGGTCTGACCACGGCGGCGGGCCTGTGGGCCTCGGCCTGCATGGGCCTGGCCATCGGCGCGGGCTTTTATGAGTGCGTGGCCGTGTCGTTCGTGCTGATCTTCCTTTGCATCCGCATCCTGCCCCGGGTGGAGAACGCCGTGGTGGAGCGGGCCAGGAACCTGAACCTGTATATGGAATTTCAGGCCCTGGAGAACGTCAGCGACATCATCGCCTGCATCAAGGCCCAGGGCGTACATATCTACGATGTGGACATCGATCGGGGCAAGGCCTATAAGGGGCAGAAGCCCAGCGCCGTGTTCTATATCCGGCTGAACCACGGCCAGCACCACACCCAGGTCATGACGGCCATCTCCGCTTTGGAGAGCGTCACCGTCATCGTGGAACTGTGAAGGGAGGCAGAGAGCAATGCTGACTGTGTTTGACAGCCTGCGGGACCCGACCATGCTGTCCGTGACACTGCGGATGGTACTGGCGGCCGTCTGCGGCGGGTGCATCGGGCTGGAGCGGGAGTATAAGCGCCGTCCGGCGGGATTCCGTACCCACATCCTCATCTGCCTGGGCGCGGCCATCACCACCCTGACCAGCGAGTACCTCTACCGGGTCATGAACTACAACACCGACGTGGCCCGCCTGGGCGCCCAGGTGGTGGCGGGCATCGGCTTCATCGGCGCGGGCTGCATCATGGTCACCCGGCGCCGCCGGGTGAAGGGCCTGACCACGGCCGCGGGCCTCTGGGCCGCCGCGGTGATCGGGCTGTGCTTCGGCGCGGGCTTTTATGAGGGAGGGCTCTTCGCCACGGCCCTGGTGCTGGCGGCGGAGCTGCTGTTCTCCAAGCTGGAGTACCGCATGCTGGAGAACAGCGCCGAGATCAACCTGCTCATGGAGTACAGCGACAAACAGTGCCTGGATCAGGTGCTGGCCATGCTCAACGAGATCGAGGTGAAGATCCAGAACATGGTCATCACCCGCTCCCCGGAGTCGGAGAAAAAGACGGCCAACGTCATCTTTACCCTGCAGGTGAACAAAAAGCACCGCACAGAAGCGATCATCGCCTCCATTAGCGCGGTGGAGGGCGTATCCTCCGTGGAGGAGCTGTGAATGGATAAGAAGGGAAAGCTCATCGTCATTGAGGGCCTGGACGGCAGCGGCAAGGCCACCCAGGCGAAGCTGCTGTTTCAGGCGCTGGCGGAAAAGGGCCTGGCCGTGCGCAAGGTGTCCTTCCCGGATTATGAGAGCGACTCCTCCGCTCTGGTGAAGATGTACCTGCGGGGGGACTTCGGCAGCCAGCCGGGGGATGTGAACGCCTACGCCGCCTCCGCCTTTTACGCCGTGGACCGCTATGCCAGCTTCAAAAAGGACTGGCAGGGCTTTTATGAGAACGGCGGCGTGGTGGTGGCGGATCGGTACACCACCTCCAACGCCGTGCACCAGTGCTCCAAGCTGCCGGAGGAGCAGTGGCCGGGATTTTTACAGTGGCTGTTCCAGTTTGAATACGAGCTGCTGGGCATCCCCGCGCCGGACCGGGTGCTTTTCCTGCGGGTGGAGACCGACGTGACGGAAAAGCTGCTCCTGAAGCGCTACGGCGGGGATGAGAGCCGGGAGGATATCCACGAGGCGGACCGGACCTATATGGCCCGCTCCCGCCAGGCGGCGGAATACTGCGCGGCCCATCTGGACTGGGACACGGTCCAGTGTACCCGGGCAGGGGAGATGCGCACCGTGGAGGACATCCACAGCGAGATACTGCGGGTGCTGGGATACTGAAAAGTCAAAATAAGACCTGCCGCGCGGCGTTGGCGCGGCAGGTTTTTTTGTGAGGCATGATTCAGATGTTCCGGTTCTTACCGTAGAAGATGCGGCCGTTTCGCAGATGCTGCCGATACTGGCAGCGGCCGAAGAACATGGCGTCCTTTCGCACGCACTTTTTCGCGTCGCTGCAGGCCATATACTCGCTGCAGCAGCCGAATGGGTCGGAGGTGGAAAGGCATATCTCGTAGAGCTCCGCGGCCAGTGCCGTGGACTCCAGCCAGGTGAGCAGCTGCTCGGTGGGGACCTTCACCGTTCCACTGGACAGCACCTGGGGGGATATGCCCACGGCGTTGAACGCGGGCAGAAAACGGCGGGTGCTGTAGGCAAAGGAGGCTTTCTCGTTGCGCAGGGTGAACGCGGTGATCCCCAGGACCGTGACGGCCTCTGTCTGGGACCCCTTTTGCTCTCGGTGCAGGGCCTTCACGTGGGAGGTGTCGTAATTCTGATCCGTGATGGTGAGCGCGCGGACCATAGCGCTGTGCAGCGACCGGGTCATCTCCCAGCGGGCGGGGGATTCCGCCGGGGCCGGGCCCGTGGCCTGTGGAGCGCCGGAGACTCCGGGGAAGGTGTCCGGGAAGCACCGCTTCCATATCTCCGCCGTGGCCAGGGCGTCGTCCAGCGCCCGGTGGATCTCGCCGCCGAGGCCGTAATATGTACACAGGGACTCCAATGTGTAGTTGTCAGGACCGGACAGCCGCTTTTTGGCCACCTGGCAGGAGTCGTATCCGTCGGCCCGGATGGGCATGTCCAGCTCGTTGCAGGTCCGCTCCAGGATGTGGAAGTCGAAGGAGGCGCCGTTGTGGGCGATCAGGGGGAGGTCCCCGATGAAGCGGAGGAACCGGGGCAGCGCCTGCTGGATATCGGGGGCGTCGGCGACCATGTCGTCGCTGATGTTGTTCACCGTCTGGGCGAAGATGGACATCTGCCCCTCATAGCGCACCAGGGTCTGGAAGGTGTCCGCCTGGCGGCCGCTTAGATACTTCACAGCGCCGATCTCCGCGATCTGGGCGGTCTTGCTGTTGCGATCGGTGGTCTCGAAGTCGAACACCACGAAATCCAGCGGGGAAGTCTTGGGATTCTTGATATACTTTATCCCAGTCCCGCCGTATTCCACGTTTTGTGACTGCATCTCCACCAGCAGGTCCTGGTGGATGCAGTGCAGCGCGCCGTTGACGGAGATGACCAGGATATACTCGTTGACATAGCCCAAAACGTCGCAGACTACCGGGACGACGGAGCGGGGGTCGTTGTAATAGATGGGCTTGTCCTTGGTCTTGGGCAGGAGCCGATTGCGGCGCAGGTAGGCCAGCTTCTCTTCCTCGTCGGCGAATCTGTGCCAGTCGCCTTGGGGCGGGACCATAGAAAACACCTCTCTCTATCTGTTGATGAACAGCGGGACGAATGGCCGGATATGGAAGAAGAGCTTTGATGGATTCAAAGCTCTTCTCTGTGGTCGGAGCGTTCATAAGGGATTTGAAAAAATGCCGATCGGAGCCGAACATATATAATTAATTTTAACACGGAAAATTCTCTCATGTCAATAACTTATAATAGTCATACCGGAGAACGATAATTTGGCAGAAAACTTTTTATTCCATACATTCGACATCGCGGCTTTTGCGCGGGAGATCGTTTATGATACCGCAGTCTACGCTTGATGAATTTCCCCGGCTTGAAGCTGGGAAGATTTAATGTTATACTCGTGATATAAAAGGAAAGGGCGGTGAGCGGTTTGTATAATCCCCAGCTGGAGACCTTCGTCCGGGTGGCGGACGCGGGCAGCTTC
>CANROZ010000090.1 GCA_947632365.1 uncultured Oscillospiraceae bacterium
ATGGGCGCAGCCTCCGGGCGATCCTTTGGCTCACGGTGTTCCCCGAACAGGGAGAAAGTGCCGTCACGGTAGGCAGAAACGTTGGCGAATACTCGTTCACGCAGGTCGTGGTCGCGGTCATCTTCAGGTGTGCTTACCCGCAGCCGGGTCATCATTTCATATAGGACATCGACTTCAGCGGGGTCATTCAATGCCCTGGCGAGAAGCCCTACGGCGTCGGTATAATACATATCGCCGGGGTAGGGACGCTCAAAGACGGCAGGGGCACCGCTGAAAAAGCGGTAGACCTGTTCAGCAAGCTGTTCGCGCTCATAGTCGGGCATAGCCGCCCGATCCTCATCGTCCAGAAAAGTCCCGGCGTCTATCATGGCCGTGATCCGCTTTTCTATCTTCGGCCATGTCAGCTCGACCTTGGCATAGGGAGCTGTGATGTCGCCGTGGCTGAAAGAAAGACCCTTGGTAGTCCAGGTGGTGTCGTCAATGCCGTTATAAGAACCGCTATACTCGCCGTGGATGCCTTTCAGATACTTGCGGCGTTCATCATGGTCTGTATGGGACAGGAAATAAGAATAGACGCCGAGACGGTAATCTGCGCTGCCTCGAAGCTGTTTATCTATTTCATCGCCGGATATGAAAAGCCGCCGCTGGGGGGCGTAGTCCTCGGCGGCGGTGAAGATGACCGGCTCCCGCTGCAGGTCAGAGAGCCGTTGCAGCAGGTCATTGGGCCTGTGATAGTGGAAACGCAGTATATCATGGTCTTTGTCATAGGCATCCGTAAACACACGGACCTCGTCCACAAGGATCTGCAAAGTCTCCGGCTGTTCCAGCAAGGACTGGATAGCAGCAGTTTCTTCCGGGAATCCCAGGTGAGTGTTATAGATGCCCATGGTGACAGGGAGTAAGGTATTCCGTGAACCTTCCTCAACATCTTGGCAAAGATACCAGAGCTTGTTCGCAAGTTCACTGCGCTCAAAGCCTGGCACTTGGTCAAGCTCCCGCTGGGGCATATACCGGCCCAGGTCCAGAAGCTCCCGGATGCGCCTCGCGGCCTCGTCCCAGGTGACGACGGTAGCACCGGGGCGCTGGGCGGTATCGCCGGTGTCGATACGGATGCCGTCCGGGGTGTACCATACGGCATATTGCCTGCCGTTCAGATAGAAGCCTGCGCCGTTGGTGCCGTAATGCTCACGCAGGAACCAAGCGTTATCCTCCAGCGGCTTGTCCTTCATCATCCAGGCACAGATGGTGAGGCGGCTGTTTTTGTGGTTCGCCCCTATGCACAGGGCCTCGTCGATGACCTGCTGGGGCAGCCGGAGGTCGGACAGGAAGGAGAATTGCGCGTCGGCCAAAGACGATGCGGGTTCCTCGCCGCCGAAGCCGAACATGGACATCTGCTGCTCATCCTGGGGCGGCAGCTTCTTGGCGCTGGTGTTGACGCCGTATTCCTGCCGATCTATGATCTGGCCTACCCATGCTGCGATGAGCGTCCAGGAAAAGCCGGATTCTTTCGTCCTGTTTGCAAAGGTGCCTTCATACATCCGAAGATAATCACCGTCTGCCGCATAGCCATAGCGCGTCCCGTTGATGACCTGCTCGGTGAAGGTGGCCGGGAACGCTTGCCGGATATACTCAGTTCTCTCATCGGCGTCGCTGTGCAGAGAGAAGAAAAGCTCTATCTGTTCCTTGCTGAAGATGAGGCTATCATCCTTGTTGGAGAGCAATGTCATAATGATCTGCTCATCCAAAAGCGCGGGAAGCTCATCGCTCCCCGCGCTCTCCGGCTCGGTATCGGTCAGACGTAGATCAGTTCGTTCAGGACTGTCTCCTCCGCCGCGTTCTTGATGTTGTTCATCAGGCCCACCCACTTCATCTCGTCCTGGGCCTTCAGCTCCTCCGTCACGCCCTCGGCTTTCGCCATCTGCTCCGTAATCTCGGCTATCCTGGTCCTCGCTGTCCGGTCGATCTCCATCAGATGCGGGTTCAACTTCCCGCTGGTCAGAAGATTCGTGAAGGTTATGGGCCGGTGTTGCATCAGAAATCTCCGGCGTAGAAGCGCGTACTTCCCAAGCTGGACCTCCGGCTCCTGATGGGGCAGAAGGTTGGGTATCCTGTACCCGTTCACCATCGTGTAGGCTATCTCGTTCATCGTCTGCGCTCCTTTCTAGCGTTTGATTTGTTGTTCTGGGGACAGGATAATCCCATTCTGATTCCAACGCAAATGTGCGATTCTCTTTTTCTGCCTCTTTTTGCAGGTTGAGCGCGGTCCGGGCGATCTCGGAAAGGCACATCTGAGCGATGTCGCTGGTGGCCTTGCCCAAGGCGTTCAACGTGTCCGGCGTGTTGAAATTCACCACATCCCGGAAGTCGTCATCGTCAAAATAAACTCCGGGGTCCTGGCCGCAACGGGCCAGCAGCATATATGCTATGCCGTTCTGGAGCGCGGTCCGGTAGATGACCTCTACGTTAAGTTCGTCCAGTTCCTCCAAAAAGCTGTCCGTCGTATATTGACGCAGTTCGGAGAGGTAATCCGGCATATTATCCTGGACAGCGTTTTTCGCGGCGGATATGAGCGCTTGGGCAAAGGTGTATTTGTTCCCCAACTCCCCGAAGTTGTTTTCCAGGGTCTCCGTGACCTCGGCCTCATACTCCGGGCGCATGACCCAAATGGGTAGGGGGCGCGCAAATCTGCCTGGGTGGGTGTCGGAAACATCAAAGTAGTATTTGAGCCGGGACCGGCCCTCATACTCCCGGTCAAAGACGGGGATGCCGGTGGCTCCCCGGTTGACCCAGCGCCCGAACCGCCTGTTCCAGCGTTCTATCTCCAGCACGGCGGTGGCGTCTGGGCGCTGGGCATAGACCAAGAGCTGTTCGTCGAAGGAGAGCCGGTAGTTCCGGCAGGCGGAGGCTAAAAAATTCTGCCAGTGCTGGGGCATTGTGACCTCTCGCTGTGTCCGCTGGTACAGCTCAGCCAAGAGTTCCGTTTTTCTCGCCATGTGGGTGGTTTACCTCCTTCTCTCAAAATCTTGGCGACGATGATTTACCGTTTATCTCTCGTAGTCATGAGAACGGTGAATCCTATCGTATTCCTGGCAAATGGCTGTGAGTTCTGCATACATTTTTTCGTGCATTTCTCGCTCATAGCGTAGATACTCTCTCGCTTTTCCTGTGGGCCTGCCCCAAACTTGCTTTTGATCTTCTTTATCCAGGCTTTCATAGCGGGTGTCGATCAAATCGGTATAGTGGCGATAGATCGTCCTCGCCTTTGGAGATTTTAGAACGTATTGGTATCTGGCGAGGCTGCTGTGGCTCCCTTGGAGTTGTGCGTCCTCATATATCAAACGAATGATCTCTCGGTCTAGTCCCGTTTGCCCTTCGGTGGAATATACATCTGAGAGTGTTTGACTGCGCCACAAGTGGTAAGGACTATCATCATTATTACTGTGAGAAGAAAGGTATACACCATCCTTTTTCACCTCAATGCGGTTGATCAATTCGTAGCCCATTTTTCACCATCCTTAAAAAGAGTAGATACAGAGATTTGGTATTTCATCTGGCCTCGCCCCTCATTTGAAAGGCGGGCTGCCGCAGGCGGGGCAGCGTCCAGCCGTAGACCTGGGCTATCTCGTCCCCCAGCCTGCGGGTCACGCGGGTGATGTCGCCGCGGGTGGCGATGCCCCGGTAGAGCTTTTCTTTCAGAAGTTCTTTCTGGGTTTCGGTGGCGGCATCCTTGTAAACGCGGTAGGTGTAGTGGTTTGTGCCGTCGTGGTGAATGGCGTCACAGCGCAGGTCGCCCAGCCTGTCCACATACCAGGTGGCATAGTCAATATCCCGCTCCGTATAGAGGCAGTCGCGGATGTTGCCGCTGTTGATCTCCTTGTAGCCCATACGCCGGCCATGCCAGAGGCCCAGGTCTCCGATGACAAGGATGGGATGGGACAGTTGAATGTCCAGGTTGGTGCGCTCGTCATCCAAATAGTCATTGTTGAGTTCATACATACGGGCGACGCGCTCATTCTCGGATAGGTCTGGGTATTCCTCCTCCAAAAAGTCCCGCCAGTCCTCATAGTCCAGGTCGTAGTTGCTCCAAATGAGATGGTTCCCCTCGGTCATCTGGCGTCACCTCGGTCAATGTGCTTGGGCTTGATTGCTATGCCTTGCCCGTCATAGTTGGCTGGGTCGGCGGCGGGGGTAGCCCAGCCGAACATGGAGCCAGCAAGCATGGCTGCGGCCTGTGCCTTGGTCACGCCCTCACTTTCGTTGCACGTATCTACAACAGCCTGATTGACCTTTTTTAATGTGGTCGTCCCATCGCTTCTGGTGTATCCGCTCTCGCCCTTGTTCATGATGCCAATGTCATTGACGCTCTCAACGAACACGTAGCACTGCTCCGGCAAGGAGGACCGCAGAGGGATCACGGTGTTCCCGCATCGCTCCATCTGTTCGGCAAATTGGCAGATGTGGAATATTCTGTCCCAGCCGCTGCCCACCTCCACATGGGCATCGTCGATGTAGCGGCAGGTCTTGTCGGTGTGCGTACCGTCCCCGCGGATGATACGGATGCTGTCGCCGTCTGGAATGCGGAACAGTTCCTTGTAGCCGGGGGTGATGAAGCGGATGCCTCTTTCCGCATGCTTCATATGGCGGTCGAGGAAGTCGCGCCGGTAGCAGTAGATATAGAGGTTGTTCTCGCCTTGGTTGGGGTTTAGCCGCAGAAGATAGGCATACTGCGCTGTGTCGGCGCGGAAGCCGTATTCTCTATCGTTGCCGAAGCTGCTCTCCGGGTGACGGCAACAGTAGTCCCGCATTGATTGCTGGTCCTTGAGGATGCCGCCGTACTGCGGATCAAAGCGCATGGCGTCTGATATGCTGTTAAACTCCACATTGAAAGCGTTTGTATCAAGGTCCGCATTGTGTTTTTCCCACAAACAGAAAAAGTTACCCCAGTAGGCGCCCAAATCGCCGCGCAGATGGCCGATGCAGCCGGTCTGCCCCATGATTTGCTGGCTCTGGGTGTAGGAATACATACGCTCCTGGGGCGTCATGGGCCTGATTGTCATGTCCATTTTGCTCATTCCTTTGCTTGGTTATCGCGCGTCACCTCTGTCGGCGCGCCTGGGCTTTATGAGCTTGTCCTGCTCGTCATAGTTGGCGGGGTCGGCGGCGGGGGTGGCCCAGCCGAACATGGACCCGGCAAGCATGGCTGCGGCCTGTGCCTTGGTCACGCCCTCGCTTTGATTGCACTTTTCTACGAGGTCCTGATTGACCTTTTGCACAGTGGTCGTCCCATCGCTTCTGGTGTATCCGCTCTCGCCCTTCTTCACGATGCCGATCTCATTGACGCTCTCTACGAACACATAGCACTGCTCCGGCAGAGAGGAGCGGAGGGGGACCACAGTGTTTCCGGCCCGTTCCATCAGCTCGGCAAACTCGCAGATTTGATAAAGACCGTTTCCCACTTCCACATGGGAATCGTCGATATAGCGGCAGGTCCTGTCTGTATGCGTACCATCCGTGCGGTTGATACGGATGCTGTCACCGTCTGGGATGCGGAACAGCTCTTTGTAGCGGGAGTTGATGAAGCGAATGCCCCCTTTTGCCCGGTTCAGATGGTGGTCGAGCCACTCTCGCCGGTAGCAGTAGATATAGAAGTTGTACTCTCCCCGGTTGGGATTGAGCCGTAGAAAATAGGTGTACTGTGCTGTGTCGGCGCGGAAGCCATATTCCCGGTCGTTGCCGAAGCTGCTCTCTGGGCTGTGGTAACAGTAGGCACCCAGCGACTTGCGATCTTTGAGAACGCCGCCGTACTGCGGGTCAAAGCGCATGGCGTTCACCACATCGTCCAGCTCCGCCTTGAAAGCATCTGTTTTCAAGTCTGTCCTGTGGTCATCCCAGGAAGTAAAAAAGCCCTTCCCTCCGCTGTCCAAATCACCGCGCAGATGACCAATGCAGCCGGTCTGCGTCATGATCTGCTGGCTCTGGGTGTAGGAATACATCCGCTCCTGGGGCGTCATGGGCCTGATCGTCACTTCCATCACCGCTCACGCTCCTTTCCACGGCGCGCCTTGGCCTCCTCCCGTTCTTCTTCACGCTGGGACAGGTCCCTGGCCCTCTCAAAAAGGTCTGTACGCGCACGGTAATAGCTGTTAAAGTAATGGCCCCAGTAGTAATTCGTCTCGTTCCTACATTCCCATGTCACATAGGGGTCAGGGGCTTTCTGGTTCTCACCGAGGACGAACTCGGTGTTGCCCACGCTGACGGACTGGATGATGGTGTATCCGCCATTGATTCGTTCTGCCATTTATCTGGCCTCCCTTCCTTCGCTGCGTTTTTTGGCCTGCCGGTACTTCTCATACCCGCGTTTGGCCCATTCGGGCAGTTGTGCCTTGGTCATGGTGCCAAGGATGTCCTGCCGTTCAAAACGAGACTCTTTTCCGGTATAGAGGTCAACACAGAAACAGGCGCGGCCACGGGCGTGAGGCATCGCGCCGAAGCCGCCAGTACAGAATTTGAGCTGGCAGGTGGCGGCGCGGTATTCCCGCCGCAGCGCATCCTGACGGATGACAACGAACCGGTTTCGGAGGTCATCGCCTCCGTCGATGACCGTGCATCCGTCCGCGGTGATAGGGCTATCGTCAATGCCCTCTGCGGCGGGCTGCCGACGCTCCACTTCAAGTCGTATGCACTGTTCCTTCAACCGGTCCGCAAAGTCCTTGGCGGCATCCAGATAGCTGTCATAGGCCATGGTTTCCTCATAGAACAGGGCTATGTCGGTATG
>CANROZ010000091.1 GCA_947632365.1 uncultured Oscillospiraceae bacterium
GAAGAGGCCATCTACCGCAAGTGCTTCTGAGTTCCTGATAAAAAATATCGGCTGACGCAAGTCAGCCGATATTTTTTATCTCGGGGCCGGAGCAGGTCGTATTCAGTCCCAAAAGGACAAAAAGGCTTGTGAAAAGACCTCATAAGGGTCAGTATAAGGGTCAAAGCGCAAAGAAAAGCCCCGTGACCGGGATGGTCACGGGGGTTTTCATGGCGGAGAAGGAGGGATTCGAACCCTCGATACCCTTTTGGGGTATACACGATTTCCAATCGTGCGCGCTCGACCAGGCTACGCGACTTCTCCCCACTGGCCGGACTGCTATGCAATTCAAGCCTGTTTATTATAATCGGACCGGGCGGCAAAGTCAAGGATTATTTCACCGCCCGGCGGCTTTTTCCGCGGCCTCCACCACGTGTCGGACCAGCACCGCCGTCGTGACGGCGCCCAGACCGCCGGGAACGGGGGTGATGGCGCCCACGGCGGGCTCCGCCTCCTCAAAGCGCACGTCGCCCCGGAGCTTTCCGGTGTCCGGGTCGGCGTGGATGCCCACGTCCACCACCGCCGCGCCGGGGGCGAAGTGCTCAGCGCCGAACCAGCCCATCCTGCCGATGGCGGCCACCACGATATCGCCCCGGCGTGTCTCGGCGGCCAGGTCGTCAGTGCCGCTGTGGCAGATGGTGACGGTGGCACCCTGGGCCATCAGGAGCATGGCCGCGGGCCGTCCCACCACCAGGCTCCGTCCGGCCACCACGGCCCGGGCGCCCTTCAAGGGGATGTCATAGTATTTCAAAAGCTCCACCACCGCCTGGGCGGTACAGGGGGCGTAGCCCTCGCCGCTGCCTGTGAACACCCCGGCCAGGGAGCCGTCGGTGATGCCGTCCACGTCTTTGGCGGGGCTCAGGGCCCGGCGGGCGGCCTCCTCGTCCAGGGCCACGGGCAGGGGCCGCATCATCAGTATCCCGTGTATGGAGGGGAACTCGTTGAGGGCCTCCACGGCCTCCATGAGCTGCTTCTGGGTGGCGAAAGCGGGCAGAGACACTTGCCGTACAGCCACGCCCGCGGCCTCGCACCGCTTCATGGCGCCCCGCTCGTAGCTCATGTCCTCCGGCCGCTGGCCCACCCGCAGGATGGCCAGCTTGGGCGTCACGCCCCGGGCCGTCAGCGCCGCGGCCCGCGCCGCCGTGTCCTCCGCCAGCGCCGCCGCCACAGGCGCGCCCTTCAGGATCAGTGCCATCAGCAATACCTCCCATAGATGTCCGCGTAGACCTTGTCGGCCCGCTTCCCATATTCCTCCGTCAGCCGATCCACCTCGCCGTTGATCCTGTCGGCATAGGCCCGGTCGGTCATGGCCTTGGTGTTCACCTTCACGTTCACCGCCGCGCCCTCCATGGCCCCCCGGCAGAGCGCCGCGCCGGTGGCGGCGTCGGATATGGCCAGCACGCTGCCCATGCGGGCAAAGCCCTCCATCAGAGCGATGGCCTCGCAGCAGAGACGCACCATCTCCAGGGGCGGCTCCGCCGCCAGGCGCAGGCACCGCTCCAGCTCCGCTGCCCGGCCCGGGTCGTCCTTGGGGATGCCGTAGGCCCGGCTCAGGGGCAGGAACGCTTCGGCGTCCGCGTCGATCAGCGCCAGCAGCCGCTCCGAGAGCGCCTTGGCCCGGTCCGTCAGGGCGGACACCTCCGCCTCCACGGCGGCGTATTTGGGCTTGCCCAGGGTGAGCTCACCTACCATGGACCCCAGGGCGGCCCCCAGAGCGCCCGCCAGGGCCGAGGCACCGCCGCCCCCCGGCGCGGCCGCCTTGGACGCCAGCGCCTGGGTGAATCCGGTCAGGGGCATATCCCGCATAGTCATAGCTGTTCCTCCTTCAAAAGCGCCCGCAGACGGCCGATGTAATAGAGCGAGCCGCAGGCGCACACCCGCTCCCCGTATCGGCGGCATGTTTCCACGGCCCGGGGCAGATCGTCCGCCGTCTCCGCCGGGACCGTGCGCACCGCCGCGGCCAGCTCTGCCGCCGGGAGCGCCCGGGGCCCCTCCGGGGCGATGCAGGCGAACCGCGCCGCCAGCGGCTCCAGCATATCTAGCATCTCCCGCCAGGGCTTGTCCGCCATCACGCCCATGAGCACGGTGAACTTCTCACCGGGGAAATAGTCCCGCAGCGCGTCGGTCAGCGCCGCCATGCCGTGGGCGTTGTGGGCCCCGTCCAGTACGAAGGGCGGCGTGCCCGCCAGTACCTCGAACCGACAGGGCCAGACCGCGTCGGCCAGTCCCGCCCGGATGTGCTGCTCGGCCAGACCCAGCGCCCGGCCCGCTTCGATGGCGGCGCAGGCGTTCTCTACCTGGTGCCGCCCCAGCAGGGCCAGGGAGATATCCTCCATGTCTCCATAAGAGAACCGCTGCCCGGCGGGGGAACGGGAGAGGGGATGGATATTTGTTATGTCAACCATATGCAGTGGCACGCCCAGCGCCTGACACCGATCCCGGATCACCGCCTCCGCCTCCGGCGCCTGGGGAGCGCACACGGCGGGACAGCTGATCTTGAGGATGCCCGCCTTCTCCCCGGCGATGGCGGCCAGGGTGCTGCCCAGCACAGCGGTGTGGTCCAGGCCGATGGGCATGATGACGGAAACGGCGGGCCGCTGGATGACGTTGGTGGCGTCCAGACGACCGCCCAGGCCCGTCTCCAGCACTACATAGTCGCAGCGCCGCTGGGCGAAATACAAAAAGGCTGCTGCGGTCATCTTCTCAAAATAGGAGGGCTCCTCCAGACCCGCGCAGGCCGCCTTCACCCGGGCGGTAACAGCGGCGAGGTCCTCAAGAGTTATGTCAACTCCATCCACCTTGATCCGCTCCCAGGGGCCCGTCAGGTCCGGGGAGGTATAGAGCCCCGTGCGGTATCCGGCGGCGCGGAGCATGGCGCAGACCATAGCGGCGCAGGAGCCCTTTCCATTGGTCCCGGCGATGTGCACGCACCGCAGCTCCCGCTGGGGCTGGCCCAGCCGGGCGCACAGCGCGTCCATCACCTCCAGCCCCGGTCGGTGGGTGAATTTTGGGGTGTCATTATAAAATTGGAGAAAGTCACCGTCCATGCCGACAGTATAGCACACCGGGGCCCGGCGGGAAAGCATTTCCAGGGCCGATTGACATTTTTTGTGATTTGGGATAGAGTTGTGGGCGGAGGGATGCGTATGCACGACGAATTGACGGCGGTGGATATCCGCAAGATGCAAGAGGAGATCGACTACCGGGAGATGGAGCTGCGGCCGAAGCTGATCGAGGACGTGCAGGTGGCCCGCAGTTTCGGGGACCTGTCGGAAAATTTTGAATACAAGGCGGCCAAACAGGCCAAGAATAAAAACGAGAGCCGCATCCGCTATCTGAAGCGGATGATCGCCTCGGCGGTGGTGATCGAGGCCAAGTCCGAGGCGGACGAGGCGGGCCTTTTCGACCGGGTGACCCTCTTTATGGAGGACGAGAACGAGGAGGAGACCATCACTCTGGTGACCACCCTGCGCCAGAATCCGGCCAAGGGGCTCATCAGCAAGGAGTCCCCGGTGGGGCAGGCGGTGCTGGGCCACAAGGTGGGCGAGCGGGTGTTCGTGCACGTGGGGGAGCAGGGCGGCTACTGGGCCAAAATACTGGCCATCGAGAAGGGCGCCGACGACGATACCATGGAGATCAGTCCCTACTGAGGAGGAGAGGATATGGACGAGTTCACAGCGGATGTATTCAAGATATTCGACCAGGACTGGGCCCTGGTGACTGCCGGGACGGAGGGGGATTACAATACCATGACCATCAGCTGGGGCGGTCTGGGTACCCTGTGGAGCCGTCCCGCCGCCACGGTCTATGTGAAGAAGAACCGCTACACCCACGAATTTCTGGAGAAAAACGACTGGTTCACCGTCAGCTTTTTCCCGCCGGAATACCGCCAGGCCCTGGGCTATCTGGGCTCCCACTCCGGCCGGGACGGGGACAAGGTGGCCGCCGCGGGCCTGACCCCGGTGTATCTGGACGGGGCGGTGACGTTCCGCCAGGCCCGGGTGACGCTGCTGTGCCGGAAGATGTACGCCCACGATCTTGACGTTTCCGCTGTCCCGGCGGATGTGGCGGAGGACTATTACCGCACGGACCCGCCCCACACCATCTACGTGGGCGAGGTCGTGAACATCCTGAAAGGCGAATGAGATAACGAGGCCCGGAGCGTCAGCTCCGGGCCGATTTTTTTATGGCTCTGGGCTCACGGGCGGGCCAGCTGCCCCGTATAGCCCGCCTGCACCAGCCGCTCATAGGCGGCGATGGCGGCGAACCGGGCCGCCTCGGACTGCCGAAAAAGGCCCTCCGTGTTCCGGCCCAGACCGCTGGAGAACACCACCCAGGGGGCCAGACCCTGTTTCCACAGCTCCGCCGCCCGCAGGGGGATGGTCTCGTCATAGCAGCCGAAGGCGGCGATCACGTCCGCCGGGCCGGGGACCATGTCCAGGCAGAGCCAGCCCCACAGCAGGGCCAGGTCCGCATATACGGCGTCCGTCATCTCACAGGCCGCGGAACATGTCGTCCCGCAGCAGGGAGGGGTCCTGGCTGGCCAGCACTTCGTCCAGCTGGGCCAGGATGCGCTCCCGTTCCTCCTTGATGGTTCCCTTGATGGGCAGGTAGTTGGAGGCGTGATTGGAGGTGTAGTGCAGGCCGCTCAGCTCGATTTGGCTCACCAGCTGGCGTACCTCCAGAAGGCTCTCGAAGGGGGTCTGCAGGGTCAGCTCCCCCCGCTGGACCTCGCCGTAGAGGGGCGTGCCCTCCACGGGCATGAGGGTCATGGAGGAGAGATGCTTGGGCTGCATGCGATTTATCATGTCCGCCGTGAGGGAGGCGTTTTTCTCCAGGGCCTCCCGGCCGCCGCCCTCCAGGCCCGTGATGACGATGGCCCAAAGATCGAAGCCCGCCTCCACCAGGGCCCGGCCCGCCTGGAGCATGCCGTCCGCGCCCACGCCCTTTTTCACATGGCGCAGCAGTGCGTCGTCTCCGGTCTCCACCCCCAGATAGGCCCGCTGCAGGCCCGCGTCCCGGATGGCCTTCAGCTCCTGGGGGGTCTTGCGCAGGGTGGACAGGGGCCCGGCGTAGGTGGTCACCCGCCGCAGATGGGGGAAGGCCTCGTACAGGGCCTTCAACACCGCGAACAGATACTCCGGCGGCAGGTCGATGGCGTCCCCGTCGCAGAGGAACACCGTCTCCGTGTCCCGGTAGAAGGTGTGCCTCGCCATCCGGATGTCCTCCAGCACGTCCTCCAGGGGCCGGGTGTGGTAGCGCTTGGATTTGTACATGGAGCAGAAGGTGCAGGTGTTGTTGGAGCAGCCCACGGTGCATTGCAGCAGATAGCTCTTCCACTCCCCGGGGGGACGGTAGATGTCGCCTTCGTAACGCATGGTATGAACCTCCTGAAAATGGGAAGACTATTAAAAATCCTTGCGAGGTGACGGATATGACCAATCAGCTCACAGCGGTGTTCGACGATCGGGACGGGGCGGACCTGGCGCTGATGCGCCTCAGGCGCAACGGCATCGAGTATTCCATCACGGAGCTGCGGGCACCGGATAGGAAACGGCGCTCGGATATGCCCCTGGTGAACATGGACCCCTCCTACGGTCTGACGGCGGCGGACAGCGTGCCCCCCGGGGAGATGTACGCGGCGGTGCTGGGCTCCCGGGCGGTGATGGAGCGGACCGACGCCGCGGCGGGCCAGGCCCGGCTCACCCTGAACGTCCGGGCCGACCAGGTCCTGCGGGCCCGGGAGATCATCGCCACGGCAAAAGGGCGCGTGCTCTAACCCTGGCCCTTGATGAGGTCCCAGTATTTTTTGGCGGCCTGCTCGGTTTTGTTGTCGCCGTACTCGTAATAGCGGGCGTCCTTCAGGCTGTCGGGCAGGTACTGCTGTGCCACCCAGCGGCCGGGGAAGTTATGGGGGTAGAGATACCCCTGCTCCCGCTCAAAGCCTGTGCCGTCGGCGTGGACATTTTGCAGCTCACGGGGGATGGGGCCCGCCTTGCCCGCTTTCACATCGGCGATGGCCGCGTCGATGGCCATGCACCCGGTGTTGGACTTGGGGCAGGTGGCCAGGAAGATCACCGCCTCCGCCAGGGGCAGCCTTGCCTCGGGCAGACCAAGCTGCAAAGCCGAGTCCACACAGGCCTTCACGATGGGCACCGCCAGCGGATAGGCCAGGCCGATGTCCTCGCTGGCGGAGCACAGGATGCGTCGGCAGGCACCCAGCAGGTCCCCGGTCTCCAGGAACCGGGCCAGATAGTGCACCGCCGCGTCCGGGTCCGAGCCCCGCATGGATTTCATCAGGGCGGACAGGATGTCAAAGTGCTCGTCTCCGTCCCGGTCGTAGCGCATGGCGCTACGCTGGGTGACGGCCCGGGCGTCGGCCAGGGTGAAGCGCATGCCGTTCCGGCCCACGTGGGCCGTGGAATAGAGCAGCTCCAGGGTGTTGAGGCTCTTTCTGGCGTCGCCGCCGCAGGCGGAGGCGATGTAGTCCAGCACGCCCTCCTCCGGGACGATGGCCGTGCCGTCCCGCTCCTGCAAAAGCCGCAGCACCCGCTCCATGGCCTTTTTCACATCGGCTGGGGTCAGCTGCTTGAACTCGAACACCGTGCTCCGGGAGAGGATGGCGTTGAACACGCAGAAGTAGGGGTTCTCCGTGGTGGAGGCGATGAGGGTGATCTTGCCGTTCTCGATGAAGTCCAGCAGGGACTGCTGCTGCTT
>CANROZ010000092.1 GCA_947632365.1 uncultured Oscillospiraceae bacterium
GTGCCGCCAAGGCCGCCAAGTAAAAGGCAAGGCAAAAACACGAAGCAAAAAGGACCATCCCACGGGATGGTCCTTTTGCTGTACGGATATTTTATGCCTTTTTAAACCGGACGGCGCCCACCGCGTGGGCCAGGGCGATCAGGTTCTCCGCCTCCTCGCTGCGGACGGTCAGCGCCTGCCAGCCGTCGCTGTCCGGGTCAGCCAGGGCCAGGTCGCACCAGAGTGCGTCCGCCCCCAGGCCGAACACCAGCGTGCCCTCGTTCTCCCCGGTCCGGAACGCCGTCAGGCACCGCTCGCCGTCTCCGGCCACCGCCCGGCGGCCCGGGGCGATGAAGCCCTCCGAAAGGGCCAGCGCCTCCAGCGCCTGCGCCACGGTGCGCCCCTCCGCCCGGGCCCTGTAGCGGCGGCGGACTGGGCCCGCCTCCGTCCAGGGCACCCGGGGGAAGTATTTTTTCCGCAGCGCCTCCAGCGCGGGATCGGAAAAGACCGCGTCGGCCGCCATTTTGTCACCCATCCAGGCAGGCGGCGCCCTTCTCCAGGGCCTGCATGTTCAGCTCCACCAGCTTGGCCTTGGGCCCGGTGAACATGTGCACCAGCATCTCCCTGATGGTCTCCTGCTTCAGGGCCCCGGTGGCGGCGATATAGGCGCCCAGCATCACCATGTTGGCCACCTTCTTGTTGCCCAGCTCGTCGGCGATGGTGTCGCAGGGCACGTACACCGCCTTCACGTCGGTGCGCTGCACCTTCTGACTGATGATGGAGCTGTTGATGAAGATGATGCCGCCGGACTGCACCTTGTCCTCGAACTTGTGCAGAGAGGGCAGGTTCATGGCGATCAGCTCCGTGGGGTAGGTGAACACGGGGGAGCCCACAGGCTCGTCGGAGAGGACCACCTGACAGTTGGCGGTGCCGCCCCGCATCTCCGGGCCGTAGGAGGGCACCCAGGTGGCGTGCATCCCCTCGGCCACGGCGGCCTCCACCAGGCTCTTGCCGATGCTCATGACGCCCTGGCCGCCAAAACCGGATATAGTGATCTGTTTTTTCATCACACCTGCGCCTCCTTTATCACGCCCAGGGGGTAATAGGCGGCCATGTTCTCCATGAGCCACTTGTTGGCCTCCACCGGGCTCATGCCCCAGTTGGTGGGGCAGGCGCTCAGCACCTCCACGAAGGTGAAGCCCACGCCGGACAGCTGCAGCTCAAAGGCCTTCTTGATGGCCTTTTTGGCCTGGTTCAGGTGGGGGATATCCGCCACGCACACCCGCTCGGCATAGGCCAGTCCCTCCTGGGAGGCCAGCAGCTCGCACACCCGCATGGGGCTGCCGTGCAGCTCCTTTTTCCGGCCCAGAGGGGCGGTGGTGGCCCGCTGGCCCAGCAGCGTGGTGGGGGCCATCTGGCCGCCGGTCATGCCGTAGATGGCGTTATTGATGAACACCGTGGTGAATTTCTCCCCCCGCATGGCGGCGTGGACGATCTCCGCCGCGCCGATGCTGGCCAGGTCGCCGTCGCCCTGATAGGTGACCACCAGCTGATCCGGGTGGGTGCGCTTGATGGCCGTGGCCACCGCCGGGGCCCGGCCGTGGATGGCCTCGATGCAGTCGCAGGCGAAGTAGTTGCCCGCGAACACGGAGCAGCCCACCGGGCAGACCAGGATGGCCCTGTCGATGAGGCCCAGCTCCTCCATGCACTCCGCGATCAATTTATGTACGATACCGTGGCTGCAGCCGGGGCAGTAGTGGAGGTCCCGGTCCTGCAGGCCTGCAGATTTGCGATATACTGTGGTCATATCACCGCACCTCCTGCAATATCTTCTCCGCCTCTTCGGCGATCTCCTCCACGCTGGGCACCATGCCGCCCACCCGGCCGTAGAACCGCACGGGCTTGGCGCCCTGGACGGCCAGCTGCACGTCTTCCAGCATCTGGCCCAGGCTCATCTCCACCACCAGTATGGCCTTCAGCCCGGGCTGGGCCGCCAGCTGGGCCAGCCGCGCCGAGGGGAAGGGCCACACGGTCTGGGGCCGGAAAAGTCCCGCCTTGATGCCCTTGACCTCCAGCTCCTCCACCGCGGACAGCGCGATGCGGGAGGGGGTACCGTAAGCCACCAGCAGGATGTCGCAGCCCTCAGCGTCCTTCTCCGCCCAGCGGGTCTCCTTCTCGGCGATGGTCTTGTATTTTGCCTCCAGAGCCCGGTTGAAGTCCTCGCAGTCCTGGGCGTCGATGCGCAGGGAGGTGACGAAATTGCTGTGCGCGCGGCCCTTCCGGCCGCTGGCGGTCCAGTCCTTGGGGGGCAGCTCCCGTTTGGGGATGTCATGCCACTCGATGGGCTCCATCATCTGGCCGATCATGCCGTCGCCCAGGATCACCACGGGCGTGCGGTACAGGTCCGCCAGGTCGAAAGCCTCCTGGGTCATGTCCACCGCCTCCTGGATGTCGCAGGGGGCCAGCACGATGGTGCGGTAGTCGCCGTTGCCGCCGCCCCGGGTGGCCTGGAAATAGTCGCACTGGGACGGCTGGATGGTGCCCAGGCCCGGTCCGCCGCGCATCATATTCACCACCACGCCGGGCAGCTCGCCGCTGCACATGGCGCTGATGCCCTCCTGTTTCAGGCTCACGCCGGGGGAGGAGGAGCTGGTCATGGCTCGCACGCCGGAGGCCGCCGCGCCGTAGACCATGTTGATGGCCGCCAGCTCGGACTCCGACTGCACGAACACGCCGCCCACCTGGGGCAGGCGCATGGACATATACTCCGGTATCTCGTTCTGAGGCGTGATGGGGTATCCGAAGAAGCACTTGCAGCCCGCCCGCACGGCGGCCTCCGCAATGGCCTCGTTGCCCTTCCAAAGCTCTTTTGCCACGGTAATTACAACTCCTTTCCATGATGCCATGTCACGCGGTCTCCTGTGAGCGGGAGCGCGACTGGCATTTTCAGGAGAATAACAGCTGCCAGGCAGCTCGTTATTCCTTCTCAATGCTGATGACCGAATCAGGACATATCTTCGCGCAGCTGGCGCAGGCGATACATGCCGACGGGTCCGTCACCGCCGCCGGATGGTAGCCCTTCTCGTTGGTGCCGGACATGTCCAGCGCCAGGATATGTTTGGGACAGACGGACACGCACAGCTCGCAGCCCTTGCACTTATCGCGATTAAAATGTAAAAACACGGTCATAGGTTCTCACCTCCTTCCGCCCGGCAGCGCTCAGCGCTCCCAGGGCTTTTTCATATAGATGTCGATGGGGAATATAGGCGCGGCCAGCTCCGGCAGGGACCCCGCCAGCGCGCGCGCCGCTGTGTGACAGACCACCGGGATGCCCGTCCGCCGGGACACCTCCTCCGCCAGGGACGCCCCCAGCAGGATGTCCGCCGTGGTGGTCTCGCCGCACAGGTGGGTGTTGTTCACGATGCCGTCGATGGGCAGGCCCATGATCTGGCCGATCCGCCGGATGTTCCACTCCGCCGCCTCCGCCGTGGCCACCTGGGGCCGTCGGGCGTTGAGCACGAAGAGCATCTGGTGGTCCTGCCCGGCGATCTGATGCCGGAAGCGGCTGAGCACCCGGGCCCCGGAGTCGCCGCCGATGTCCAGGATGCTCCGCAGTGACTCGTCCTGCAGGAGGGTGTTCAACTCCGCCGGAAGGGCGGGCACGTCCGCATCCACCATGGCCTGAGAGCTGGCCACGAAACGGATGCCCAT
Source organism: uncultured Oscillospiraceae bacterium (assembly GCA_947632365.1). Taxonomy (GTDB): domain Bacteria; phylum Bacillota; class Clostridia; order Oscillospirales; family Oscillospiraceae; genus CAJOIG01. The sequence continues at coordinate 3,691 of CANROZ010000092.1, forward strand.
CTGCTCAAAGCGGTCCCGCCGCTCCCGGGAGCGGAAATAGGGATTCACCACATCCAGGTCCGCCAGGGCCGTCTTTACCCCGGCCGCGGCCAGGGCAAAGACCATGTTCACGGCCACCTCCGTCTTTCCGGTGCCGCTGTGGCCCACCAGCGCCGTAAGGCGATGGGCGGTGAGCCAGGAGGGGAGCGCGTCCACGCCGTTCACCTCTCAGATCAGGATGTTCATGGCCTTGGCCTGGGCCGTCAGCTCCTCCCGGAACTTGGGGTGAGCGATGGCGATCAGAGCCCTGGTGCGCTGGGACAGGGTCTTGCCCCGGAGCTTGGCCAGGCCGTACTCCGTGGCGATCCAGTCCACGTCGTTCTTGCTGGTGCTCACCAGCGCCCCGGGGCTGAGGGTGGGCCGGATGCGGCTGACCGTGCCCCCGGCGGCGGTGGAGGGGAAAGCGATGAAGCTCTTGCCGCCCTTGGACTGGGTGGCCCCCCGGACATAATCGGACTGGCCCCCGGTGCCGGACACGTGCCTGGTGCCCAGGCTCTCGGCGCACACCTGGCCGTAAAAATCCACCTCCAGCCCGCCGTTGACCGAGATGAAATCCGGGTGCTGGGCGATGACGGCCGGGTCGTTCACGTAGTCCACAGGCAATATCTCCACGTCGGGATTGTCCGCCACGAACCGATACAGCCGCTCCGAGCCGTAGGTGAAGGTGCACACCGTCTTACCCCGGTGGATGGGCTTGCGCATATTGGTGACGGCGCCGGATTCGATCAGCTCGATCATGCTGTCCGGCAGCAGCTCCGTGTGGATGCCGAGGTCGTGTTTGTCCTTCAGGGCCAGGCCTACCGCCTCGGGGATGGTGCCGATGCCCAGCTGCAGGGTGGCGCCGTCGGGCACCTCCTGGGCGATATACCCGCCGATGGTGCGGCTCAGCTCGTCCAGCTCCGCCGGGGGCGCCAGGGGCATGGGGCTGTCGCACTCGCACAGGGCCGCCACCTGGGAGATATGTACCTTGGGAGCCGTCACGGTCCGGGGCATGTTGGCGTTGACCTGCAGGTAGACATGCTCCGCCTTTTCAAACAGCGCCGCGCTGAAGGAGCCTGTGACCCCCGCGCTGAAATACCCGTCCTCGTCCATGGGGGACACCACCGTGAGAAAGGCGTCCACGTGGATATAGTCCCGGAACAGGGAGGGCATATCCCGGTAGTAGCAGGGCATGATGTCCCCCTCGCCACGGTTCACCGCCGCCCGGTTCAGCTTGCTGGAGAACCAGCTCACCGGGGTGATGTGCCCGGGCATCGAGAGGTTGGGGACGGGCTGCAGGTCCAGAAGGCTGTGGAACCGCAGGCCCCCCAGCTGCCCCGCCTCGCACCGACGGCCGATGGCCTCCAGCACGGGCACGGGCACGGACGCCGCCGCGTCCGTAACACAGCACCAGCCGCTTCTGATCGCAGCGGCCAGTTCCTCGATCGTCACTTTTTTGCTTGCATACTGCTGTTCGTAGTTCATCCTATGCGCTCCGATTTAGTGAGTTAATTTAATGCTTGTCTAAATAATTACTTATTCATACGCGACAAATATACCATTCTTCCGCCGTTCTGTCAAGGGGACGAGGCGGGATCGGCTTGCGCCAGCGGCGGGGATGTGATATCTTGTAGGCAGCAGCCTGAAGGAGGCGGTGGATGTGGAAATTTATGGCACGCTGGGCCCGGCCTGCGGCGACGGAGACACCCTGGAGCAGATGTTCCGTCTGGGCATGACGGGGATGCGGCTGAACCTGTCCCACGTGGCGCTGGCCGACGCGGCGGACCAGATCGGTACGCTGCGGCAGGCGGCGGCCCGGGCGGGCACGGCGCCGAAGCTGCTCATCGATATGCAGGGCCCGGAGCTGCGGGTGGGCGCCCTGGCCGCGCCCATGGACCTGGCCGAGGGCGGCGCTGTGCTGCTGGGGCCGGGGGGCATCCCGGTGCCGGAGCTGGTCCTGCCCTGTCTTTTGCCCGGCCAGCAGGCGCTGCTGGACGACGGGAAGCTGCTGCTGCAGGTGGAGGAGCGGCTGGATAGCGGCGCCCGGGCCCGGGTGCTCCGGGGCGGCGTCCTCCGGAGCCGCAAGAGCATCGCCCTGCCCGGCGCCCACATCCGGCCCCCCGCCATGACGGCGGCGGACCGGGAGAACATCCGCCAGGCGGCAGCCCTCGGGGTCACGGGGGTGATGCAGCCTTTCGTCCGGGACCGGGCGGACCTGGATACGGTCCGGGCCGCGCTGGAGGAGGCGGGCTGCGGCCATGTGCGGCTGCTGGCCAAGATCGAGAACCTGGCCGGGGTGGAAAAGCTGCCGGAGCTGCTGGAGGCCGCGGATGAGATCGTCATCGCCCGGGGGGACCTGGGCAACGCGGTGCCCCTGTGGGAGCTGCCCGCCCTGCAAAAACGTATCGCCGCCGTCTGCAGGGACGCGGGAAAGCCCTTCATGGTAGTCACCCAGATGCTCTCCTCCATGGAGCGCAGCCCCGTCCCCACCCGGGCGGAGGTCAGCGATGTGTTCAACGCAGTGCTGGACGGGGCCGCCTCGGTGATGGTCACCGGGGAGACCGCCGCGGGCCGCTATCCGGCGGAGGTTATCCGCTATCTGGCCAACACCGTCCGGGAGGCGGAGCGGTATCTGGGCCGCTGAGGCAAATTGATCGGTGCGCAGAAAAGCTCCGGCCCCCTCGCAGGAGGGGGCCGGAGCCATATGTTCTGTTTTTTACTTGTTGGACTTTCTCCAGATGTGCATCTTCTCCGCCTCGGCGATCAGTTCCTCCCGGAACTGGGGGTGGGCGATGGAGATGAGGGCCTCAGCCCGCTCCCAGGTGGACAGACCCTTTAGGTTCACCATGCCGTACTCGGTGACGATGTACTGCACGCAGCTGCGGGGATCGGTGGCGATGGAGCCCGGGGTCAGGGTGGGCACGATGCGGCTCTTGAGAGTGCCGTCCTTGGCGGTCATGGTGGA
>CANROZ010000093.1 GCA_947632365.1 uncultured Oscillospiraceae bacterium
CAGAGATAGTGGGCCGGGAGGCTGTTCACCTCCGTGATGCCCGCCAGATACGCCACCAGGCTGGACCCCACGCTGCCACGGCTGCCCACCAGATACCCGTGGGCCAGGCTGTCCGCCACCAGCTTCTGGGCGGACATATAGATCACGTCGAAGTGGCGGCCCAGGATGGTGTCCATCTCATGATGCACCCGGTCCATGATGATGGGCTCCGGGTCCGGGCCGTAGAGCTGGTGCAGCTTGCCGTATACCAGCTCCTCCAGCTGCCCGGCGGAGTTCTCGATCACCGGGGGATACAGATGGTGCTCCGGCAGCAGGTCCACCTGCCCCTCCACCATGTCCGCCACCAGGTTGGTGTTGGTCACCACCACTTCCTGGGCCTTCTCCCCGCCCAGATAGGCGAACTCCTCCAGCATCTCGTCGGTGGTGCGGAAATACAGCGGCATCTGCTTGTCCGCGTCGGCAAAGCCCCGGACGTTTTGCAGCACGTGACGGAATATCTCGTCCTCCGGGTCCATGAAATGGGCGTCCCCGGTGGCGCAGACAGGTTTGCCCAGCTTCTCCCCCAGGGCCACGATCCGGCGGTTGAAATCCCGCAGCTCCTCCTTGCTCCTGACCATGCCGTTGTCCAGCATGAACAGGTTGTTGTCCAGGGGCATGATCTCAAAATAGTCGTAAAAGGCCCCCAGCCGCTCCAGCTCCACCCGGCCCCGGTGGCGGGCCACCGCCTGGTACAGCTCCCCCGCCTCACAGGCGCTGCCCACGATCAGCCCCTCCCGGTGGGCCATGAGCAGGCTTTTGGGGATGATGGGCACCTTGCCCCGATAGTGCTCCAGGTGGCTCTTGGAGATGAGCTCGTAGAGGTTTTTCAGCCCCTTCCGGTTTTTCACCAGCAGGGAGATGTGCCGGGTGCGGGGATGGCGGCCCGCCTTCCGGCGCAGGGCCTGACAGGTGTCGTTCACCTGGCCCGTGCGCTCCGCCCCCTGCTCGGCCAGCATGGGGATGAACCGCGCCAGTATCCTGCCGCACACCAGCGCGTCGTCGCTGGCCCGGTGGTGGTTGAAGCCGGGCAGGCCCAGTCGGTCGGACACCATGTCCAGCTTGAATTTCCGAAGGTCCGGCAGCAGCGCCTGGGACAGGGCCAGCGTGTCGATGGTCAGCGGCGCAAAGGGCCGCCCCATCCGCTCCGCCGCGCAGGCGATGAAGCTCACGTCAAAGTCCGCGTTGTGGGCGCACAGGGGCCGATCGGCCGCAAAGTCCAGAAACGCCGCCACCGCCTCCGCCTCGCCAGGGGCGTCGAACACGTCCCGGTCCGTGATGCCCGTCAGGCGCTGGATGTTGTCCGGGATGGGTATTTCTGGGTTTACATAAGTTTGAAACCGTTCCCCGGGCGTCCCGTCCTTGAACAGCACCGCCCCGATCTCGGTGATCCGGTCCGTATCGTCAGAAAGCCCGGTCGTCTCGATGTCAAAGGCCACATATTCCCCATTCAGAGGAACGTCGCCCGGCCCGCGGACGGGTATGCCCTCGTCCACATCATTGACATAATATCCCTCCATGCCATAGATGACCTTGATGCCCTTGGCGGCCTTGGAGGCGGCGGGGAACGCCTGGGCCACCCCGTGGTCGGTGATGGCGATGGCGCTCATGCCCCAGCTGGCCGCCCGCCGGATGGCGTCGGCCGGGTCGATGGTGGCGTCCATGACGGACATCTGGGTGTGCAGGTGCAGCTCCACACGCTTGCGCTCCGCCCGGTCCCGGCGACCCTCCGGCGCCTCCGCCGTCTGGATGTGCCGGGGCTCCAGCTCCACCTCTTTGCTGTAGCTGTTGAACTTCATGGCGCCGGACACGGTCAGATACATCCCCGGGGAGACCTTGCCGATGACGGACTGGTCCTCCTCCTTGGGGATGAATTTGGACACGCGGATGCTCCCGGTGCCGTCGGTCATGTCGAATTGCAGCACCGACGCGCCCAGCTTCTGGATGGCCCGGCTCTCCTGGGCGAACACCCGCCCGGAGACCACAACGGTCTTCATCTCGGGACTGGCCTGGCTCATGGGGATGGGGGCGGTCTTGACGGCCCGGCCCAGCAGCACCTTGCCAGAGGCGGGGCCCTCCGCCTTTTTTCCGGCGGGACGGGCCTTCTCCTGCCGGGGCCAGTCGGCCTGGATGTGCACCGTCTGCAGGCCAAACTCTCCCGCGATGGCCCACTCCAGGGCGGAGACCTCCGCCGGGGCGGGCATGGCGGAAAACAGGACCTGGACGGTCATACCCGTCCGCTCCTGGTTCACCGTGGCGCTCTGCACATAGGCGTCGTGCAGGTTGCCGTAGCTCCTATCCACCCCCTGACAGCAGGGGAACATGTCCAATATCCCGATCTTATCCAACGCTATGTACTCCTTATGCCAAGCTCTCGCCCAGAGTCTGACACATCCGGTGTCCTATATTCATCCCATCCCGATGAGGGCCATGAGCTGGTCCAGCAGCTCACCCTCCGGCACCTTCGTCTTCACCACCTGGCCCTTGACGAACAGGCTCCCGAAGCCCTTGCCTCCGGCGATGCCAAAGTCCGCCTCCCGGGCCTCGCCGGGGCCGTTGACCTCGCAGCCCATCACCGCCACGGTGATGTCCCTGTCCAGGCCGCTGACCCGTTCCTCCACCCGCTTCGCCAGACCGATAAGGTCGATCTGGGTCCGGCCGCAGGTGGGGCAGGACACGAACCGCACCCCGCGCTTGCGCAGCCCGCAGGCGCGCAGGATGGCCAGGCCCGCCTTTACCTCCTCCGCCGGGTCGGCGGTGAGGCTCACCCGGATGGTGTCCCCGATGCCCTCCATGAGAAGGGTCCCGATGCCCACCGCGGAGTTGACCAGGCCTCCATAGCTAGTGCCCGCCTCCGTGACGCCCACATGCAGCGGGCAGTCGAACCGCTCCGCCGCCAGACGGTAGGCCGCCACCGCCGTGGTCACGTCCGAGGCCTTCACCGACAGGGCGATATCCTCAAAACCCACAGCCCGCAGGGCCTCGATCTCCCCGGCGGCGCTCTCCACCAAGGCCTGGGCCGTGGGGGCGCCGTACTTGGCCAGCAGGCTCTTTTCCAGCGAGCCCGTGTTCACCCCGATGCGGATGGGGATGCCCCGCTCCCGGCAGGCGTCCGCCACCGCGGCCACCCGCTCCGGCGCGCCGATGTTGCCGGGGTTGATGCGCACCGCGCTCACCCCCGCCTGGGCCGCCAGCAGCGCCAGGCGATAGTCGAAGTGGATATCCGCCACCACGGGCATGGGCGCCTGGGCCATGATGGCGGGCAGGGCCTTTGCCGCGGCCTCGTCGGGCACCGCCACCCGGATGATATCGCACCCGGCGGCCTTCAACCGCCGCATCTGCTCCAGGGTGGCCTCAGCGTCCCGGGTGTCGGTGTTGCACATGGACTGGACCGTCACCGGGGCGCCGCCGCCCACAGCCACGCCGCCCACGTGGATCTGTCTCGTCTCGTCTCTTTTCATCTGGCAATGATCCTCACGATATCGTTGTACATCACATATACCATCAGGCCCACCAGAGCCACCAGCCCGGCGGTGTTCACGAACCCCTCGTACTTGGGGTCCAGATGCCGCCGGAAGATGTGCTCATAGAGCCATGTCACCAGCAGGAAGAAGATGCGCCCTCCGTCCAGGGCGGGCAGGGGCAGCAGGTTCATCACCGCCAGGTTCACCGCGATGAAGGCCGCCAGGTAGACGATGTTCAAAATGGCGTCGTATACCGTGGGGGATTGGGTGCCCATCTCCGCCATCATGTCCACGATGCCCACCACGCCTGTCATCTGCTTGACGCCTACCACCCCGGTGATCAGGTCCGTCAGCCCCAGGCGCACCATGCGCACGAAGTCCAGCGTGGTGTACCAGGCGTATTTCATCTGGGCGCCGAAGCCCGTCTCCCGCTGGCCGAAGTACAGCCCGTAGCGCATCACCGTCTCGCCCGTCTCCTCGTCCACATACGCCCGAGGCACCATGGGGTAGTCGTCCAGCCGGACCTTTTTACCCTCCCGGATGACCACGATATCGGCGGTCTCGCCGCCGCCCCGGGCCAGATACGTGGACACATCGTCGGAGAAATAGATGCGCTCGCCGTTGATCTTATAGAACCGATCCCCCACCATCAGGCCGTCCGCCCCCTCATAGGGGCAGCCCTCCATGAAGTCGGTGATGGTGGGGCTGGTGAAGGACTTCAGCTGGGTGAAGCAGAGCACCACCAGCACCAGGCCCAGCAGAAAGTTCATGAACGCCCCGGCCGCCAGGATGATGAGCTTCTTCCAGGCCGCTGCGTTGGAAAAGGCCGCCGGGTCCTCCGACGCGCTGTCCTCTCCCTCCATGGCGCAGAACCCGCCGATGGGCAGGCACCGCAGGCTTAGCTGGGTGCCGCTCTTCGTCTGGCGGCTGAAGAGGGCCGGGCCCATGCCCAGGGAGAACTCCAGCACCCGCACGCCGCAAAGCCGGGCCGCCATGAAGTGGCCCAGCTCGTGGATGGCGATGAGAACGCCGAAGATCAGTATCGCGAACAGGATATAGAGGAATGTACTCATTTTATGCCTTTCTCAGGAGCTTGCTGGAAACAGTTTATGCCGGAAACGCGCCGTCTATCCGACCAAACGCCGCGCCTGCTCATCGGCGGCCAGGATATCGTCCAGGGTGGGCTCGGCCACGTTCGGCACCCGCTCCACCGCCTCCGCCACCCGGTCGTAGATATCGTTGTAGCCGATCTGCCCCGCCAAAAAAAGCGCCACAGCCCGTTCGTTGGCGGCGCTCATCACCGCGGGGGCCAGGCCGCCCCAGCGGGCACAGTCCATGGCCAGGGCCAGACAGGGGGTCTTGGCAAGGTCCGGCGCTTCAAAGGTCATGTCCCCCATCTGCCAGAAGTCCAGCCGCTCATAGGGCGACGCTGCACGGTCCGGCCAGGTCATGGCGTACTGGATGGGCAGGCCCATGTCCGGCACGGCCAGCTGGGCCAGCACGGTGCCGTCGACGAGCTCCACCATGGAGTGGATGACGCTCTGGGGATGGACCACCACCCGGATGTCGTCCGGCGTCACGGCGAACAGGTGCATGGCCTCGATGAACTCCAGGCCCTTGTTCATCATGGTGGCACTGTCCACGGATATCTTGGCGCCCATGTTCCAATTGGGGTGCTTCACCGCCTGCTGGGGCGTGACGGAGGCGGTCTGGGCCCGGGTCCAGCCCCGGAAGGGACCGCCGGAGCCTGTGAGCAGTATCCGGTGCAGCTGATCCCGCCGCCCCTCCAGGCACTGGAAGATGGCCGAGTGCTCCGAGTCCACGGGCACGATCTCGGCCCCCTGCTCCGCGGCTGCTTTCATGACGATGGACCCGGCGCACACCAGGGTCTCCTTGTTGGCCAGGCAGATGCGCTTTTGGACGGCGATGGCGTCCAGGGTGGGCCGCAGACCCACGGAGCCGGACACCGCCGTCACCACCGCCTCAGCGTCCGCCACGGCGGCCCGGCGCAGGCCCTCCAGGCCCTCGCCGATCTCGATATCCATGTCCCGGACAGCGACGCGCAGCGACGCCGCGGCCTTGGGGTCATATACGGCGGCATAGGCGGGGCGGAACCTTCTGATCTGCTCCTCCAAAAGGCCGATGCTCTTTTGGGCGGTGAGCGCCGCCACCCGCAGCCCCAGCCGCTCCGCCGCCGCCAGGCTCTGGCGTCCGATGGACCCGGTGGAGCCCAAAATAGAAACCGAATGGATCATGCCTTTTTCTCCAGCCTCGCAGAGTTCGGCTCCGCAGAGCCGAATAAGTTTGGATATGATTTCCGGGGGCGTGTACCTCGGAAATCATTCACAGCGGCCTGCAAACGTGCGAGCGCAGCGAGTGCGCTGCAGCAGGCCGAAGCCTTCTCGATTGAATGCGCGCATTCAATCGACTATTTTACGTCTCCGAATCGTCTCTCCCGATGCTGATAGGCCGCGATGGCCTTGTCAAATTCCTTTTCGTCAAAATCCGGCCACAGCACGTCGGAGAAATACATCTCCGCGTAGGCCAGCTCCCACAGCAGGAAGTTGGAGATGCGCATCTCCCCGCCGGGGCGGATGAGCAGGTCCGGGTCCGGGATGCGCCCGCCCCACATATAGCCACCGAACACGTCCTCGGTAAGCTCCGGGCAGCCGTCCGCCGCCCACCGCTTCGCCGCCCGGACGATCTCGTCCCGGCCGCCGTAGTTCAGGCAGATGTTCACCTGGGCCCCGGTGTAGACGGCGGAACGCTCCATGCACTCCCGGCACAGCGCCTGCAGCTCCGGGGCGAAGGGCGCCAGATCGCCGAAGATGCAGATGCGCACCTTCTCCTTTTCCAGGTCCCGCAGGGCCTGGCGCAGGTATTTTTCCAGCAGGGCCATGATGCCCGCCACCTCGTCGGCGGGCCGCTTCCAGTTCTCCGTGGAGAAGGCGTA
>CANROZ010000094.1 GCA_947632365.1 uncultured Oscillospiraceae bacterium
CCTCTCAACTGGTCATCCCCGAAACATGCCCTCCTTACCTTCCCAAATTCTGTTACACATCATTGACTAACCTACACGCCGGGCGGGAGCGCGGCGGAAAGGAGCGGATGGCCGTGGGAAAGGTCCGGCAGCGCGCGGCCGTCTGGTGCGCCCTCTTTCTGACGCTCACGGGGCTCTTTTATCTGGCGGAAAAAGTCCCCGCCCCGCCCTCCGCCGACGGCGCCCGGTCCCTGGTGCTGCTGACGGACGACGGGCCCGTGGCCATGACCATGGCGGAATATCTGCCCCGGGCCGTGGCGGCGGAGATGCCCGCCTCCTTCGGCGCCGAGGCGCTGAAGGCCCAGGCCGTGGCCGTGCGGACCTTCGCCCTGGCCCGCCGCCGCCACGAGAACGCCGACGTGTGCGCCGACAGCGGCTGCTGCGTGGCCTTCCTGGAGGAGAGCGCTCTACGCGACACCTGGGGCGGGGACTACGAAAAGAACATGCGCGCCGTCACCGAGGCAGTCGCCGCCACAGACGGGGAATATCTCACCTACGGGGGCGAACCCATCCAGGCCGCCTTTCACGCCAGCTCCCTGGGGTGTACGGAGGACAGCGGTGCCATCTGGTCGCCGCTGCCCTATCTGGTCAGTGTGGAGAGCCCCGAGCGGCCGGAGGATACCCCGGGCCTGGTGACCACCCTCTCCCTGACGGCGGCGCAGCTGGCCAAGGCCCTGGCCCTGGTCCCCAAGACGGACCCGGCGCAATGGCTGGGCCCCGTCCTGCTGGACGGGGCCGGGCGGGTGCGGGAGATATCCTTTTGTGAAAAACGGTTCTCCGGCGCGGCGCTGCGGAGCCTTCTGGGCCTGCGCAGCACCGCCTTTGACCCATCCTGGGATGGGGACATGTTCGTCTTTACCGTGTTCGGCTACGGCCACGGGGTGGGCATGAGCCAGTGGGGCGCCGCGGTCTATGCCGCCCAGGGGCTGGGCTACCGGGACATTCTGGCCCACTACTATCCGGGGACGGAGCTGCGCTCTTACGCCTCCGCCGAGCCCAAAAAATAGAGCTCGAAGCTGCCCGTGGTGACGAGGGTGTCGCTGTCGTCGTAAAGCTCCACCGCGCACAGGCCCGTGGTCCGGCCCGCCTCCACGATCCGGGCCTTGCCCGTAAAGCCGCTGCCCCGGCCGGGCCGGAGAAAGTGGATATCCGCCGAGCGGCCCACCACGCTGCGGCCCAGAGTAGTGCCCGCGATGCCCGCGATGCTGTCGCACACGGCAAAGAGAAAGCCCCCGTGGGCGATGCCGTGGGGATTGGTCTTGTTCTCGCTCAGCTCTACCCAGCACTGGCAGTATCCCGTGTCCAGCTCCGTCACGCGGATGCCGTTGTAGGCCATATAGCCCTTGTCGTTGTTGACCTTTTCCTTCAGCTTTTCCAGATCCATATCTCTGTTTTTCCTCCAAATGTAAAAGGGACGGGGCACAGCCCGTCCCTGTAGAGATCATATCATGATCCCGCCTGGCCGTCAACCTTTTCCAGGCATATCCGCCCCTCCCGGGCGGTCGCTCTCACCCGGTCCCCGGCGGCCAGCGAGCCCGCCAGCAGCATCTCCGCCAGGGGGTCCTCCACCTCCCGGCGCAGACAGCGGCGCAGCGGCCGGGCGCCGTAGGCGGCGTCAAATCCCTTTTCCGCCAGAGCGTCCAGGGCGCTCTGGTCCGCCTGCAGGTCCACGCCCCGGTCCGACAGCCGCGCCGCCACCCGCTCCATCAGCCGGGCCGCGATGCGTCGCAGCTGCTCCCGCTCCAGAGGCCGGAACACCACGATGGCGTCCATCCGGTTGAGAAGCTCCGGCCGGAACACCCGCCGGGCCTCCTCCATCACCCGCTCCCGCATCCGCGCATACCGGGCCTGGGCCGTATCTCCCTCGCCGGAAAAGCCCAGCCTGTGTTCGCTGGTGATGGCCTGGGCCCCTACATTGGAGGTCATCACGATCACCGTGTTTTTGAAATCCGTCTTCCGGGACCGGGCGTCGGTGAGCACCCCGTCCTCCAGTATTTGCAGCAGCAGGCCCCACACGTCCTCGTGGGCCTTTTCCATCTCGTCGAACAGCACCACGCTCCAGGGCTGGCGGCGGACCTTCTCCGTCAGATAGCCGCCCTCGTCGTGGCCCACATACCCCGGCGGCGCGCCCACCAGGCGGCTGACGGCGTGCTTTTCCATATACTCGGACATATCCACCCGGATGATGGCCCGCTCGTCCCCGTAGACCGCCTCGGCCAGCGCCCGGCACAGCTCCGTCTTGCCCACCCCTGTAGGCCCCAGAAACAGAAAGCTGCCCACCGGGCGGCCCGGGTCCGCGAGGCCCACCCGCCCTAGCCGGATGGCCCGGCACACGGCGGACACCGCCTCCTCCTGGCCCTCGATGCGCTTGTGGATCACGTCCTCCAGGTGGCTGAGCCGCTCGCTCTCCTCCCGGGTCAGGCTCTCCACAGGCACCCCGGTCCAGCCGGACACCACCGCCGCCACGTCCTCGGCGCCCACCCGCGGCGCCCCCTCGCCCGCCTGGACGGTCCACTCGCTCCGGGCCTGATCCAGGGCCTTTCGCTGGCGCAGCTCCTGATCCCTAAGATCGGCGGCACCCTCAAAGTCCTGGTCCCGCACCGCCTGTTCCTTGGCGGCCCGCAGGCTCTCCACCCGCTCCTCCGCCTGCTTCACGCCCTCCGGCACCCGGCTCCGGGTCATCCTCACCCGGCTGGCCGCCTCGTCGATGAGGTCGATGGCCTTGTCCGGCAGGTAGCGGTCCGTGATATACCGGGCCGACAGGGTGACGGCGGCCTGGATGGCCTCGTCGGTGATGAGCAGATGGTGATGGCTCTCGTAGCGGTCCCGCAGCCCCTTTAGGATGCGCACGCTCTCCTCCGCCGTGGGCTCCGACACCGTCACAGGCTGGAACCGCCGCTCCAGAGCCGCGTCCTTCTCCACATGGGTCCGGTACTCCTCCACCGTGGTGGCCCCGATCATCTGGATCAGTCCCCGGCCCAGGGCGGGCTTGAGGATATTGGCCGCGTCGATGGCCCCCTCGGCGGCCCCAGCCCCCACGATGGTGTGCATCTCGTCCACAAAGAGGATCACGTCCCCCGCCCGGCTCACCTCCCGGATGACCGCCTTCACCCGGTCCTCAAAGTCCCCCCGGTACTTGGTCCCCGCCAGCATGGAGGGGATGTCCAGGGCCACCACCCGCTTTCTGCGCAGGTGCTCCGGCACGTCTCCGGCGGCCACCCGCCGGGCCAGGGCCTCCGCCACCGCCGTCTTGCCCACCCCCGGCTCCCCGATGAGGATGGGGTTGTTCTTGGTGCGGCGGGACAGGATCTGGATGACCCGCTCCAGCTCCCGCTCCCGGCCCACCACCGGGTCCAGCTGTCCCCGGGCGGCCAGGTCCGTCAGGTCCCGGCTGAACTGGTCCAGCATCTTCGTGTCGCTGCGGCGGCCCGCCGTCCGGGTGCCGCCCTCCTCCGGTCTGCCCCGGTATTCAGAGCGCTCGAATATATCCATCACGTCCGTGTAGAGCCGATCCGGGTCCACTCCCGCCGTCTCCACCGCCTTCGTCCCGGCGCAGTCCGGCTGGCGGAGGATGCCCAGGAGGATATGCTCCGTGCCCACGAAGCCGTGGCCCAGCCGGGCCGCGTCGGTGCAGGCAAGCTCGATGCTCTTTTTCGCTTTGGGGGTCAGGCCCTGGGCGGGCGGTCCCGGCACACCACGGCCCGCCGCGCTCATCACAAGCTCCGTCACCGCCGTCTCCTCCAATCCGGCCCGGCGCAGACAGCGGCTGGCCACGCCCTCCCCCTCCCGGATCAGCCCGATCAGCAGGTGCTCCGTGCCCACATAGCTGTGGCCCAGACGGCTGCTGGCCTCGTAGGCCTCCCGGATGGCCGTCTGTGCCCGCAGGGTGAAGCGCTCCGTATTTCTCATGTCATCGCCTCCGGGAAGATTATAGCCCGCCCGGAGAAAATAAAAGCGCGAGGAACGACGGTTATTTTGTCATAACGCTTTATTTTTGGAAAGAAGAAAAAACTATTGCATTTCCTATAGCATTTATGTTAGTATGAGTGCGTACATAAAAAACGGAGGTAATCGATATGGCTTATAAGATTTCCGACGCCTGCATCAGCTGCGGCTCCTGCGCCGATCAGTGCCCCGTCGAGGCCATCAGCGAGGGTGACGCCCACTACGTCATCAATGCTGACAAGTGCATCAGCTGCGGTTCCTGCGCCGAGCAGTGCCCCATGAGCGCTATCGCCGAGGAGTAAGACACAGGCAAAAAAGAGAGCGGGCGGTATGGTCATCATATCGCCCGCGAACTATATCCGGAGGTGCCGATATGAGAACGCTCTGGCCCCAGGGGCCCGTCTATATGGACGACCCTGTATTCAAGATCACCACCGACTCCGTACTGCTGGCCCATTTCGCCGGGAACGGGGCCTTTCGCCGCTGCATGGACATGGGCTGCGGCGGCGGGCTTTTGAGCGTGCTGCTGCACGAGCGGGTCCCCGACGCGGTATATGACAGCGCTGATATCCGCCCGGACGCGGCGGAGGCCTGCCGCAGGAACTATCAGGCCAACGGCGTCCGGGGCACGATAGACGTGCTGGACGTGCGCCAGTACCGCGCCATCGGGCGGCCCGGGGCCTACGATCTGGTGGTGTGCAATCCCCCCTACTATTACGCCGGGAAGACCTCCCCCGACCAGGGCCGGGCCGCCGCCCGGGGGGACAGCCTCTCCCCCGCCCAGTTCTCCGGCGCGGCCAGCTATCTGCTGCACAAGGGCGGCGAGTTCTGCCTGGTCCATAAGCCGGAATTTCTCACCGATATCTTCGCGGCCATGCGCCTGGCGGATATCGAGCCGAAGCGGATGCGCTTCGTGGCCCACAGCGCCGAGAGCGCCCCGGCCCTGGTGCTGATCGCGGGCCGCCGGGGCGGACGGCCCGGCCTCACCGTGGGGCCGGAGCTCATCCTCACCGATCCGGCGGGCAGCCCCACCGAGGAGATACGCTCCATATACCATATGCGTCCCCAGGCCGGAGAGAACTGACCGTCCGGCGAAAAAAGATATCCTCCGATAAAAATGGTCTGCTGCAAAACGCGCGCTTTGCAGCAGACCTTTTTGTTTTGCTGGGGCTGCGATCACTCGCCGCCCACGACCACGTCCATCTTGTCCTCGTAGTACTTGACAAGTCCGGCCTGGTCCACGTCGATGTAACCGTTGTCGTTCATCCAGTCCATCACGTGCAGGACCACGTCCGTCATGGGCGTGTCCACGCCCATCTTGTGGGCGTAGTGCTTGGCGTTGATGATGTCCTTGCGGTGCACGGCGATGCGGGCGCCGGGCTCATAGTCCCGCTTGATGATCTTGGGTATCTTGTTCTCATACATGGGCCCGCCGATGAACCCGGTCTTGGTGGCGTCGAAGGTCATCTGCAGGTCGATGCCCGCCTTGGCCGCGAAGGCGTAACCCTCCGCAAAGGCCACCAGCTCGGCGCCGCCGATCATGTTGTTCACCAGCTTCGTCACGCTGCCGCTGGCCGAGCCGCCTACCCGCACGGGATGCCCCATGCACTGGAGGATGGGCTCCACCTTCTTGTAGGCGTCCTCGTCGCCGCCGCACATGATCGCCAGGGTCCCGGCGATGGCCATGGGATTGCCGCCGCTCACCGGGGAGTCCAGCAGGGACATGTCGGCGGCCTTTGCCTTGGCGTAGAGGTCCTGGATGATGTCCGGCGCCGTGGAGGACAGGTCCACGATGATGTTGCCGGGCTTGCCCAGCGCGATGGCCTGCTCCACGGAGTTGATGATGATGGGGTGGGTGGGCAGCATCTGCAGGATCACGTCGCAGCTCTTATAGATCTCCGACACGTCCTCCGCTACGGTCCCGCCCGCTTCCCGGAATCCGGCGCACTGCTTTTCCATCACGTCAAAGCCGAGCATCTCGCAGCCGGACTTTTTCAGGACGTTTTTGGCCATCGGCAGTCCCATGACGCCCATGCCGACAAATCCGATCTTCATATGGCTCTCCCTTTCTCAGTTCTTGGTGTGGATGGCACGCTTCTCCGCATGGAGCGCGGCCTCCCGCAGGCTCTCGGTGACGGTGGGATGGCTGTGGATGGTAGCGATGAGTTCATCCAGCGTCGCCTCCAGGCCGATGGCCAGCGCACCCTCGGCGATCAGGTCCGTGGCACGGGGCCCGATGATGTGCATGCCCAGCACCTCGCCGTACTTCTTGTCGGCGATGATCTTCACCAGACCCTCGCCGCCGTTGATGATCAGGGCCTTGCCGTTGGCGCTCATGGGGAACTTGCCC
>CANROZ010000095.1 GCA_947632365.1 uncultured Oscillospiraceae bacterium
CCCGACGCCAACCTGGGCGACATCATGTCGGACATCCCCTCCAAGCGCCGGGGCACCGTGCTGGGCATGAACGCCCATGACGGCATGCAGGTGGTGGAGGCCGAGGTCCCCATGGCGGAGATGACCACCTACGCCATCGACCTGCGCTCCATCACCCAGGGCCGCGGCTCCTTCACCCTGGACTTCATCCGCTACGACGAGACGCCCATGAACGTCCAGCAGAAGATCATCGAGGAGGCCAAGGCGCTGGCCGCTGAGTAAGCGATATCAAAACCATATTGCCAAGGGGAAGCGGACGCTTCCCCTTGGGTGTAAATGGGGGACAGGAAAAGACATGCGTTCTCCTTCCAAAAACAAACTGCCCCGGGTGCTGGTGTTCCTGCTGACGGTGCTGGTGGTCATCGCCATGGGGGTGCTGATGTGGCTGCTGGTGTCACCGCCTATGGCGGCCCCGGCGCCCACCGCCACCCCGGAGCCCACGGCGGCGCCCACGGCTGAACCCACCCCGGAGCCTACGGCGGTACCCACGGCCGAGCCCACCCCGGAGCCGACCCCCGAGCCCACGCCAGTCCCCGTGGAACTGGGCGAGACGCCGGACGCGGGCCAGGAGTATATCGACAAGATCGTCTTTCTGGGCGACAGCTCTATCTACTGGCTGGCGGGCCTGAACATCCTGCCCTTCACCCAGGTGTGGACGGACTCCATCGGCACCATGAGCCTTTTCAACGTGCCCTCGGACCCCATCGCCTACTACGACCCCGCCAATCCCACCGTGGCCGAGAGCCTGCTCATCACCGACTGCGCCGCCCGGCGCCAGCCGGAGATACTCATCATCACCCTGGGGCTCAACGGCATCGCTTTACTGGACGAGCAGCAGTTCCGCAGCTACTACACGGACATGCTGGCGGCCATCCAGCAGGCCAGCCCCAACACCAAGATCATCCTCCAGTCCATCCTGCCCGTGATGGACAGCCGGGTCCCCAAGGGCATCAGCAACGAGAAGATCAACACCGCCAACCAGTGGATCTACTCCATCGCGGAGCAGATGGGCGTGCGTTATCTCAACTCCCACGACGTGCTCATGGACGAGACCGGGAACCTGCGCACCGATTATAACGACGATCTGGCCATGGGCATCCACATGAACACCACAGGCTTCCAGGCGCTGCTCCAGAACATCCGCACCCACGCCTGGCTGTGACATCACGCCGTTCGGGGCAGGCTCGACCTCCCCGGACAGAGACAGGGATAAAATAAAGATATGGACTCTCCTTCCAAAAACATGCTGCCCCGGGTGCTGCTGGCTGTGCTGGCCGTGCTGGTGATCGCCGCTTTGGGCGTGCTGGTGTGGCTGCTGGCCTCCCCCGCCTCCCCCATCGCGGCCCCGGTGCCCACCGCCACCCCGGATCCCACGGCGGTGCCTACGGCCGAACCCACCCCGACGCCTACGCCGGAGCCCACGCCGGAACCTACCCCGGAACCCACGCCCGAGCCCACGCCCATTCCGGTGGAGCTGGCCGAGACGGAGGATATGGGCCAGGAGTATCTTGACAAGATCATCTTTTTGGGCGACAGCACCACCTATGGCCTGGGGGCCTATGGCGTGCTGCCCTTCACCCAGATATGGACCGACCCCTCCGGCACGCTGGCGCTGTTCAACTGGGCCATCGACACCATCAACTACTATGACCCCGCCAACCCCTACACCGCCCAGGGCCTGTCCATCACCGAATGCGCCGCCCGGCGGCAGCCGGAGTACCTCATCATCACCCTTGGCATCAACGGCGTCGCCATGCTGGACGAGACCGAGTTCAAGGACTACTACACGTCCCTCATCAACGCCATCCTGGAGGTCAGCCCCAACACCCGGATCATCTGCCACTCCATCTATCCCGTCATCGACGCCCAGACCCCCGGCGGCATCGACAACAGCCGCGTCAACGCGGCGAACCAGTGGATATACGACGTGGCTGAGGCCACCGGGACCCATTACCTCAACTCCCATGACCGACTCATGGACGACGGGGGCGGTCTGGACCCTGCCTATAACAACGGCGACGGCATGGGCATCCATCTGAACACCGACGGCTTCGCCATCGTGCTGGACAATATCCGCACCCACGGCTGGCAATCATAAGGAGGAGCCCCTATGAACGGAAGGACCAGAGAGGGCTTCTACGCTCTCTGGACCATGGCTATACTGATTTGTCTGGGCGTGTGCATCGCGGTGCTGGCCTATGTGTCCATTGTCCGGGGCAGCCAGACGGCCCAGACCGTGCCCTCGGCCCAGGACGGCTCCGGCGCAGAGGTCACGGCCGATCAGGCCCCCGGCGCGGGGTCCGACGGCGTCACCTCCGTGGGCGTCCAGCCGGAGACCCAGGCGGACGGGCAGACCCAGATGGCTCTGCCTGGCGACGGCATGCCCACCGCCAACGACGCCGCCAACACGGCGCCCCTCACCCCCTCCGTCACCCTTCTGGCCCAGACCGGAGACATGGGCCAGAACTATCTGGACAAGATCGTCTTCCTGGGAGACAGCACCACCTACGGGCTGTACGCCTACGGCCTGCTGCCCCACCACCAGGTGTGGACCCCCGCCAGCGGCACCATGAGCCTGTTCAACTGGGCCGTGGAGACCATCGACTACTACCCCGTGGGCAGCGAGACCTCCCGGACCCTCTCCATCCCCGACTGCGCCGCCGCGGCCCAGCCGGAGTATCTGGTCATCACCCTGGGCATCAACGGCGTCTCCATCCTGAGCGAGGAGCAGTTCAAGGAATACTACACCAGCCTCGTCCAGTCCATCCAGGCCGCCAGCCCCAACACCCGCATCATGTGCCAGAGCATCTACCCCGTGGTGGACGAGCTGACGGCGGCGGGCATCAAAAATGAGAACATCAACGCCGCCAACGACTGGATCTATGAGATCGCCTCCCAGACCGGGGCCGGATACCTGGCCACGCACGACGCTCTGGTCAATGCCGAGGGTCGGCTCAGCGACGACTTCCTCGACCCGGGCAACGACGGCATCCACATGAACGCCAACGGCTACAACGCCATCCTCCAATATATCCGCACCCACGCCTGGCAGTAACAGGACCAGAACAGACCCTCCCGACCGCACATAGGATGGCCGGGAGGGTTTTTCTATGGAAGAGCTGATCAAAGAGAGCCTGGAGGGCTTCGACGGGGTCTGGCAGCGGGTCACGGGCCGGGACGGGCCCCCGACGGCCGGGCCGGGCGCCTACGACGAGGAGGACGCGCTGCTGCGCCTCATCCACCAGGAGGCCTGCGCCGCGGTCTATGCCGGGTCGCTGGCCAAAATGCTCCAGGGGGACGGCCGGGCGCTGCTGCTGCGCCACGCCGCTGAGGCAAAACGCCATCTGCGCCGTCTGCGGGCGGAGTATTTCATCGCCACAGGCGTCGCCGACGGCGGCAACGAGGACTGCCGCTCCGTCACCGGGAAGCTGGCGTCCCTGCGGACCGCCTTCCTCCAGGCGGAGGAGCTGGCGGCGCAGTATGACAGCGCGGCGGCCCACACGTCCTGCCCTGCGCTGCGGGAGGTGTTCGCTGCCTTCGCCGACGAGACCCGCCGCCGGGCCCGGGAGACCCGCTCGCTGCTCATCGAGAGCTTTTGACCACGGCAAAGCCGGGGCCCTGAGCAGGGCCCCGGCTTTTCATGAAAACATGCACGTCTGCTCCTGCTCCCCCTGGCGGATGATGCCAAGGCTGATGAACACAGGAAAGAGATAGCTGGCCCCGAAGGTGCCCAGCTTTTTCGGTCCCTTCACCACGCCGCCCAGCTCCAGGGCCTTGTGATAGGCCATGAACACGGTGCTCTGGGTGAGGCTCTTCTCCTTGCGGCTGATGAACATCTCCCCGCCCAGTTCCCCGTCCCGGCGCTCCCGGATGATATAGGTGAAGGCCAGACCCTTGGCGGTGAGGAAGGTCTCCCCCTGCAGCTCGATGAGGGCGTCCCAGAGCGCGTCGTCCCGCTCCTGCTGCCCGCCGCCCATCGCCGCCGCCAGCCGCTTCTGTGCCTTTTCTCTGCTGCCCATGGTCTCATCTCCTCTGGAAAAGGGTAGCACAAACTTTTATCAAAGGCAAGAAAAAGCCTTGAAAAATGCGGCTTTGCGCGGTATTGTGTAGGGAGAGAGAGCGCCTATTCGTAGGAATTGTCGATTTCTCTTTTTAAAGTCGATAAAACATCGCGAGGTCGTCTTCTATGCACTGGATCATCCTATTGGCGGCGGTCCTCCTGGCGGGGCTGGCGCTGACCTATCTCTGCTACCGCGTCCCCTTCTACTCCTCTCTGCGGGGTCGGCAGGAGATCACGGCCCTGCCCGACGGGGAGCAGTACGCCGCCCGGCGGGAGGAGATGGGCGCCCTGCTCCGGGAGATGGAGGCTATCTCCTATGAGGAAGTTGACATAATATCTTATGACGGCACCCGGCTGGTGGGAAAATACTATCACGTCCGGGACGGCGCACCCTTGCAGATACAGCTCCACGGCTGGCGCGGCGGCGGCCTGCGGGATTTCAGCGGCGGCAACAAACTGGCCCGTGAGTGGGGCTTCAACACCCTGGTGCCGGACCAGCGGGCCCATGGCAGGAGCGGCGGCCGCACCATCACCTTCGGCCTCCGGGAACGGTACGACTGTCTGGCCTGGGCGCGATACGCCTGCCAGCGCTTTCCCGGGACCCCCATCGTGCTGGCGGGGGTGTCCATGGGGGCGACCACGGTGCTGATGGCCGCCGGGCTGGACCTGCCGGAGCAGGTGTGCGCCGTCATCGCCGACAGCCCCTATTCCTCCCCCCGGGACATCATCCGCAAGGTGTGCCGGGACTACCGCCTGCCCCCCGCCCTGCTCTATCCCTTCATCGCCCTGGGCGCCCGGCTGTTTGGCCGCTTCGATTTGAATGAGACAACCGCCGCCAAAGAGGTACGCAGGGCCAAGGTCCCCGTCCTCATCATCCACGGGGAGGACGACCGCTTCGTCCCCTGCGAGATGAGCCGCCCCATCTACGACGCCTGCCCCACGCCCAAGGTGCGGGCCACCTTCCCCGGCGCGGGCCACGGCATCAGCTACATCCAGGACCCGGCGCGGTATGCCGAGACGATCCGTCGCTTTTTAGCGGAGCAGGCGGGACTGGATATCCCCTGCCACAAAGACTGACCTACAGGAGAGAATGCATGACAAAAATACTTTTCGTGTGCCACGGGAACATATGCCGCAGCCCCATGGCGGAGTTCGTGATGAAGGATATGGTGGCCAAGGCCGGGCGGGGCAGAGAGTTTTTCATCGCCTCCGCCGCCACCAGCACCGAGGAGATCGGCAACGGCGTCTATCCCCCGGCCCGTCGGATGCTGGCCAGCCACGGAATCGGCTGCGCGGGCAAGACCGCCCGGCAGATGACATGGCGGGACTATGAGGAATACGACCTGCTCATCGGCATGGACGGGGCCAACCTGCGGAACATGCGCCGCATCTGCAGGGGCGATCCAGAAGGAAAGATACACCTGCTGCTGGACTACACCGACCATCCCCGGGATGTGGCCGACCCCTGGTATACCGACGATTTTGACGCCACCTGGCGGGACGTGAACGCCGGATGCCGGGGCATTCTGGCCTGGCTGGACGGGCAAAATAATGGGGCCGGACACGATTGACAAATCGAGTGACCCATGGTAAAATTAGGACAGATTCCTAATTTATTCCCAACGGATATCATACCAACGAAAGGAGCACAGATCATGAGCAAATACGCAGGCACCCAGACCGAGAAGAACCTGGAGGCCGCCTTCGTCGGCGAGTCCCAGGCCCGG
This sequence comes from uncultured Oscillospiraceae bacterium, assembly GCA_947632365.1. Lineage (GTDB taxonomy): Bacteria > Bacillota > Clostridia > Oscillospirales > Oscillospiraceae > CAJOIG01. The sequence continues at coordinate 5,827 of CANROZ010000095.1, forward strand.
AACAAGTACACCTATTTCGCCTCCAAAGCCAAGAAGGAGGGTTTTGAGCAGATTGCGGCCCTGTTCCAAAAGACCGCTGACAACGAGAAGGAGCACGCCAAGCTCTGGTTCAAGGAGCTGGAGGGCATCGGCGACACCGCCCAGAACCTGGGCGCCGCCGCGGACGGCGAGAACTACGAGTGGACCGACATGTACGCTGGCTTTGCCAAGACCGCCGACGAGGAGGGCTTCCCCGAGCTGGCCGCCAAGTTCCGCATGGTGGCCGCCATCGAGAAGAGCCACGAGGAGCGCTACCGCGCCCTTTTGAAGAACGTGGAGACCGCCCAGGTCTTTGCCAAGAGCGAGGTCAAGGTGTGGGAGTGCCGCAACTGCGGCCACATCATCGT